>SFIS01000053.1 GCA_004555245.1 Bacteroidales bacterium
GTTTGGTTGTAACCAACTGGGTAAATTCACTTTCAGAAATCGGACCCACTTGCCGACCGTTAATGGCTACATAAAATGTTACAGGCTGTACTGCTGGCATGGATTGGATGCAACCAGGGACATACATTTGCCTCATGGTTTGGTTCATCATGCCTACCATTTGCTGTGCCATTGCCATGCCCATGCCGAATTCTACGAGTCGGTCAATGGAGTAGAAGCTTTCGTTGTCCATTTTATCCTGCGAACATTGTATAAGCCCACCAAGCTGCATCACCCAGGGCTGCCCATGCTAACCATCTGATATATGCATTACGACGGAAGAATGGAATGATAAATACGAGAAGTGCAAAAACGACTGACAGTCCAATTCCAAAAAGTGCCGGGCCCTCGTTACCCGTAAATACACCTCCTAAAACTAGTGCGAATGACGCTAATGCTACTACGATTGCCAATAGGTAGAAGATAAACTCGAAAAACCAACCTGCTTTTCTCTTTTCTTTTTGTTCTTTCATGATGAATTATTTTTTATTGTTACTATTTTGATAATAAAAGGTTTAGTTCAAACCGGTTACGAGCCTTCAAAGTGTTAAGGCATTGGAGGTGTTGGCATTCCGCCAGAAACAGGAGGAGGTGCCGGTGCGGCAAAAAGAGATGCGAGTTCAGGCACATTTCCTGCAAGTTCCCATTGAGCCATACCTTGCTTCCATACATATGTTTGGGGAGTTAATTGTCCCATCTGAACCATCTGCTGAAGTTGCTGCATATTGTAGGGACCTGTCTGCTGACCATTCACTGCAATCATATACTGAACAGTAGGCATTGGTGGTGGGGTATTCATGGCATTCTGCATCTGCTGACCCATATTGTTCATCATGCCTGCCATCTGACCACCCATAGCACCTCCCATCATCATTCCGGTCATCATTCCGGCAGGGTTCATTCCGCCACCACCTGCGTCCATATTCATCGAGCCCATTTGACCAAGATTTGAGGCGGCAGTTTGGAGAACATTTGTTTGCTGGTTGAGAGCATGTGCACCGAGGAAGTTTGTTTCAGTCTGGAGTTTCTGTGCACGCTGTGCTTCTTCACGTTGAATACGCATGGTTTCTTCAAGGTTTGCAGCATTCATGGCTTGCATATCCTGCATATTCTTTATGTTGAGTTCGGCCTGAGCCTGCATTGTCTTGGCTGTAAGACCACCTGTGAGGCCTTTAACCTCAGTATAAGCATCTGAATCTTTGTCTATTTCTATGGCATTTATATCTATATGCTTCATTCTGACGCCATATTCGTCAAGACGGTCTTTAAGCTTACCTTCGAGTACTTCACTTATCTCGTCTATTTTACGCTCCATTTGAACTACAGGCATGCCAAGGTCAGAAGGCACGTTTGTTACTATGCTCTTGATTTTTCTAACCATGGCATCCTTAATCTGCTTTTTGAAGGATTCAAGGTCAAAATCAATCAGACGGTTGAGCTTGATGAAATTCTTGTAATCTTCCAATGCGAAGGTAATGGCTCCTCTTACAGCTACAGGTACAGGGAAGTCCGGCAGACGAGGGTCTGCAACATCAAAATAAGGAATGGTGAATTTTATCTGATTATTGCCTTGGAGATTGATAAAATAGATTTCAGCTTGAAATGGACTCTCTCCACCAAATGCTAAACCAACAATACTAGAGAGAATAGGGAAATTCGCTGTTTTAATAGTATCGTCATACGGACCAACGATAAAGTCCTGTAATGCACCATCTTTCTGCTTGTAAACAAAAACTGCAACTTCACCGTCTTTGACTCGAAGGCTACTACCATATCGAATGGAGTTTTCTCTACTCGTGGAATTCGCACCTTGACCTTCCGGACGCCATTTCCACACTAAATACTCAGGCTCATCACAGCGAATGACGTTCATCAATCCGCCGCTTTTGCCTTTTGCTGTGCCAAAACCAAATAAGCCCATAGTTTCTATTAAGCGCCTTAGAAACCCGATAAGGCAATTTAGTTTAACTACTGTTACCTACTATAACGCAAAAAACGTAGGCTTCCATCACTACTCGCCTGCCTCTTCGGTCCTAGGATAACCTGCTTGCTGACTTGTAGAATGTCTGCCTACGCTGGTATGTTGCACGTACCTCCGGAAAAAGTGTGCTTTGAGGATATATTATACCCTCACCTGCACACCCCGGGATACTTTTTAATTGCATACCCGTAGCATTCATTTCTGACATTGTCCTCAGCAAGCTGTTTGAATTTCCTAGGTTCAAGAGGCCTAAGGACAAAGCATCGATGACGCTTTTACATTATGTAGTGTCCCCACCCAGCCGCACATCCTTTTCAGATGGCACAGCGTAGGCTCGACGCTGCAAATTTACATATTATTTTTCATATACAATCAAAATATTCTTTAAATTTTGTACTCAAAGTGCCATTTTTTAGTGAAAAGTGCCAAAAATCACCCTCGAAATAGCATTTTTCTACCTATTTCTTTGCTAATTTGAAATTTTAGCACTAAAGATTAGCGCTGTATCAACACTGGATTACACCAAATCTTTTTGCTCTTCTTTTGAATGCATTCCCAGTATTTGAAAGGTTCACTTACGGGGAAGCCATTCCATATTAATAATGTTTGAAAGCATTAGTTCCTTTGTGCCCAAAATCTACTGCATTAGCATTGAATCTGCAATCTAATCCTCACAAAACGTGGTCTTAAAAAACATTAAAAGCGTTAAATATTCATCTTTTCAGCTATCTCTCAAATTTCCTATCGCCACTTTTCTACCTTTTACCAAGTGCTTACCTAATTATCACACTTTGTAAAAACTATGGCTAATTATACTACAACTTTTCAAAATTCCAATATTAGAAAACAATGAAATTAAGGCAACAATATACTTTTTGGCACATACAATTTGAAATGCTATCAGTGATGGCAGTATTCCAAATTATTTTGTGCCTAATTGTATATCATTGCCATTTTTTGTGACGTATTTGTGTTCTATTCCAGACGTTCTGGTTTAGGCTTTTCTTCACATGGTTGCATATCATGCAATCCTTATTTCAGCCTCGCTACGTCTAAGTACGAACTTTCTCTTCGAGGAACCGTTCCGCCTTCTCGAGGTCTTCGGGCGTGTCGATGCCGATCGTCTCAGAAGTTGTTATGCCGACCTTTATTCTGTATCCGTTTTCGAGCCATCTCAGCTGTTCGAGGCTTTCAGCTTTCTCCAATGGCGACTGTGGCAGTGCAGTCACTTCGCCGAGCACGTGTCTGCGGTAGGCATACATGCCGATGTGTTTGATATAGGGGAAGGTCTCGGGCCACCGCGCTTCTTCTACGCCGCGGCAGAAGGGGATGACGGATCGTGAGAAATAGAGGGCGAAGCCCTGTTGCGAGACGGCAATCTTGGGCGAGTTGCTGTTCTGTATGTCGTGAAGCAGCGCGGTGTTGTCACTCTCTGCCCCTCCCGGTCTGCCGAAGCGTATGCCGAGCGTGGCAATCTCTGTCCTCTCGTCGTTGAAACAGTCGATGAGGGCTTTTATCTGGGCGGGTTGTATGAAAGGTTCGTCGCCCTGAATGTTGACGATGACATCGTATTCGGCGTGTGTCTTCTCTTGTATCTTGCGTACAGCCTCCTCGATGCGGTCTGTCCCGCTTTTATGGTCGGGAGAAGTCATCACGGCGTTGCCGCCGAACGATGTGACGGTGTCGTAGATGCGGCTGTCGTCAGTGGCGACATAGATGTCGCTTGTGAGCTGTCGCGCCTGCTCATATACTCTCTGTATGACGGGTTTCCCTCCCAGAATGGCGAGAGGTTTGCCGGGGAAGCGTGTGGATGCGTACCTGGCGGGGATTACGATTAGGTATTTCATATTTCTTTTTAAGTTGACGAGTTGATGAGTTGATTCTTGATAGTTTACAAGTTTGACGAAAAAATAACGTCCGCTTGTTTACTGACAGCATTTCACAGATATGCGAAACTGGAGTGAAGAACCTATTTTCCTGCAAATTTACAAAAAAAATCGGGAACGGCTTGTCCTTTGCGCAGATAATATTCTTGAAAAGTGAAAAAAAACAAAATTATCTGTTGTTACGCTTCCTTTTTCTGAGAAAAGTCGTATCTTTGTGGAAATTAAACCTACGACATTTCTTGTGAAAACAATACTTATATACATTTTTCTGTTTATGGCTTCTGCCGTTGCATACGGACAGAAGATAATGCTCGGTTCGTGTGTCCTGAAAGACGGCGGCATGTACAAGGGCGAGATGGTGGCTGGCAAGGCGCACGGCAAAGGCTCGGCGACGTACAAGAACGGCGACATGTACGAGGGTGAGTATGTCAAAGGCAAACGCCAGGGCTATGGCGTCTATACCTTCGTTGACGGCGAGAGATATGAAGGCGAGTGGTTTCAGGACCAGCAGCACGGCAAAGGCACCTACTATTTCATGAACAACAACAAATACGTCGGTCTGTGGTTTCGCGACTATCAGCAGGGACATGGCGTGATGTACTACTACAACGGCGACATGTACGACGGACAATGGTATATGGACAAGCGTCAGGGCAAGGGCAAGTATGTCTTCGCCTCCGGAGCCTTTTACGATGGCGAATGGAAGAACGACATGAAGCACGGCAAAGGACACTATGACTGGGGCGACGGGTCGTATTATGACGGACAGTGGAGCCAGAACCAGCGCAGCGGCAAGGGTACCTACCGATATGCCGATGGTGATGTATATACCGGCTTCTGGTCTGACGACATTCAGAACGGCAGAGGCGTGTACAAGTATGCCAACCATGATGTCTATGAGGGCTCGTACGTTCAGGGGGAGAGGCATGGAGAAGGAATCTTCAGATTTGCCAACGGAGATGTATATACCGGACATTTCGCCAACGGCGAGAAGAACGGACATGGGGTGCTCGTATGGCGCAACGGTGATTCGTATGACGGATTCTGGAAAAACGACAAATATGAAGGCAGGGGCGTGCTGAAGAAGAAAGACGGCGACACCTTTGAAGGGACGTTCAAGAACGGAAAGATGAACGGCGAGATGATTATACATTTCAGCAACGGCACGAAATTCAAAGGAATGTACCGCAACGGCAAACCCGACGGAAAGGCCATAGAGCAGGACAAGGACGGCGTACGCTTCGAGGGCTCGTATCGCAACGGTGTCAGACACGGCGAGTATGTGATGAAGAACAGGGACGGCCAGGTGACGGAAACCGGCGTCTATGTTGACGGATTCAAGGAGAAAACGAAGAAATAACGCTTCTCCTTGTCTCGAACCCAGGAATTGGAGAATAATCATAGATTCTTGATATCCCATTCGTTAGAAATCTAATAATTAACTTAAAATATATATGCTATGATAATAGATAAGATTGAAAACCTGAAGAACTATGTTGGCGTGAACCGCCACTTCAGCAAGGTGATAGAGTTTCTTGAGGCTAACGACCTCAACGCATTGGAAAACGGCAAGCATGAGATTGACGGCCCTGACTGTTTCGTCAACATCATGGACACGAAGGGCAAGACAAAAGAGGAGGCTGTGATGGAGACACACAGACGTATGCTCGACATACAGATACCTCTCGACGCCGACGAGACATATGGCTATACGCCGACAGCCGACCTGCCCGAGGCAGAGTACAACGAGGCGAAGGATGTGACGAAATATCCCGGAGTGCAGGGCGAGAGCTTCATAACATGCCATCCGGGAATGATGGCTGTCTTCTTGCCCGAAGACGGACATCAGCCCTGCATCGGAACGGCAGAGAATATCCACAAGGCTGTGATAAAGATCGCAGTAGGATGACGCGCAGCGGGAGGCATACAGAACTGACTTCCTGCATAAGAGAAACCTGACCTCGTAACAACCCTTATATACATTATTTATATATATGGCAGAGACTGCAAAAAAAACTAACAGATGCGGCAGCAAATGCAACGCGAAGGCTGCTGAGAAGAAAACCAGTGTCGTCAAGCATATCGGATTGGTGAAGAACGACCCGTGGCTTGAACCGTACGAAGATGCCATCAGAGGACGTCACGACCACGCAAAGTGGATGATAGACAAACTCACTAACAATGGCAAAACCTCACTGGCGGATTTCGCTTCCGGATACCTCTACTTCGGACTACACCGGACTGCGAGAGGCGGATGGGTGTTGAGAGAATGGGCGCCAAATGCCACGGCAATATATATCATAGGAGACTTCAACGGATGGCAGGAGAATGAGAAGTATGCCATGAAACGTATCTCTGAATCCGGCAACTGGGAACTCAAACTGCCGAAGGCCGCGCTGAAGCATGGAGACCTGTACAAGATGAAAGTGAAATGGAATGGGGGAGAAGGCGAACGAATACCCGCATGGACACGTCGTGTAGTACAGGACGAGACGACAAAGATTTTCTCGGCACAGGTGTGGGCTCCGGAAGAGGAATACAAGTGGGAGAAGAAATCTTTCCGCCCGAAGAAAGACCCGCTCTTCATCTACGAATGCCACATCGGCATGGGACAGGATGCGGAGAAAGTGGGCACATACACCGAGTTTAAGGATAATGTGCTGCCGCGCATCGTGAAAGACGGCTACAACTGCATACAGGTGATGGCCATTCAGGAGCACCCTTACTATGGCTCGTTTGGATACCATGTCTCTAACTTCTTCGCCGCATCGTCGAGGTTCGGAACACCGGAAGAGCTGAAGGCCCTCATCGACAAAGCCCACCAGCTCGGCGTGGCTGTCATCATGGATCTCGTACACTCTCATGCTGTGAAGAACGAGGTGGAGGGACTGGGGAATCTCGCTGGAGACCCAAACCAGTATTTCTATCCCGGAGCACGCCGCGAACACAACCAGTGGGATTCGCTCTGCTTCGACTACGGCAAGGACGAGGTGCTGCACTTCCTGCTCTCTAACTGTAAATACTGGCTTGAGGAATTCAAGTTCGACGGCTTCCGCTTCGACGGCGTGACATCTATGCTCTACTACAACCACGGCCTCGGACAGGACTTCGGCGGATATGGCGACTATTTCAACGGCGCACAGGACGACAACGCTCTCTGCTATCTCGCACTCGCAAACAAATTGATTCATGAGGTCAACAAGAACGCCATCACAATAGCCGAGGAGATGTCGGGCATGCCGGGCCTCGCAGCCAAGTTTGAAGACGGCGGCATGGGCTTCGACTATCGTCTCGCCATGGGCATACCCGACTACTGGATAAAAATGATAAAGGAGAAGAGCGACGAGCAATGGGGCGTCTTCGACATCTTCTGGAAGATGACAGACCGCCGCAAAGACGAGAAGACCATCTCGTATGTAGAATCGCACGACCAGGCTCTCGTGGGCGACAAGACCGTCATTTTCCGTCTTATAGACGCTGACATGTACTGGCATTTCAAGAAAGGCGACGAGAACGACGTGGCGCACCGCGGAATCGCGCTGCACAAGATGATACGCCTCGTGACATGCTCGACAATCAACGGCGGATACCTGAACTTCATGGGCAACGAGTTCGGACATCCGGAGTGGATTGATTTCCCGCGCGAAGGAAACGGATGGAGCTATAAATACGCACGCAGACAATGGAACCTCGTGGACAACAAGGAGTTGTGCTATCACTATCTCGGAGATTTCGACCAGAAGATGCTTGAAGTGCTGAAGAGCGAGAAAGCCTTCAACAAGACTCCTGTGACGGAGATATGGCATAACGACGGCGACCAGGTGCTCGCATATACACGCGGCGACCTCTTGTTTGTCTTCAACTTCAACCCGACAAAATCATTCACCGGTTACGGCTTCCTCGTCCCGACAGGCTCGTACAGCGTCATGCTGAACACAGACAGCCCCGCCTTCGGCGGCAACGGGCTGAATGACGATTCCATCACACACTTCACAAACTACGACCCGGCGTATGTAGAGGAGCATAAAGAGTGGCTGAAACTCTATCTCCCCGCACGCTCGGCTTTGGTACTGAAGAAGAACTGACACATCTGCCACATGGCGAAGAGATGTGTACAGGATAATGTAACGCAACAATTTGTGTATGACATATAACCGTATAACAGACAGCACCACAGCCGAGAGGGCTGTGTGTGCTGTCGTGTTTTGCTTGTTCGTTTTCGTGTTTGTGTATTTCTACCAGACACCGACACTTGCATACGCACAGCATGTGCTGTCGAAAGGGGCTACGGTCTATCATAGGCTGCCGAGCGCACTGCTCGTGACTTTCGTCCTCTATCTCCTGCAACGCCTGACGCTTGCAGCCACAAGACTGCATGGCGCAAGCCATGCTCTCACTTATCTCCCGTCAATGCTCGTTTTGGCTTTCATGACATCTGTACACGCTGAGGATGGGGGAGGGCTCGCCATGTCTACATGGGTATATGCCATACCTCTTATACTGCTTTTGTATTTCTTTATCGTAAAAGCTGCAAAGCTCTATCTGCCAGCCTCTTCTACTGCGTACAGCTTATTCTCGTCGCGTAATCTCACCGTCAGTCTTTCAATCATGTCGGTGATGATGATTTCCGTGCTATGCCTGACAAACGGCAACGATCTCTTCAACCGTCAGATAAAGGCAGAGCGCATGCTCTTGGACAGGGATTATGCCGGCTTGGCAAACGAGGGATGCAGGGGCGGACGCTCTTTCCTGCCAGACTATCTCGCACCTTCGGCTTTCCAGCCTCACGTGAAGTTGGAGACTGACACGACACTCACTCTTCTGCGTGCCATCGCACTCGACAAGTGTGGAGGCATAGCCGACAGCCTGTTCTGCCAGCCGGTCGTAGGCAATACCGCTTCCCTGATGCAGCTTGAGAACGTCAAGCCGCTGATTGTCTCACGGAAATTCTTGATGAGACATAAGTCGCAGGACTACAGACTATGCGCCATGCTCGTAGGCAGGGAACTTGACCGTTTCGCTAACCGCATGGCATCGTTGTGCAACCTGTCATCGCCAACGGCGAACGATTCTCTGCCACGTCATTTCAGAGAGGCGCTTGTGCTCTACCAGCATCTGCGCTCTGTGCCTGTCACGCAATATCAGGATTCTGTTCTTGAGGCAGACTACAACGATATGCGGGACATGCTGCAGGAATGTGCGACAGAAAAAGAGAGGCAATACGCCATGTGGAAGAGCTATCGTAACACCTACTGGTACTACTACCATTATGCCTCAACAAACCGCTGACAATGCCGCCGTTCGTTGTTGTGTCACATAGTGACATCATCTCGTTGTCAACAAAGGCGCGACACGTGGCAGGGTGATTGCAAAAAATGTATTTTGCAACCAAAACGGATGTTTTTTCGGCTATATTCTTAAAATTAATAAAATTCAACATACAGTTTTGCCTTATTATCTGTTTTTTTTGTAACTTTGCGTTTACAAAAATTATTAAAAAGAATATGCTTACGGCATCATGGGCATATCCGCATACAGATGACATCGCCAGAACATCGAAAACAGGAACTGGACCATCGGAGCGAGGCGACCTGCTTGCCTTACGCCTCAAGCACATCGGCATATTCTTTTATGTACTGAAAACCTGATTAAGATTACCCTAAAAGATATACAAATGAAAAACCTGATCAAAGCAAGCTTATTCGCCATGATGTCTTTCGTGACAGCATGCACAACCTCAACATCTACATCTGTCTTGGACAAGTGTCCACAGCAGGAAGCGTTTGATTCTGTAGTGAATGAAATTCCTGTAAAGCTCTTCCATCTCACCAATGCGAAAGGCATGGATGTCCTGATTACCAACTTCGGCGGAAGAGTTGTTTCTGTTTGCGTACCAGACAGGAACGGAGTGCAACAGGATGTCGTTCTCGGTTTTGACAACCTGAAACAATATACCGACAGCGTGAACAGCCCATCTGACTTCGGCGCAGCGATAGGACGCTATGCCAATCGCATCAAAGACGGAAAGATTACTGTTGACGGAACAGCAATCCAGCTGCCGACAAACAATTTCGGACATACACTGCATGGCGGACCGGACGGATGGCAATACAAAGTCTATTCTGCCGAACAGACATCGGAAAACACACTGAAACTCACATTGGTATCAGAAGACGGAGACATGAACTTCCCCGGGAAGGTGACTGCAAAAGTCGTTTATACTGTCACCGACGACAATGCTCTCGACATCTCTTACGAGGCTACAACAGACAAGACAACAATCATAAACATGACAAACCACTCGTATTTCAACTTGTCCGGTGACGCCAACAACACAATCCTTGAAGATTCGCTCTTGCTCAACTCCTCAAACTTCACTCCTGTAGATTCTACTTTCATGACAACGGGCGAAATCCGCAGCGTGGAAGCTACTCTCTTTGACTTCAGAAAGATGAAGGCAATAGGGCAGGACATAACCGACGACAACCTGAAGAACGACGAGCAGATGCGCTTCGGCAACGGTTACGACCACAACTGGGTGCTCGACACGAAAGGCGACATCAACACCTGCGCCGCTGTCCTGAAATGCCCGAAGAGCGGCATAATGCTGCAGATGTACACAACAGAGCCGGGTGTGCAGGTATATACAGGCAACTTTCTTGATTCTACAGCACACGGCAAATACGGCGTAGTCTATGCACAGCGCACCGGCATCTGTCTCGAGACGCAGAAATACCCCGATTCTCCTAACAAGCCGGAGTGGCCTTCACCTCTACTCAAGCCGGGCGAAAAGTACACAAGCCGTTGCATATACAAATTCTCGACGTTCTGACCTCTTCAGTTTTCCTGCCAGCCAGGATGGTACTGGGATACCTCAATCGAATGGAAATATGATAGCGGAAAGTATTGGAGTTCTGACGGTTCAATAATCTATAATTATGCTTATGCTCTTACTTTCGTTGGTAACTATTTCGAACTGGATGAATTATGTAATCGACGGGGTATTCCATTAGACCTGTTTTAGATTAAAAGGTCAGAGGGACAAGTGCTTTGGCTCAATATCAAGGAACCAATAATCCAAGACTACCGAGCGGAACTCATCCATTTGCGTAAATGATGCTATACTGAGTGGAATGTACAAACAACAGAAGTTCGACGACATAGATAATGAATCCTTGGCTTCCCAATGTATGAGAAATGCACATATTTCGTCAAATTGTCAACTTGCCAACTCGTCAACTTGTCAACTGAATAAATACTAACCAAAATCTTAATCATACAAAACCTAAAAACAAATGAGTGTAATAGAAGCATTACAAAACAATGGTTTTAAAACCATCGATTATGTTGTTTTCGCAGCCTACATCGTATTGCTTGTAGGATTGGGCATCTTCCTCAGCCGCAACAAGAAAGGCGAGGAGAAAACATCGAAAGACTATTTCCTTGCTGGCGGAACACTGACATGGTGGGCTGTGGGCGCATCGCTTATCGCTGCAAACATTTCCGCAGAACAGTTTATCGGCATGTCCGGCTCGGCTTTCTATAGCGGCATAGCACAGGCTGCCTACGAGTTGATGGCAGCTGCTACGCTCCTCGTTGTCGGCAAGTTCCTGTTGCCGTTGATGATCGAGAAGAAGATTTTCACCATACCGCAGTTCCTGCGCGAACGTTACAACTGGGGTGTGGGGCTTGCCTTCTCGCTCCTGTGGCTCTTCCTCTATGTCTTTGTGAACCTCACTTCCGTGGCGTGGCTCGGAGCTTTGGCGATACAGCAGATTCTCGGCCTGCCGACCGACCTTGTGGTCAACGTGATGGGCATGAATGTCGATCAGGTTCGCCTTGTCATCATCTTCGCCCTCTTCGTCATCGCCGGTACATATTCTATATATGGCGGTCTGGCATCTGTTGCATGGACCGATGTCATGCAGGTTATCTTCCTCGTCGGCGGCGGTCTTATCACAGCTTATGCTGCTCTCTATGTCATCGGAGCAGAAGTGTGGGGATGTGGCCCGTTTGAAGCCCTCGGCAATATCTATTCGTGGTGTATCGGACAGGAAGGGGACAAACACTTCAACCTTGTCGTCACGCGTAACGAAGAGCTCTATCCTGTCATCAACGGTGTCAAGGATGCGGCAGGTGCAATCACACAGCCGTCTGACCCGTATTTCGACAGCCCGGGCATAGTCCTTATCTTCGGCGCGTTGTGGCTCACCAACCTTGGCTACTGGGGCTTTAACCAGTATATCATACAGAAAGGTCTGGCTGCGAAAAACCTCTCTGAGGCTAAGAAAGGTATGATTTTCGCTGCATTCCTGAAGATTCTCATCCCGTTCATCGTATGTATCCCGGGTGTCTGCGCATTCTTCATCATCAACTCTCCTGAGTGTGCCGACCTTCGCGAACATCTCTTCGGAGCCATAACACGCTCTGACGACGCCTATCCCTTCCTCATCCGCAACTTCACACCGACCGTAGTGAAGGGTCTGTCGTTCGCTGCCCTCTCTGCTGCTGTCATCTCTTCATTGGCGTCAATGTTCAACTCGACATCGACATTGTTCACAATGGATATCTACAAGCAGCATATAAACAAGAACGCCTCTGAGACACAGCTCGTAACCGTAGGACGTATGACGTCTGTCTGTGCACTCATCATCGCTCTCCTCGCCGTCTATCCGCTCATGGGAGGCATCGACCAGGCTTTCCAGTTCATACAGGAGTATTCTGCTTTCGTTTATCCTGGCGTCGTTGTCATCTTTGGTCTCGGTCTGCTCTGGAAACGAGCTTCCGGCACTGCGGCTGTTGTTGCCGCCATCGGCACCTTCGGATTCTCTATCCTCTTCAAGTTCATCATCCCTGACGTTCCGTTCCTTATCCGTTCGGGATATGTCTTCATCTGCCTCATCGTCCTCTTTGTAGGTATTTCCTTGATGAGCAAGAAGGGAGAGAAGGCTGACGAACTGGATGCAGCTACGGTAAAGACACAGCTGTTCTGGAGCCGTGTGATGTTCCTGATTTCTATTGTGTCTGTCATTGTGCTCGTGTTGTCGTTCGTCAACCACACGCTCATGATACATGGCGTTTGTGGAGCAATGATATTCTTCGCTGCCATGACAGCAACATTGGGATTCTATCTCCGTTCTAATGCCCTTGACAAAGTACAGGATCCGAAACGTATAGCTATCGACCTTGAAATATTCAAGACTGACCGTGCTTTCAACTATGGAGCTGCCGGCGTGATTATCATTCTGACTGTTCTGTATATCGTGCTGTGGTAATAATTGCGTCATTACACGAGCCATCACCCGGGCTCTGACAAGAATATGCTTCCTCAGACATCTTTCTATATCAGAAAAATTTCTGGGGAAGTAAATCAAATTCTAACAGAACGACAGGTTCTCCTGTCTTTCTCTTAAAAACATGACTCAGACATATTATTCTGAATATAACCAGTTCTTCGTCTCTGTTGACTGTATAATTTTCGGTTTTGAGAACGGGAAGTTGCATATTCTTCTTGGCAAACGAAAACTTACGCCAGGCGAAGGATTGTGGTCGTTGTATGGCGGATTCGTGAATCCCACGGAAAGCCTCCAGGCAGCAGCCGCAAGAGTGTTGTATGACCTTACCGGTCTCAACGGCATTTACATGAGGCAGGTGGGAGCCTATGGCGAACCGAAACGTGACCCGGGCTCACGTGTCATCTCTGTCGCCTATTGCGCTTTGATAAATGTTGCGGACTACGACGAGAAGCTACGCAAACAATACGGTTTGAGATGGATAGAGATTGACCAGCTCCCGACATTGTATTCTGACCACGAGACAATGGTGAAAGATGCACACAAGATGTTGCAGAAGCATCTCTTCAATGAGCCTCTCTGCTTCTCCCTCCTGCCGGAGATGTTCACACTCACACAGTTGCAGAAAGTCGTAGAATCCATTCTCGGAAAAGAACTTGACAAACGCAATTTCAGAAAGAGGATAAAACAGTGTCCTGCAATTGTTGGAACGGGCATCATAGACAAAAGCAGTTCGCGCAGGGGAGCCTTGCTCTATTCTTACGACTCTTCCTGCACCGATTTCCATCTCTGACACTCTCCATGATAATGTTGCCGACAGTAAGGTGAAGAATGACGCATACGAGACAGGGGAACAATACAAATGAATATTATTTAAAAGGTAAAATTATTCGTATTTATAATCATAGAATTATGTTAGAAGAACTCAAAGAAAAGGTGTTTCAAGCCAATCTCGAACTTGTGAAGCAGGGGTTGGTGATATATACATGGGGAAACGTGAGTGGCATCGACCGTGAGACAGGACTTATGGTTATAAAACCTTCTGGTGTCTCTTACGACGACATGAAAGCATCTGACATGGTTGTGGTAGATATCAACACCGGAAAGGTTGTTGACGGTAATCTCAATCCTTCGTCTGACACTCCGACACATATCGAACTCTACAAGGCTTTCCCGAACATCGGTGGTGTAGTACACACTCATTCTACTTATGCCACAGCCTTCGCACAGGCGGGCAAAGCTATCCCGAACATCGGAACGACACACTCCGACTATTTCTACAAAGACATCCCATGCACGCGGGATATGGCTGAAAACGAGATGGACGAATATGAGAAGGAAACCGGAACTGTTATCGTGGAAGCCTTCGATGGTATCAATCCTGATCATACTCCAGGGGTACTTGTCAAATGCCACGGACCGTTCGCATGGGGAAAATCACCCGCCAACGCTGTGTATAACGCAAAGGTCATGGAACAGTGTGCAAAGATGGCTTTTGTCTCTTTCGTTGTCAACCCAGACACAAAGATGAACCCGTTGCTCATCGAGAAACATTATATGCGCAAGCACGGACCGAATGCGTATTACGGTCAGAAAAAATAATTCCTGAAGTTCCTGTGACGTACGGAAGAACAGACTAAATGGCATTTTTTTAACAATTAAAGATATATAACTATGAAAGCATTTGAACATCTTGAACTCTGGTGGATTACCGGAGCACAGCTTCTTTATGGAGGCGAGACTGTGAAAATTGTTGACGGACATTCACAGGAAATGGTGGACGGCCTCAATTCTGACGGTGTCATCCCCATCAAAGTGGTATATAAAGGAACTGCAAATTCCGACCGTGAAGTAGCGGCTATCATGAAGGCTGCGAACAATGCCGAACAATGTGTAGGCGTGATAACATGGATGCATACCTTCTCGCCTGCAAAAATGTGGATACATGGTCTGCAGGCTCTCAACAAACCGCTGCTGCATCTGCATACACAATATAACAAGGAGATTCCATGGGACAGCATAGACATGGATTTCATGAATCTAAACCAGAGTGCACATGGCGACCGAGAGTTCGGACATATCTGCTCGCGTTTGCGCAAACCACGCAAAGTGGTGGTAGGATATTGGAAAGAACGCCAGACACAGGAACATATCGCTGTATGGGCACGTGTCGCTGCTGCCGTCGCTGACGCTAAAGACATGCTCATCATACGTTTCGGCGACCAGATGAACAACGTAGCTGTCACCGACGGAGACAAAGTCAGCGCAGAGCAAGTGCTTGGCTATCATGTTGACTACTGTTGTGTCTCAGAACTGATGGACTATTGGAAGAAGGTCAATCCGTCTGATGTCGATGCTCTTGTTGAAGAGTATCACAAACTATACAAAATCGTTCCCTGCGAGGCAGGGGCGGAAATCGGCGAGAAGAAGATATGGAACGCTGCACGTGCTGAACTCGCACTGCGTGCCATTCTGAAAGCGAAGGGCGCGAAAGGCTTCACTACCAATTTCGACGACCTCGGCTCTTGGGATGACCCTGACAGCGAAGGCTTCGTAGGCTTCGACCAGATTCCAGGACTTGCTTCACAACGTCTCATGGCTGAGGGCTATGGCTTCGGAGCTGAGGGTGACTGGAAGTCGGCTGCTCTCTATCGCACCTTGTGGTATATGACACAAGGTCTGCCGACGGGCTGCTCTTTCCTTGAAGACTACACCTTGAACTTCGACGGGGCAAACTCTTCTCTACTCCAGAGCCATATGCTCGAGATCTGTCCTCTCATTGCAGTGGCTGACGAACCGGTTCGCCTTGAGGTTCATCATCTCGGCATCGGTGTGCGTAAGCAGCAGACAGCACGTCTCGTCTTCAACTCGAAAGTGGGTGACGGCGTAACGGCGACTGTAGTGGATATGGGCAACAGATTCCGCCTCATCGTTAACGACGTTCATTGCATCAAACCGAAACCTCTACCGAAACTGCCTGTTGCCAATGCTCTCTGGATTCCGCAGCCTAACTTTGAAATCGGTGCGGGCGCGTGGATTCTTGCGGGCGGCACACATCATAGCTGCTTCTCGTATGACATCACACCGGAATATTGGGAGGATTATGCAGAGATGCTCGGCATAGAATATCTGCATATCGACAAGAACTCAACATTCGAGTCTGTAAAGCGCGACCTACGTATCAATGAGGTGTATTATATGTTGAACAAGGCATTGATGTAATATCTGTTGCATATCACAACTGTCGGAAACTCCAGACAGTGATGTGTGCACACTATTAATCCTACTCTTCTAATATGAATACAAGTCAACTAATAAGTTCAGGACAGGCTGTCCTTGGCATCGAACTCGGTTCGACACGTATCAAGGCAGTTCTTATCGACAACAGACACAATCCTGTCGCGCAAGGCAGTTTTGAATGGGAGAATCAGCTTGTCGATGGACTATGGACATACAGCATAGACACTATCTGGCGTGGACTGCAGGAAAGCTATGCCGCCTTGCGTGCCGATGTCAGAGAGAAGTATGGCGTAGAGATAGAACGCCTTGCAGCCATCGGCATCAGCGCAATGATGCATGGCTATATGGCGTTTGATGCTTCCGACAATCTTCTGGTGCCGTTCCGTACATGGCGCAACACCAACACTGGCAATGCGGCAGCAGAACTGTCGTCCCTGTTCAATTTCAACGTCCCTCTCAGATGGAGCATCTCACATCTTTATCAGTGCATATTGAACAATGATGCACATGTGAAAGATATTGCCTTCTTCACTACGCTTGCAGGATACATACATTGGAGACTGACAGGAGAAAAAGTGCTTGGCGTTGGCGATGCTTCAGGCATGTTCCCGATAGATTCCGGGAAGATGACATACAACGAGACGATGATTGCACAGTTCGACAATCTCGTCTCTAAATACGGATATGCATGGACCATCACCGACATACTGCCTGAACCTCTCACTGCCGGAGCGGATGCAGGATGCCTTACCCCGGAAGGTGCCGCTCTTCTCGATACGTCAGGATCGTTGCAGCCTGGCACACCACTCTGTCCTCCAGAAGGAGATGCCGGAACAGGTATGGTGGCAACAAATGCCGTAAGGAAACGTACGGGCAATGTTTCTGCCGGAACATCGTCTTTCTCGATGATTGTTCTCGAAAAAGAGCTCTCTGAACCGTCCGAGATGATTGATATGGTCACTACGCCTGACGGCGCCCCCGTCGCTATGGTACATTGCAACAACTGCACATCCGACCTCAATGCATGGGTTGGCATCTTCAAAGAATACCAACAACTGCTGGGTGTAGATGTTGATACCAACGAACTCTTCTCACGGCTGTATAACCATGCCCTGCAGGGTGATGCAGACTGTGGCGGACTGATTGCTTACAACTACATCTCCGGCGAGCCTGTAACCGGTTTTGAGAAAGGCTGTCCGCTTGTCGTACGTCATGCACACGACAAGTTCAACCTCGCAAATCTGATGCGTGCGCATCTCTATGCTTCTGTCGCCGTCCTGAAATTAGGCAATGATATCCTCTTCGAGAAAGAGCATGTGAAAGTAGATCGAATCACGGCACACGGAGGACTGTTCAAGACAAAAGGTGTCGGACAGAGAATTCTTGCCGCTGCTCTTAACACTCCAATCTCTGTAATGGAAACAGCAGGAGAGGGTGGGGCGTGGGGCATTGCTCTTCTTGCCGCATACAGAATAAGACAGGTTGCCGACTTGTCTCTCCCACAATATCTCGAAGAATGTGTCTTCGCAGGAAACACTGGTACAGAGATAGCCCCTGACACTGATGATGTGGCAGGCTTCAATGTCTATATGCAAAACTACAAGGCTGATCTGCCTGTTGAGCATAGTGCCGTGCAGAACCATCTGCGAGGTTGATTTCAATACTACTAAAAATAAACATAAATACATATTTATTATGGCAAATGATATAAATGTTATGAAACATGCAGCTGACAACATTCGTATTCTTGCTGTCAGTGCTGTAGAAAAGGCAAAGTCCGGACACCCAGGCGGTGCTATGGGGGGTGCAGATTTCATCAATGTCCTCTATTCGGAATATCTTACCTACGACCCGCAGAATCCGACATGGGCAGGGCGCGACCGCTTCTTCCTCGATCCAGGACACATGGCACCGATGCTCTATGCACAGCTCTGTCTCACAGGCAAGTTCTCGCTCGACGAACTCCAGCAGTTGCGTCAGTGGGGGGCGCCTACGACAGGTCATCCTGAGTTTGATATCGCACGTGGAATAGAGAACACATCCGGCCCGCTCGGACAGGGTCATGTATTCGCAATCGGTGCGGCCATCGCTGCAAAGTTCCTCGCTGCACATACGGGCAATCCTACCTTTGCAAAAGAAACCATCTATGCCTATATCTCCGATGGCGGCATACAGGAAGAGATTTCACAGGGCGGAGCGCGCATAGCTTCCGTTCTTGGTCTTGACAACCTCGTCATGTTCTATGATTCAAATGACATACAGCTGTCAACAGAGACAAAGGATGTCATGAACGAAGACACTGCTGCGAAATACCGCGCTTTCGGATGGGAGGTGATAGAAATCAACGGAAACGATGTCGCACAGATTCGTAAAGCATTGGATAGCGCAAAGCAGGTTGTCGGAAAACCGACACTCATCATCGGAAAGTGCATCATGGGCAAGGGAGCTCTGAAAGCTGACGGTTCGTCGTATGAGGCAAACTGCAAGACACACGGCGCACCTCTCGGCGGAGACGCATACATACGCACTGTAGAGAACCTTGGTGGTGACGCTGCCAATCCTTTCGTAATCTTTGACGATGTCCGCCAACTCTATGCTTCACGTGCCGAACAACTCAAGGCTCTGTGTGCCGAGCGTTATGCTGAAGAAGACGCTTGGGCTTCTGCCAACAAAGAGAAAGCTGCTGCCCTCGCAGACTGGTTCTCAGGGAAAGAGCCTGTCATAGACTGGAGTGTAGTAGAACAGAAAGCAAACGATGCGACACGCTCTGCAAGCGCAGCATGTCTCGCCGCTCTCGCACAGCAGGTTCCTAATATGATATGTGCGTCAGCAGACCTCTCCAACTCTGACAAGACAGACGGCTTCCTCAAGAAGACAACAGCCCTCACACGCGACGATTTCTCCGGAGCCTTCTTCCAGGCAGGTGTGGCAGAACTTACGATGGCATGCTGCTGTATAGGCATGGCATTGCATGGCGGCGTCATCCCGGCTTGCGGTACATTCTTCGTATTCTCAGACTATATGAAACCTGCAGTGCGTATGGCTGCTCTCATGGAACTGCCAGTGAAATTCATCTGGACACACGATGCTTTCCGCGTAGGAGAAGACGGCCCCACACACGAGCCTGTAGAACAAGAGGCTCAGATACGTCTCATGGAGAAACTCAAGAACCATCACGGCCGTAACTCTATGCTTGTGCTGCGTCCTGCCGATGCAAAAGAGACAACAGTCGCATGGAGCATGGCTATGAGCAACACACAGACACCGACAGCACTTATTCTGTCGCGTCAGGGCATCGCTGACCTGCCTGCCGGCAACTGCTATGAGGATGCACGCCGCGGCGCATACGTCGTCGCTGCATCCGACGAGAATCCTGATGTAGTGATGGTGGCATCTGGCTCAGAGGTATCTACACTTCAGGCAGGAGCAGAACTCCTTCGCAAAGACGGGGTAAGATGCCGTATTGTCAGTGTTCCTTCTGAGGGACTGTTCCGTAGCCAGAGCAAGGATTATCAGGAATCAGTCATCCCTCAAGGTTCTACGGTCTTCGGCATGACAGCAGGGCTGCCAGTCAATCTTCAGGCTTTCCTCATCGGGGCTTCACCGGCATCGCGTATCTGGGGCTTGGAGAGCTTCGGCTTCTCGGCACCATACAAAGTGCTTGACGAGAAACTTGGCTACACCGCTGAGAATGTATATCGGCAGGTAAAAGAAATACTGAAATGACAGTATCTCTGCAAGGGCAAGACATCTTGGCCTTGCAGAGACACACAATAGTAACAATATATTATTTACTAATAACCCTACTCGTCAATCTCCAAGCGTAAAGAGTAGCGCCCTTCTTCTTTCAGAGATGGAGGTGGAGATAACAGGCTATCATGAAAATAAAGAAAGTCGGTCTTGCATGTGACCATGCAGGTTATCCTTTGAAGCAGTTCGTCTTGCAGTATCTTGAGCAGAAAGGCTATCCCGTAGAAGACTATGGAACATGGAGCGATGCATCGTGCGACTACACAGACTTTGCACATGCTCTTGCAGAAGGCATTGAGAATGACGTGGTTAACGTCGGCATAGGTATCTGCGGCTCTGGTGAAGGCATGACGATGACACTCAACAAACATCAGGTTGTACGTGCTGGTCTCGCTTGGTGTCCTGAAATCGCACAGCTCATACGTCAACACAATGATGCCAATGTCATTGTTCTACCAGGACGTTTCATCACAAACAATGAGGCGGAGAAGATTCTTGATACATTCTTCAAGGCAACATTCGAAGGTGGACGCCATCAGCGTCGCGTAGAGAAGATTGGCGGAACATTCCATCTTGTTTACAAGAAATAACCCTCTCCCCATAACACCCATACAAAATAATTGACGGGAAAACAAGTCTTGTGTCATGTCGCTGACCTCAGCAGAACATAACACAGCTTGTCTTCCCGTCAATTTTACACAAGGATTTATATGAACGCTTCAAGTATTGCTGCCCTTGTGACCTATCCCACGAATGCATTATGAAAGGCATCCTTTCAGTTTCACGCAAACCGTCAATGCCCCTTGTTGCGTAGAAGTAAAAACTCTCCTTATCCCAAGTTTGACATTCATTCATCCGTTTTTTTTCTTTCTTTCTTTTCAGAACTTCCTCAAATCCGCAACCACCCTCGAAAAATGGTATGGAGGTAATACGTGGCAACGTTATTAATAGAGGTTGAATTGGCAAACAAATAACGCCAAATTAGTACTGATGCGATAATCGCACGGTTATACAAATTCATCAAATAAAGTGAGTTCTTTGACATTTTGGTTTTGAATTATTGTTGTCCGCTAAACATGAAAAGTCAGTTTGAACCCATTGTCGTTCAATGAATTCAAACAAAAACACCTATTCCAAGCCCTCATGCGCGTATGTGTGAGGGCTATTTTTCTGTTTCAACTGCCTCTGGCGGACTTTCCATCATGGCAGACAACGACTCCTCCCAGTCTTTTTCGGGATGCTCAAGGAATCCCTGCACGTCAATGTAGTACATAAGCATAATCCTGACGATGGTGGCAAGCCCTGAGAAGCTC
>SFIS01000112.1 GCA_004555245.1 Bacteroidales bacterium
TTCGCTTAGTATAGCCTTCCAGGCTATCCCCCGTAACGTGACAGTGTTCTTCTCCTTCGGGTCAGATCGCAAGCGAATCCGACCGTATTACCTCCCTGCAGTCAGGTGGTCCAAGGACAAGTCTCAGACTGGTCGTAGCATATTCTTCATTATTGTCCATTATGCTACAGAGGAAATGTTTATTTTCTGTTTATCGCCTTGCGGTTGATGCAAAACCCGATAGGGTGATGATGTAGATGGCTGAAAATCTCTGAGCTCGCTCAAGGATTTTCAGACGGCTGCGCCATCGAGGTCTCGTAAGAGACTTGCATCAAGCGCAAGGGGTTTATCTTGGTTTTTGTGAGTCCGATATAATCTGTGAAAATCTGTGGAATCTGCGGGAACCAAACAATCCGTGACGGGTCAAGGAGGACCGAGGTAGTGGAAGATGAGGGCGACCTGCTTCGCTGTCAACAGTTTCTGGTGAGACGTGTAGAAGGCCTGTTCCAATGCCTTGCATAGGTCCGGGCATCGCTGAATCCAGCGGCGGAGGAGCTGCTGCGCGGCGCGTGGCGTCGCACCGGGGTTGTACATCATCCCGAGCTCCTGTTTCGTGTAGGGTTTGATTGGATAGTCGGTCATAGGAATTGTGGTTAGGAATGAGGGGCTGAAAGGTTAGAAATGAGAGGCTCATAACTTAGCAATGGGAGGCTCATCGCTAAGGGTTTCTCGAGGCTTATGTTTCAACAGAAAGACAAAAACTATTCTCACGCAGATTTCGCTGATTACGCTGATTGTCAACTCTGTGTTCATCTGTGTCATTACGATTAACAAAAACCGACATCTACCCCTTGAAGAGTATGTGGGCAAAGCCTTGTATCAGACTAAGTATATAGCAAGGTACTGTCTTACAGACAGTTCTCCTCATGCGTCTAACCCCGGGACTGTGTCCCGGGTTACGAACGCTTAGCTTAGTACAGCCTTACAGGCTGGTCTTTAATTACAAATTTGAGTTTGTTAATTATAAATTGTCACGGTTGTCCCCGTTGCCGTGATTTATCACGGACGGCAGTTGGCCTACAGAAATGTTGTCGTGGTTGTCTCTGTTGTCGTGAAAACTCCATTGCATTGACCTTCGGTTTTAGTTTTTGCTGATTTAGGCTTTCTACTTGACAGATGACAGATGAAAGAGTGAAATTCTGCATACGCGCGGGGGGACGGACGGGCGTGCATAGATGCATGCCCGTCCGTCCCGGCGCATGCGAATCCCCGAAAACATCTGTCAACATCTGTCATCTGTCAAGTCTTCCTCCACTGCCTCGGCTGCCATAAGACTTTGTATGCTACGTATCTCCTCCGCCGAGCGCTGCACAACGAGGAATCCACGTACTCCTTTGAAACGCAGGCTTTTGAAGCCCAGCTCAACCATCGCCCTACCCACGTTGACGGCACTGAGCCGCACCGCCACACCGTCGCTGACCACCTGCATGATACGTGCGGTGGTCATAAACACGCCCGCATCACACTCTCCCGGCTTGCGGAAATAGAGCATGAGCTGTTCCACCTCAAGACGTGGTGTCTCAAAGTGTCGGTTATGTCGGTTAAGCTCCGCAATCTCCTCTTTGTCAAACCAATAACGGAAGCCGCTACGGTAAAGCTGTAGCACCTCGGAGAAGATGCCGTCATAGTCGAAGGGCACCATACGAGGAGACACGATGCTCTCCACCTCGAAAGGCAGCCAGCGGCGGTTGCCCGAAGTGTCGGAAAGGAACTGCACATTGTTGCCCGTAGCGCAGAACGAGGCTATATGCGGACGGTGTTCGTGATAATGGGCGTACGCAGCCCTCTCGTCGATCGACGACATGGTGACGGCAGCCTTCAGCTGGTTCACCTCAGAAGGTTTCATGGAGTCGATCTCCTCGCAACAGACAAGGGCATACTGCGCCAGGACAAGCAAGTCGTCCTTGCCCATCCTATTAGCGTTTGTCTTCGTATAGAAATATTTCCGCAGCAGCGGAGGCAGCAGGTAGTTGAACCACGTCGTCTTATACACACCCTGCTCGCCGATGAGCACAAGGATGACGTTGTTCACCACACTGTCGTCAATCCACGCCGCCACCATGGCGACGAGCCATTTCGTGAGATACGTCTCCCACAGGCGCTGCTTTCTGTCGTCACCACGTATGCGTATCGTGGCGGCGAGCTGACTGATATGCGATGTGCCGCCGTCGCAGGGCGGCAGCGAATCGAGATAATCGACGAAAGGGTTATGCAGCGGCACATGGTCTGATTCTATGACACGGTAGATGTCTGCTATGTTCACCCGCATCGTCTCTGACATCCTGCGCCACAGCGAGTTCACCACCCTGTCGTTGACACACTGCCATAACACATTCTCCGCCTCAGCGTCCGTCCCGTCGGCTGTCATGAGATACTCCACCCTGCCTGTGATGACATTATGGCGCAGGCGAATGTTACGCGTCAGGAAACTGAGGATGTCCTCTACCGAGGCGAAAGCCTTCCTGCCTCTCTCCTCCCTTTCCGTCGCTACGCTGTTGTAGCAGGACGATATGACCTGCACCGTGTCGGCATAGTCGGCGAAGGCGGTGCGTGCCCATTCTATCACCATGTCACGCGGGTAACGTCTCTTAGCGAACATATACCCCGCCCTCATGACATATCTGTTGTGCGAGCCCGGGGCGTAGCGTATATTCTCTTTCTCGAGAGCAGGGCGTATGGTTGACTGGTAGTATGCCTCGACACGTCTGACATTCCTGTCCGTTTTCGCCTCTGTGTCTTTCGCCTTCATACACTGTCCCACATCATCTGCCGTAAAGGCGACGGCATCGGCATTGTAGAACACATGGGGGTCGTGCGCCAGTCCGGAGAGACGTGTGATGTTCTTACACTGTTCGTCGCCCTTGAGCGTGGTGAGGCGTTCGTAGTAGGTGTTTCCGCAGACGAAGGCGGCACGTGCCGTCTGTTCCATGCGTCCTATGTCGCGGTCGCGAGGCGATGACTGTCCTGCCGCTGAAAGGATGTCGGGCGGCACGTCATAACGGAAGATGATGCGGAGACCGTCGCCGGAGATGGTGGTGTAACAGAGGAGTGTGTGCGGGTCGCGGCAGATCTTCTCGCGCACATCGTCTATGGAGACATCGGGAGAAGTCCCGGTGATGTGGTCGAGATCGACGAGCGACAGTCCGGTGAGTCCCACGACATCGGTGCGTCGTCTGCCGTTGAGCAGGCGACAGGCGACGGCGAAGAGTGGGCTGCGGCGTTTGATGTTCTTGTCACGGGTGCGGCGGTACAGTGCCGTCGTCTCTGCCAGTCGCCGGTCACCGCGTATGATGTCGGCGATGGCTGACATGGTGACCTCAATGGGTGTCACGCATGTGAAGTGTTCAAAAAGTGATAGTGTCATATATAAATTAATGTTTTGTCACACGGGGAGTTGTCCCACAGATCTCACAGATTTACACGGATTTGTTTTTATACGAATAACAAAAACCGACATCCACCCCTTGAAGAGTATGGGGCAAAGCCCTGCTGCCATGCTTCCGCTTTTGTCTTATAAGAGCAAGCTCTTAACACCAAAACGAAAGCCTGACAGCACCTTCCTGCAAAAGGCCTACATCCTCTTCAAGGCGATAAACATGGAAATAAACCTTCAATCGGTAATATGGCAGTACACAATCACGTTTACAGAAGCAACCCCACCTGATGTTTACACTGAAACAATGTGCTTGTTATGAGAAAGTGTTTATTTCCTGTTTATCGCCTTGCGTTTGATGCGAAACCCGTAGGGTGATGGTGTAGCAGGCTGAAAATCTCTGAGCTCGCTCAAGGATTTTCAGACGGCTGCAGCATCCATGGCTCGGAAGAGACTTGCATCAGGCGCAAGGGGTTTATACTGGTTTTTGTCAACCCGTTCTGGCACTTACCATGCAGATGTTATGAGAAAGTGTTTATATTCTGTTTATCGCCTTGCGGTTGATGCAAAAGCCCGATAGGGTGATGGTGTAGATGGCTGAAAATATCTGAGCTTGCTCAAGGATTTTCAGACGGCTACGCCATCAATGGCTCGCAGAGACATTTGCATCAACCGCAAGGGGTTTATCTTGGTT
>SFIS01000113.1 GCA_004555245.1 Bacteroidales bacterium
GACGTTGTTGAGATGTTCTTCGGAGATGGCCTGTGCGCGGGCTTCCGCCAGGGCGCGAGCGATAGCAGGGTCAACAGTAGGCATACTGGAACTCCTTACATGGAAGAGGGATTAGTCTGCAAAGGGGCTGCACCGCCGAGACCGCCGCCGAGACCGCCACCGAGCAGGGCGCGATACAAGGCGATGTCCATAGGATTCAGCCCGCCACCGGAAGCCCCGGCACTGGCCAGCATACCCGGCATCTGCCGGTACATCCCGGCGAGCATCTGCTGTTCGAGCTGTGCGTTTTGCGGTGCGTACAGACTGGCGTAGTAGTTGCGGGCCATGAGGGCCGGATGCAGCATCCAGTTCTGTGCCGTGGTCATGCGATTGTTCAGTACGCCAAGCCCCGAATTACGGGCAGCGTCATAGACGATTTGCATCCGGGGATTGAACGTCTGTTCGGTGAAGGCATTCTCGAGTTGCCCTGCCTGTACCTTGTTGTACTCGTTCAAATCGTTCCAGTTGTCTTGCACAGCCATCCGTTCCCCTTCGACGAAACCGGGAAGGGCACGTCCGATGGCGGCAAAAAGATTACCAAAGTCCATATGTCATGCTCCTATATAGCGAGTCCGCCACCGGCGGCGGCAGGATTTGTGGCACCGGAAGCGAGTGAGACGATGCCGCCACTTTGACCGTTAGTGCCCAGGTACGTCGTCGAATACACCGTATCGAACCTGGCTCCGTAATACCCCAACGCCATGCCGATACTGCCGAATGCCTTGTTGGCGATACCTGATACGTCGTTCATCAGTGAACGTGCCACATCCCCATATTTCATGGCCATCGACCCAAGGTTGCGTCCGAGGTTGAGGACGTTCCCGCGCCGGTTCCAGCGCTGGTCGTTCTTGAAGTCCATGAACCAGGTGTCGTCGCGCAGGTTGTAGTTTTCGGTATCCGCCAGCATGAGGCTGCGACCGAACGCCATGCGCGACAGCAACGAAGGGTCTATGCACAGATGTTCTGCCTTGGCCTTCCGGGAAAGGGCTTCGCCGATGATGTCATAGGCGCTGTTCACGGCGACTTCCGCCCGGGCCCTGTCATCGGCACAATTCATCTCCTTGATGGGCACCGTGGATACTTCATGCAGCAGCTTCTCTTCAAGCGGGCGATACCTCTTGTCAAACCTGTCCCACTTGTATTTTGCCTGCTGATAATAGCCTTCAGCAAGGTCCTGCTGCTTGTCGGCAATCTGTCCCTGGATGGTGGCATTCAACGTAGCGATGGCTATCTGTGCCGCCTTGAAGAAATTGGACCAGGCGTTTTCGCCAACAGGACCGTATTCCGGTGCGGCCCAATGACAAAACCGCAACGCGTCCATAACACCCTGCTTGCCACCATGCCCGGCACCATGCAAGGTCTTGTCGATGCGTTCTCCGGCCTTGTCGATACTCTTCGACACCTTGCTCGATGCCTGGTTGATGGCGTTGGCGACAGCCTGGGGGTTGGCACATGTACACTGCGCCATAATCTGTTACCCTCCTTTGGGCGCTTCGCGCTGAGGTTGCTGTGCAGTCACATTACCGGCAAGATAGGTTGTATTATAATGCGTCGGATTGCGGTTGAGTTCGTATCCCAGGTACTTGCCTGCTCCGACAAGGCCCTGCCATGTCTGGTCGAGCAGGTCCCCGTAGATGCCCGCAGATGCCGCACCGAGCGACACCACGTCAGTGATGATGTCACGTCCGCGTTTCGCTGTGTTCAGCATCTTCTCGAATCTCACATCGTTACGCGTCTCGACATAGGCACGCTCGTTACGGTAGCCCAGGCCGTCAGCCATAGCCACGGCATCAGCCTGTGCCATCATCACCTGTGTGAGTATGTCGCTCCGCAAACCCGTGCAGTAACGGCTCATGCACCGCATGGGTTTGCGGAGCTTGCCCTGGAACTCTATCCACGCGCTTGTCCGTGCCCGGCCACGCGCTATGTCGTACAGAGGCTCGGCCACTTCGAGCCGCAGAGACTCTTCGATTTCCTGGTCTTCGACAGGAGCGTAGGCGTTCTGGTAATAGTCCATCCAGTTCTGGGCTATCCGCCAGTATTTCTTCGCCATCTCCCATTCTTTGACGGCGATGTCGTATGCCTTATAGGCACTGATGGTCGCGGCAGCCAGCGCGGCAGCGGACAGTATCTCGCCAAAAAGGCTGCGTTCAGAATCGTTTACGCCGCGTTGGGGATTGCATCGTGTGAATCCGGCCTCGACCATGACACGTTCCTCTTAGCTGTTGGTGTAACGAATCTGCGTGGTACGGGATGCCTCCCGCCAACGGATGCTCAGGTTGGGAGCCTGTTCCTGTTCACCAAGGGAAATCCAGACCTCATCACATCCCATGAAGCGCACGGCAGTTTCCATATAACGGAACAGTTCCGCCTCGCACAGCCGGTCTCCGCCCGCGTACCAGTCTTCGATTTGGAACACATGCGAGTTGTACGCCAGCGGACGGAACGGGATGCCGATGAGGTACCCGACGGGCTTTCCGTTCTCATCCCAGGCCATGAAAATCTTCAACGCCTTGGTGAACCAGAGCTGGGCGAACGTCTGCACGTTCATGTCGAACGGCTTGCCGTAAATGCGCTGCTTCTCGTTCACCCAGGACGCCGTATAGAGGGGCGCGAATTCTCGCGTCAAGTCATCCAGGGCAACGTTGATGTCGCTGTCCGGTTCCAGGATGTCGATGCGGTAGTCCATGGTGTCGTTCTCCTGTTATCGCCCGTCGTTGACGGTAAAATGTGCTGTGCCGATGTCGATGAAGTGTACGGGCTCCACTCCGTGTAACGTCACAGTATACCAAAGATGCCGCCCGCTGCGCCGGATACGCACAGGCTTTTCTTCCCTGACCATCCTGTCCAGCATGGCGCCGTCGTGGGGGTTCTTGATGGTCACAACCACAGGACCGCCGCCCACCTTGCATGATACGGGGGCCCAGGCAACGCCACGGGCGGGTCCGGCGTTGCTCAGGCTGTTCTGACCCACGGCATCGCCACCGGATGTAAGCGGCCTGCTGCGCCATGTGTACGGCCTGTACCACGCGGCACTGTCCCAGCCCCATACCTTGTCATCTTCCAGCAGCAGGAGCTTGCCTGTGTTCGACGTGGTACACGCCACAGGCTTGTCGGACAACGTGACAAGTTCCGCACCCTGCATGTCGCCGAAGGGGTCGCTGTCGATGTCCAGCATGAAAGTCGCCATGTCCGTAGCGAAAAAGAGAAACCCCTCCCAATACGCCATGCGGATGGTGTCGGGCTTGAGCCTCTGCCAGTCACGTTCGCCGAACCATTTCTTCGTGATGACATGCCACCCGCCATTGCCGGTAAGCAGCACGAGCCCCATGGTGGAAGCATAGATAAACCCGTGTCGTGTCATCACGGAAGCATTGGCATAACGGCAGCCGATGTTCGGCAGCGGTGTGTCGATGCTGACGACCGGGGTGCATTTGGTGTCGTCGCAGCTCGACACATCGATGATATACGGAGACCCGTCGGTAGTGACGTAGAGTTTGAAATCCTGCTCTCCCATGCTGACGATATTATGGTCCAGGGTCATGTCATACTTCGCGGGCCAGTTGTACGGCTGGAAGACTTCGGAGAAGAAGACCCTGTTGTTCCGCCACCCGACAAGCCGGATGCTGTCACGGATGGAGACCACGCCCTGCATCCTGTCAGGCGGCATACGGTCATCCTGTGTCTCCAGCGCGGCACCCAGATATGCGGCCTCTACCGTATCAGTGAAAGTGGCCTGCCCGGCAGGGATGGACGCGACGAACAGAAAGGCCGTCAGCTTCTTCTGCACCTTGCCATCCGCCGGACGGAACCCGGTAGAGGCCCTGTAAATATGCACCCGGTCGATGCCGTAACCTGCGGGCGGGTTCACTATCCCGGAGACCGTCACAGAACTACCGTCTTCCACCCGCACGATGTTGCTGGCCGGGGACGGCGCACTCTCTTCCATTCTGGAATTGACGTAGGTGTAGACATAGGCCCGGGCATCAGCTTCACGACTGCACTGCTCAGAGGCTGATGCCACAGGCGGATACACCGGCGCCGGTACACC
>SFIS01000054.1 GCA_004555245.1 Bacteroidales bacterium
CAGAGATTAACAACATCTGCATAAATCAACGAATTTGAATTTATTAACTAAATATATTTTGAAAATTTCATAGGAAGCACATCAAACTGTACACCCTATCTAATAAAACACAACTGGATTGTTGTTTTTGTATTCTTCAGTTCTTGAACGAATGTATCGGTGCGGGTATGCGGCCGATGCGGTTGACGAAGCGCGAGCAGTCGAAGGTGTTGACCGGCATGACAGGGGCGTGGCCCAACAGTCCGCCGAACTCTACCGTGTCGCCCACGCTCTTCCCGATGACAGGGATGATACGCACGGCGGTGGTCTTCTGGTTCACCATGCCTATCGCCGCCTCGTCGGCAATGATGCCGGAGATGGTGGCGGCACTCGTGTCGCCCGGGATGGCTATCATGTCAAGGCCGACAGAGCAGACGCATGTCATAGCCTCAAGTTTCTCTATCGTCAGGGCCCCCGCCTCTACGGCGTCTATCATACCCTGGTCTTCAGAGACCGGGATGAAGGCTCCGGACAGTCCGCCGACATACGAGCTTGCCATCACACCGCCTTTCTTCACCTGATCGTTGAGCATGGCGAGGGCGGCGGTGGTGCCGGGAGCGCCGGCATGCTCGACACCCATGCAGTGAAGGATGTCGGCAACGCTGTCGCCTATGGCAGGCGTAGGGGCAAGAGAGAGGTCGATGATGCCAAACGGAACGCCGAGGCGGGCAGCAGCCTCTTGTGCCACCAACTGACCTACACGCGTAATCTTGAAAGCCGTCTTCTTTATCGTCTCGCCCAAGGTCTCGAAACTTGCCAGACCGGCGGGAGACGACGCATCCATCTGCTCTAACGCATATTTCACCACACCGGGACCTGACACGCCGACATTGATGATGGCGTCAGCCTCTGAGACACCGTGGAAGGCACCCGCCATGAAAGGGTTGTCGTCGGGAGCGTTGCACAGAACGACAAGTTTGGCACAGCCAAGGGAATCGTTCTCGCGCGTCGCCTCGGCGGTAGCACGTATCGTCTCGCCCATCAGACGGACGGCATCCATGTTGATGCCTGTCTTCGTAGAGCCGACATTGATGCTCGAACAGATGCAGCCGGTGGTCGAAAGGGCCTCGGGGATGGAGCGGATGAGAAGCTCGTCGCTTGTCGTCATGCCCTTTGACACTACGGCAGAGAAACCGCCGAGGAAATTGACACCCACCTCGCGTGCCGCACGGTCGAGGGTGTGGGCTATCCGGACATAGTCTGAGGGAGACTTGCAGCATGACGCTCCGACAAGCGAGGCGGGGGTGATGGAGATGCGCTTGTTGACAATGGGTATCGCAAACTCGCGCGAAATCTCCTCGCCGGTGGAGACGAGACGGCTGGCAAGCGTCGTAATCTTGTCGTAGATGTTGAGGCAGGTGCGCTCCAACGAACTGTCGGCGCAGGAGAGAAGGGAGATGCCCATCGTGATGGTGCGGACATCAAGGTTCTCCTGCTCTATCATTTTGTTGGTCTCGATGACCTCTGAAAGGTTTATCATTATATCTTGTCTTTGTGGATGGATGATGGGTTAGATACGGTGCATCTTGTCGAAGATGTCCTCCAACTGGCATTTGATGGTCACTCCAAGGTCGCCGCCAAGCTCGTTGAGGTCGGTTGATACGCTGTCGAAGGCCTTGGGACATGAGGAGAGATCGACGATCATCATCATGTTGAAGAAACCCTGAACGATGGTCTGGGAGATGTCGAGGATGTTGATGTTGTTGTCTGCAAGGTAGGTGCATACCTTTGCGATGATGCCTACGGTGTCTTTGCCGACAACGGTGATGATTGCTCTTGTCATTGTCTGATGGTGTTATATAGGGCGGGACATGGATGCCCGCACCGGGATGATAAGTATGATTCGTGATGTGACGTAAAAAAAACAGTCCCGCACCGCTTTCTGCCTGACAGCGTCAGGGCAGGGAAAGCGGAGCGGGACGTGATGACGGGGGATTATTGCATGTTTTCTTTAGCGTGTTCTCTTACTTTTTCTTCTATTTCAGAGCATAGCTCCTCATTGTCGCGCAGAAGCTGCTTCGTGGCTTCGCGACCCTGGCCGAGGCGTGTCTCGCCGTAGCTGAACCATGAGCCGGACTTCCTGATGATGTCAAACTCTACCGCGAGGTCGAGAATCTCGCCTATCTTTGATATGCCCTGGCCGAAGAGAATCTCGAATTCTGCCTTGCGGAACGGAGGCGCAACCTTGTTCTTCACTACCTTTACGCGAACCTGATTGCCGAGGATGGTGTCGCCTTCCTTTATCGCCGTCACACGGCGGATGTCAAGACGCACTGAGGCATAGAACTTCAGGGCGTTGCCACCGGTAGTGGTCTCGGGGTTGCCGAACATCACGCCAATCTTCTCGCGCAGCTGGTTGATGAAGATGCATGTCGTGTTGGTCTTGGAAATGGTGGAGGTGAGCTTGCGCAGCGCCTGCGACATGAGACGCGCCTGAAGCCCTACCTTGTTGTCGCCCATCTCACCTTCAATCTCCGCCTTGGGAGTGAGGGCGGCGACAGAATCGATGACGACGATGTCAAGGGCTGCGGAAGAGATGAGCTGGTCGGCTATCTCCAACGCCTGCTCGCCGTTGTCGGGCTGTGAGATGAGGAGGTTGGAGACATCAACACCGAGGTTGGCGGCATAGAAACGGTCGAAGGCGTGCTCCGCATCGATGATGGCGGCCAGCCCGCCCTGCTTCTGAGCCTCGGCAATGGCATGGATGGCGAGTGTCGTCTTGCCGGATGATTCCGGACCGTAAATCTCGATGATGCGACCCTTGGGATAACCGCCTACGCCAAGAGCGAGGTCAAGACCTAACGAGCCGGAGGGTATCACCTCTACTTTGTCAAACTGCTGGTCGCCGAGCTTCATTATTGAGCCTTTGCCGAAGTCTTTCTCTATCTTTGACATCGCAGCACGCAGCGCCATGAGCTTCTCGCTCGTCTGTCCCTGTGGAGCCTGTTCGGTTTCTTTCTTTGCCATGTTGTTTTTCGTGTTCTGGTGTGAGACAGGATGCTCTCCCGCCTCTCTGTTTGTAATATGTGGTTAGTGATTCTTGCCCGTTTGTGCTATTATATATAAATAGGTGGGCTGATATACATTGGTGGTTGCGCTGTTGTGACGGATATGCGCTATTCCGTCCTCAGCTCGTCGGCCTTCACTCCGAGGGCCGCCATGAGAGAATAGCCCAGGATGTCGGTGCGGCATGGCATGCCGGCAAGAGGCTCCATGGCGAATGTCGTCACACGCTTGTCTGGGCAGGTTCTGTCTATGAACTGCAGGACGGGATGCAGCAGGCCTGCCATACCCTTGTCCTGCTCAAGGTCGGGGACAAGCATGATGCGCCTGACGTGATGCTCGTCGGCAAGAGCGGCGAGAACATCGAGAAAGATGTCTGCCTTCGTCATTGTCTCCTGATGTGCCTCGCCGGATAGTGTGGAGAACGAGAACTCGCCCAACCTGCCTTTGAAAGCACGCCCGTTAAGCACGCTACTCTCCTCGATGTCCTCGTCGCTGTGGGGCGGGAGGTTGTCGCCGAAGATGCCCGGATTGAAGTTGTCCATCTCGCGCTTAGCAACGTCGTGGATGAGAATGACGGAGGTGAGAGGCGTCGATGCTTCAGCCGGCTTCTCCTGACAGCCGCCGTCGAGGGCTATGCACTCCACCCATTGTGCCATGTCGGCTTGCGGAATGTGCCTGCCTATCATACGCTCGAAGTTCACGATAAGGTTGAAAGCGACTTTATCGACGTAGTCAGCATCGGCTATGATGATATTCTCGCCGAGATGTTTGTTCTTGAACGGCATATATGGATGTGGATGGTTGTGATTCTGCAAAATTAGTAAAATTTATCTGTAAATCATGCCTGCCATGCCTACAATTAAGTTTTGTTAATATGTGATGTCTTGAAACGACAGCCGATGCCTGTGGACAGCGTGCCGATGACGGCGTGACAGGGGCTCAGTCGAGCTTCAGGTCGCCTTCCTTTATCCATCCCTTGCGGCGCATGACAGAGCCGATGACGGGCGTGAGGACGGCGGGAAGCACGAAGGAGATGAGCAGGAGACCGCCCCAGTCGGACATGGTGATGCACTCGCGCGTGCCGGCGGCTATCTCTGACATCCATCCCGTATAGACGCCAATCTGCCCTACAAAGCCGCATGTGCCCATGCCTGAGGATATGGCAGGGCCGTTCATCTCAAGATGGAAGAGGCATGTGGCAAGCGGACCCGTTATGGCGCTGACGATGATGACGGGCAGCCAGATGCGTGGGTTGCGCACGATGTTGCCCATCTGAAGCATACTTGTGCCGATGCCCTGCGAGAGAAGGCCGTTCCAGCCGTTCTCCCTGAAACTGAGAACGGCAAAGCCTACCATCTGTGCACAGCATCCCGCAAGGGCTGCACCGCCTGCCAGACCGGTGAGAGACAGTGCGGCGCAGATAGCCGCCGAACTGATGGGGAGGGTCAGCGTGATGCCGACGACAACGGAGACGATGGCACCCATGATGAGCGGCTGCTGCTCAGTAGCCCATATTATGAGGCCGCCGACACTGCTTGCGACAGCCCCTATGCCCGGCGCGATGAGGTAGGAGAGACCTATGCCGACAGCGATGGTGACAAGGGGAGTGACGATGATGTCTATCTTTGTGCGGTTGGAGACAAGCTGTCCGAACCATACCGTGACGAGAGCGATGACGAAGACGGCAAGCGGACCGCCTGCACCGCCCATGCTGTTCGCTGCCCCGCCGACGGCTGCCATGGCGAAGATGACGAGCGGGGCTGACTGGAGAGCGTAGGCAATGGCTACAGCCATGGCGGGACCTGCCATTGACTTGGCGAACGAACCTGCCTCTTCCAGACATGACAACCCTGTCTGCTGACCTATCGTGGAGATAATCGTGCCAATGAGAAGAGAGGCAAACAAGCCCTGTGCCATAGCTCCGAGAGCTGTGACGAGCATGTTGCCTCTCTTTTTATCCGCCGGCTGGCGGCGCAAAATGTTCTTCCGCATTTGACGAATGCTTACTTCACGTTTCCTACCTTAATGAGATATTCTGCAATCTGTACGGCATTGAGTGCGGCACCCTTCTTTATCTGGTCGCCCGAGAGCCAGAAAGTGAGGCCGTTGTCGTTGGCGAGATCTTTACGCACACGTCCTACATAGACATCGTCTTTGCCCGCCGTATAGAGCGGCATGGGGTAGGGCAGACCTTCCATCGTCTCTTTCGTGGCGTCCGGGTTTGCCTTTGTGCCGACACGTTTCGGGTCGTCGATGAGTGTCACGCCTTCTGCTGCGGCGAGTGCAGCCTGTGCCGCTTCTACCGAAACAGGCTCGTCGGTCTCAACCCATACAGCCTCTGAATGGGCGCGGAGAGACGAGATGCGCACGCACATGGCTGAGCAGCGCGCGTCGGTGTGCATGATCTTCTTTGTCTCGTTGAACATCTTCATCTCCTCTTTGGTATAGCCGTTGTCCTGGAAGACGTCAATCTGGGGTATCACATTGTATGCCAGCTGGTATGCAAACTTGTTCACCGTAGGCTCTTCGTCGTTGGCAAGCTGCTTGTATTGCTGCTGCAGTTCAGCCATGGCAGCGGCTCCCGCACCGGATGCCGACTGGTATGACGCTACGTGTATGCGGTTGATGTGCGACAGTTTCTCGATAGGTTTGAGGCATACGACCATCATGATGGTGGTGCAGTTTGGGTTGGCGATGATGCCGCGCGGACGGTTCAGGGCATCCTCCGCGTTGCATTCGGGCACTACGAGAGGCACGTCGTCATCCATACGGAATGCACTTGAATTGTCAATCATCACTGCGCCGTAGCGTGTGATGTCTTCTGCAAACTCTTTTGAGGTGCCTGCTCCGGCTGACGTGAAGGCTATATCGACATCCTTGAAGGCATCGCCATGTTCGAGAAGCTGTACTTCATACTCTTTGCCGCGGAACGTGTATTTTGTTCCGGCAGAACGTGTTGAACCGAAGAGGACGAGTTCGTCGAGGGGGAAATTTCTTTCATCGAGGACACGGAGAAACTCCTGTCCTACGGCGCCGCTGGCACCTACAATTGCTACTTTCATTGTCTTGTTATTTTTGTTGTGTTTTATGTTTTTTCTAATACCTATATATTGTCTTTCTGTTCGTGTCCCGCTATCCTGCTTCAGGCACGACATCAGTTGTTACGCCAGAACTCCGGTGTGAAGAGAATGAGGACGGAGAATATCTCAAGACGGCCGATGAGCATCATCGTGGCGCAGAACCATTTGCACGAGACGGGCAGTTCTGCCCACGACATTGTCGGTCCGATTTCGACACCGAGTGTCGGTCCTACGTTTGAGAGGCACGAGAGGCAGAGGGTGATGGAGTTGATGACATCCACTCCGATTGCCGTGAAATATGTTGCGGAGATGAGGAAGAGTGTCAGATAGAGTGCGAAGAACGGCATGAGGCTGTTTAGTGTCTTCTGCGAGATGATGTTCTCGCCCAGCCTGACAGGCAGCATGGCGTTCGGGTGAAGTATCTGTCTGAACTCGTTGGCGATGATTTTGAAGACGAGCACCAGTCTCATACACTTCGCTCCTCCCGCTGTCGAGCCGGCGCAGCCTCCGATGAACATGCACACGCCGAGCACAATCCATGTGACGTGCGGCCATTGTCCGGCGTCGTCGCTGAACAGTCCGGTGCTGGTGATGAACGAGACAACCTGGAACAGTCCGAATCTCAGGGCGTTCCAGAAGTCGTATCCGTTCTTGCTCATGAGATAGTACATCACGATGGCAGTGCATGCCACGATAGCCCCGATATACAGCCTTATCTCACTGTTGCGGAAGAAGTCGCCTATCTGACGCTTAATGATGGTGGCATAGAGCAGCAGGAAATTGATGCCGGCGAGGAAGCAGAAGAGCGTTGCGGTGTATTCGATGAAGGGCGAGTTGAAAAATTCTGTCGAGCTGTTGTGTGTGGCGAAGCCTCCTGTCGCGAGTGTTGTCATCGAATAGTTTATGCAGTCGAACGCCGACATGCCGCCGATGTAGTAGCACAGAGCGCAGACAAGCGTGAGAATGATGTATATCATCCAGATGAAGTGTGCGCTGGTAGAGAGCCGCGGGTGCATCTTCGTATGTATCGGTCCGGTTGTCTCGGCTGAGAAGACTTTCACGCTACCGCTTCCGACAAGTGACGGCAGGAGCGCAATGGTGAAGAAAACGATGCCGAGACCACCTATCCACTGTGTCATGGACCTCCAGAAAAGTATGGCATGGGGCAGCACCTCGACGTCGTCAATGATGCTTGCGCCTGTTGTGGTGAATCCGGATATCGTCTCGAAGAAGGCATCGGTGACGTTGGCTGTATAACCGCCTATGAGGAACGGGAACATTCCGAAGAACGAGAATATGACCCATGTGGCAGTGACGAGGAAATAGGCTTCTTTCCTGCGCAGGTTGTTGTCGGCGCCTCGCCCGGTGATTCTGCACGCTACGCCTCCAGCCGCAGTGATGGCAGTGCTGCTGATAAAGGGCAGCGTGTCGCTTTCTCCGTAGCATAAGGACATTATGGAGCAGACGAGCATCAGCGTCGCTTCGATCATTAGCAGCGAGCCTATTATCTTGTTGAGTAATTTCCAGTTGAGCATCAGTCGTCTTCGTTTGTTTTCTTTTTTTCTGCCGGTGAGAGTCTTGTTGCGGCGGTGCGGTTATTTGAAGAGTGTCTCTATCTTTCTTAGGTTGACTTCGTGGGAGAATATCATGACCGAGTCTCCGGGTTGGATGTGTGTCATTCCCGAGACGAGCATTCCTTCTCCGTCTCTCATCAGTCCGCCGATGGTGACGCCTTTCGGCAGTCCGAGGTCTTTCACGGGTTTCTTAGTGATTTTCGAGCCGTATGATGCCACGAATTCTGCGACGTCGGCGTTTGATGTCATGAGGAACTTCACGTTTGTCACGTCAGTGTTTAGCAGCATCTGGTAGATGTGTCCCGCCGCGATGGTCTTCTTGTTTACGATGGTTCCGATGTCGAGGCTTTCTGCCATGGAGATGTAGTCGAGGTTCTCTACTTGCGCCACTGTTTTCCTCACTCCTCTGCGTTTTGCCGCGAGACAGGCGAGGATATTTGTCTCGGCGTTGCCTGTGAGAGCGACGAAAGCCTGCGTGTTGGAGATGTTCTCTTCTCTGAGCAGTGCCATGTCTCTGCCGTCTCCGTGTATTACCATGACATTGTTCTTGTCTATCAGTTCGTTGAGTTGCCGGCATCGTTCCTCGTTCTGTTCTATGATTTTGAGGTTCATGTATTCCGGCATGGTGTGTGCCACTCTCACCGCCGCCTTGTCTCCGCCCATTATCATGACATTGTGAACGTCTTCGTAGTCTTCTTTCCCTACGAGTTTTCTGATTTGTGGTATGAAGTCACGCTTTGTCATGAAGTATGCGAGGTCTTGTGTTTCGAGCACATCCATACCTCCCGGTATGATAGTCTCGTTTCCTCGTTTGATGGCGACGATGTGGTACGGGTCGTCAGGTCCGCAGAGGTCTTTCAGCGGTGTGTGCAGTATGCGTGCGCAGTCTCTTATTTTTATGGCGAGCAGCACAAGTTGTCCGTTGAAGATGTCCCATCTCTGCCTCACCCATGTCATCTTCAGACCTTTTATGATGTCTGCCGCTGCGAGCACTTCCGGGTATATCAGTTCGTCCACTCCAATCCCCGTGAATATTTCGGGCGTGTCGGAGTTGACATATTCAAAGTTGTCGATACGTGCCACCGTCTTCTTTGCGCCGAGGGCTTTTGCCAGGACCGAGCATGTGATGTTCGTTGTCTCTTGCGGTGTGACAGCGATGAAGAGGTCAGCTTTCGCCGCTCCTGCCTGTTTGAGAGCCTTCAGGCTGGTAGGCGATGCGTTTATTGTCATGAGGTCGTAGTCATAGTCCAGTCCTGCCAGTCGTTCTTGGTTCGGGTCTATGAGAGTGCAGTCGATGTTCTCGCCTGCAAGGAGTTTTGTGAGATGTGTGCCCATGGCACCGGCTCCGGCAACTATTACCTTCATCTGTCTTGCTGTATTTTTTCTTGTTGTGTGGAGAGAATTGTTGTGGTGTGGTGTCGCTGTGTTCAGTCATTTGCTATGCCCAGTTCTTTCAGGCATGTGTTTCTGACGCTTTCTTTGTCGAGCCCTACGATATGCCTCAGTTCCGCTACTGTGCCGTGTTCGACGAACTGGTCGGGCAGTCCCATGCGTACTACGTGTACGGGGTGGTGGTTGTCGTCCATCCATTCTGTCACGGCAGAGCCCAATCCTCCGTTTCTCACGCCGTCTTCCACCGTCACCACCACGTCGCATTGCTCTGCTACGCTTCTCAGTATGTCTTCGTCGATAGGTTTGAGGAATCTCATGTCGTAGTGTGTGATGTCGAGCTGTCGCGCCACATCCTCTATGTCATGTCCTATCGGTCCTATGGTGAGCAGTGCGGCTCTGGCGGTTTTCTGTCCGTAGGGTCCTGTGCCGTTATGCGAATATATCTTCCGTCCTTTCCCTACTTCCGTTTCGTGCATCTCGCATCTCCAGTCTGGGCGTGAGCCACATCCTCTCGGGTATCGTATGACGAATGTTCCTTTCCCCGGTGTCTGTGCCGTGTACATCATGTGCCGCAGTTCGCATTCGTCCATAGGCGAGCAGATGGTGATGTTCGGGACGGGTCTCAGTGCTGCGAGGTCGAAAGCTCCGTGGTGTGTCGCCCCGTCTTCACCTACCAGTCCGGCACGGTCGAGGCAGATGACAACGGGCAGGTTGAGCATCGCCACGTCGTGTATGATGTTGTCGTATGCCCGTTGTGCGAAGGCGGAGTATATGTTGCAGAAGGGTAGCAGTCCGTCTTTTGCCATTCCTCCTGCAAAGGTGACGGCATGTCCTTCCGCTATTCCGACGTCGAATGTGCGTTCCGGCATGGCGTCCATCATTATGTTCAGCGAGCATCCCGTTGGCATGGCGGGCGTTATGCCAACGATGCGCGGGTTCTGTTCAGCCAGTTCGAGCAGTGTGTGCCCGAATACATCCTGGAACTTCTGCGGCTTTGCCGTTTCCTGTTCCGCAGTGTTTCCTTCTGCCGTAGCCCTTTCTCCGGTCAGCGGGTTGAACTTTCCGGGTGCGTGCCATATAGTCGGCCGTTTCTCGGCAGGCGGGTATCCGTGTCCCTTCACGGTGTGCAGGTGCAGGAGTTTCGGTCCTGTCATGTTCTTCAGCAGCCGCATCACTCTTGCCACCTCTTTCACGTCGTTGCCGTTGACAGGTCCGAAGTATCTTATGTTCATCCCCTCGAAGACATTCTGCTGGTGCGAGATGGCAGCCTTCATGGCGTTGCTTAGTCGTATGATGCCGTTTTTCCTGCTGTCGCTCATCAGTCCGTGTTCTGACATCCACCGTGCGAATCTGAACCTCATGTTGTTGTATGTCTCGTTGGTGTTCAGCGAGAGCAGGTATTGTTTCATGCCTCCGACCGAGCGGTCTATAGACATGTTGTTGTCGTTGAGTATGATGAGCAGGTCGTTAGGCGACGACGAGACGTTGTTCAGCCCTTCGAAAGCGAGCCCTCCGGACATTGCTCCGTCTCCGATTACCGCCACGACATGCCGTTTCTGTCCTGTCAGTTTTGCCGCCACCGCCATTCCGAGCGCTGCCGAGATGCTGTTTGATGCGTGTCCGCATGGGAACGTGTCGTATTCCGATTCTTCCGGCGATGGGAATGGTTTCAGTCCGTGTAGCTTTCTGTTTGTGCAGAAGCGGCTCTTTCTCCCCGTCAGGATTTTGTGTGCATACGCCTGGTGTCCTACGTCCCATACAATGCGGTCGTCTGGTGTGTTATAGACGTAGTGCATTGCCACGGTGAGTTCGAGTGCGCCAAGGCTTGATGCGAGATGTCCTGGGTTGACAGCGAGTTCATTGACGATAGTCTGCCTGAGTTCGTCGCATAGTGCAGGCAGTTCGTCTATTTTCAGTTTTCTTAGGTCAGAGGGGTATTCTATGTTGTCTAAAAGCTTATTCATCTTCAAAAAGTGCATCGTCATACTTCAGCATTACGGGCTTTGCCTGTGCCTGCTTCAGTTGTGCCTCGGTGGCGTATTTCTTGTCCACCACCAGTCTGAACATATATTCCTTGAACCATTCTTCCGTCATGATGAGATAGCCTTTCTGTCCGCTTTCTGTTCCCCATGAGTTTTCCACCTTCCATGCGTCGGGCTTGTTGTCAGCATTGAGATTAACGGCTGTCAGTGTCATGGCGTGTGTCGAGCCGCTGTCTCTTGTCAGCAGCCTCTCTGCTTTTGTCATGGGGAACTGTGTCTCAAAGAGGTTTGCGTAGTCGAAGTTCTGCAGGCTGCAGAATCCTCGTTTGCGGTCGAGCATCTTTCCCGTGTCGTACGACGAGTACATCTTCTGTCCGTCTTTCAGCGAGGCGATGGCGAGCTGTTCGATTTCTTCCATCGGCAGGTTGAGGTATCTCCAGTTGTGTCCGTCGTATGTATGTCTGTCGTATTGTATCTCGTAAACCTTGTGGTATTCGTTTCTCGGGTCGTTCATCACCATGAGGTATCTGTCGTCAAGGTTTGTCGCTCCGCATTCTTCGGCGAACGAGAGGGGCGTGTAGGTCTTCTCCTCGCCCAATGTTTTCCCTTCGGCATTGACATGTGCGTATCTGAACTCCCTGACGGGCTCTCCGTAAGCCATGCTGAGCATTCTGTATATGTCCTTCAGCATGGCGGTCTTTTCTTTTTTTATTGCGTCAGCCTTTTTCCCGTCCGCCACCATCCTGCGTAGTTTCAGTGCGTATTCTCTCAGTTTGCTGCTGAGGATGCGTCTCATCTGTGATGTGCTTTCAGACGAGAATGTCTCCGGCGCTACGGATTGCGGTACGAGGCCGTATTTGCTGACGAGGTCTATGACGCCGCAGAAAGTGCCGCCGTCGCTGATTGGCGCTGCGAAGAAGAACTGCACCTCCGGGTCGCTGATGTCTTTCTTTCCCGTGTCGATGATGCCCTGTAGCATGAGGTTGGCTTTCTCGAGCTGGTCCCAGAAGAAGAGATAGTCCTGCGAGAAGACGACAGCCTTGTCCGGATTGGCTTGTGCGAACTGTCCTCTCAGCACGTTCAGCCCGGAGAACATCCAGCACCGTCCTGAACTTTTCTGGTTCTGTATCGACTGTTTCTTTGTCTCGACGGAGAATGATGCGGGCACCGGCGTGAGTTGTGCCTTGCCTCGTGCCAGCAGTTCTATGCCGTTGTGCTGTATGGCGTTTGTCAGAGCAGTCTGTGCCTGCGACATTGGTGGCTGTGCCGTGATGTCCTTCAGCATGTCTTTGGTGATGCCGCCGTTGTTCTGTGCGTTTGCCGCCATTGCTGCGGCGATAGCCACAGAGCAGAGAATCCGTCTTGTCTTCATGTCATTCTGATGTTTTTGGGTTATGCTTTTTGTCCCTCCCGTACCTTATATATTAATAGTGTTTCTGGAGGGTAATGCCATTAATGTGCAAATATACTACAAATATCCCGTATAAGGGTGAAATATAAACAATAATTAACGTTTTGTTGCCCGCCTCGCATGGAGGGTGATGTAGGTCGGAGGCAGAAAAATGTTGCTGCCGTTGTAGTAAAGAGGCGGCTGGGTGCGTCAAACAAGAGAGACAGGCGGAATGCGGCGGCTGTGCCGTCTTCCTCCCTGTGCAAAGACAGATATAACCCAAAGAACAAGATTATGCTGAAAGCAGAAAACATCACAAAGAAGTATGCAGAGCATACAGCCCTCGACAATGTGTCGCTGCATGTCGCAAAGGGCAAGGTCTTCGGCCTGCTGGGTCCTAACGGTGCCGGCAAGACGACCCTCATCCGTATCATCAACCGCATCACCGTGCCGGACAGTGGCAGTGTCATTTTCGACGGCCATCCCTTCACGTCAGACGATGTCCGCCACATAGGCTATCTGCCTGAAGAGCGCGGACTGTACAAGAAGATGCAGGTGGGCGAGCAGGCTATGTATCTCGCCCGTCTGAAGGGAATGTCGAAGAGCGACGCGCGGCGCGAGCTGACGATGTGGTTCGAGAAGTTTGACATCATGCCCTGGTGGAACAAGAAACTTGAGGAGCTGTCGAAGGGCATGCAGCAGAAGGTCCAGTTTGTGACGACTGTTGTCCACCGTCCGCAGCTTATGATTTTCGACGAGCCCTTCTCCGGCTTCGACCCCGTTAATGCCGAGTTGCTGAAGCGCGAGATACTCGAGCTGCGCGACAAGGGCCACACCATCATCTATTCCACCCACAACATGGCGTCGGTAGAGGATGTCTGCGACGACATAGCGCTCATCAACAAGAGCCGTGTCGTGTTGTCGGGTTCGGTGACGGAGGTGAAGCGCCGTTTCGCCGACGGCAGATACGAGATACGTGCCGAGGGCAGCCGCGAACAGGTAGAGCAGCTCGCCTCGCAGTTGGAGAATGCCAGGGTCAGCGAGATTCTCCCTTCGATGAACGATGTCTTCCTGAAGATAGTGAAATGATTTCAGAACACTTTTTTAACAATAAAACAATAACATACAAATGAGCAAAATCGGAATTATCATAGGGCGTGAGTATATGACGCGTGTGAAGAAGAAGTCGTTCGTCATTCTCACCATCCTCATGCCGTTTCTTATGGTAGGCATAGTGGCGGCGCCAATCCTTCTCGGTTCGATAAAGGGCGACGACACGACAGAAGTTGCCGTCATAGACGCAACGGGCAGATACGCGCCCCTCTTCGTTGAGGCGCAGAAGGCGGACAGCACGCGTGCCGACGGCTACACCTTCACTGTCACAGACGCCCCTCTCGCATCTTTCAACACTGAGGACAACCCTGTCGGGGCTGTTGTCTGCATCACCGACAATCTTCTTGAACATCCCCGGGCGGTGAAGATCTACAGCCGCTCTGAGGTCCAGAACGACCTTCTGCGATATGTTGACGACCTTCTCGGCAAGAAGGTGCGCGAGGACAAGGTGTCGGCATACGGCATGCCGGAGCTGGAGAAAATCATCTCCGATGTCGAGGCAGACTTCTCAGTCCAGACGGTGAAGTGGGGCAAGGACGGCGAGGAGACCTTCTCGTCCAACGAAGTTGCCATGATGCTGGGCATGATCACCGCCCTTCTCATCTACATGTTCGTGCTCTCTTACGGTGCGATGGTGATGCAGAGTGTCATGGAGGAGAAGACGAACCGCATCGTGGAAGTTATTGTGGGCAGTGTGCGTCCCTTTGAACTTATGATGGGCAAGATTATCGGCATCATGCTTGTCGGCGTGACGCAGATGGTTGTATGGCTTGCTATGGTGACCTCGCTTTTCACGATTCTCGGAATTTCCGCCGCGCCGTCCGTCCCCGCCGCTTCGATGACGGCAGAAGCTATGGAGATGGCCCGTGAGCAGCCTGCCCTTGAGATTATGACAGCACTCTCCGGCATGCCGGTGACAGAAATCATCGTCATGTTCTTCCTGTTCTTCTTCGGCGGCTATCTGCTCTATTCGTCGTTCTATGCGGCGATAGGTGCCGCCATCAACTCACAGGAGGACAGCTCACAGTTCATGATGCCCATGATGATAGTCATGGTATTCTCCATCTATGCCGCCATGGGCAGCTTGGAGAACACCGACGGTCCGCTGGCATTCTGGGCTTCGATGTTCCCCCTGTCGTCCCCCATCGTGATGATGGTGCGCCTGCCCTTCGGCGTCCCGTTGTGGCAGGAGATACTCTCGCTTGTCATCCTCTACGCCACCGTCTTCCTTTTCGTGTGGATATCTGGCCGCATCTACCGTGTCGGCATCCTCCTTTACGGCAAGAAGCCGACGCTGCGTGAGATGATAAAGTGGATGAGCTACAAGTAGCCGTCCCTTTTGTCCGGCCGCCTCTCTCTGCCGTGCGGCGGAGTTGTTCCTGCCGTCGGACAACAAGAAAATGCAAAAGCCTCCCTGTATGTAAGGGAGGCTTTTTGCGTTCTGTAGGTTTCTGTGCTGTCTATCCGAAATATCTTGCGTCGGGGTGTGAGATATACAGTCCCGCCACGCTTGCCTGTGGATACATCGCACCGTTCTCGGTCAGCGAGATGCCGACGGCGTCGAAGTCGAGTATGGGTTTCAGGCTGAATATCGCTTTCTGTTCCGGCAGCGAGGGGTAGCCTATTGCGGGGCGTATGCCGCCCCATTTCTGTGTCGTGCCGTCAGTTTCGCTTGTGTATCCGTCAGCCAGTTCCTTTCCGAGAAAATCTGCCGTCGCTTCTGCGAGGCGGTCGCCTATTGTCTGCATGAGCAGGCATTCGTAGTCGTCTTTCGCCGCTTGTTTCAGCTGTTCCAGCTCTTCGACAAACGCCGGTGCCACTGTTGCCGCGAACGCCCCGACAAAGTCGTTTCCGAGTGGCGAGACAAAGTCGCACAGTGCCAGACACTGTTCTCTGCGGTGTCCGTTGGCGTCGCGTTCCGCCTGTCTTGGTGTGTGTATGACGGTCATGGGTGTCGTTATGCTGTCTTCCGTGCCTCGTGCCGGCAGGAATGTCTGCACGGCGAGCATGTCGTAGCGCGTGTCTGTTGCCATCCTCTCGATGCGCTGTTCCGCGTCGGCGCGCAGCATACGTCCCTCGTCGCTGTCTTCTTTCACTCTCCAAGCCCAGTAGAAATACATCCAGTCGATGTGTCCTGCGATGTCTTTCAGCGGTATGCGTCTCGTTCTGCTGCATCCCTCGAACGGCGGCAGTGCGGGAGAGTAGCCCTGCCAGTCGCAGGCGAATCGCCTTTGCAGAGGCGAAGGCTCTCCGAGTGCGCTGCCTGTGGCGCGGTGTATCTTCATCCTCTGTTCTTTCCGCTGTTGCGCCATGCGTATTCTCTGCTGTCTCGAGCGGTTGGCGAGCAGTGTCTCTTCTCTTGTGGCGGGGTCGGCCAGCCGCATCGCCGTGACGGGGTTCTGCGACGCGTCGCGCATGTGGAACACCCCTCCGGCATACAGCGGCGCTATCTTCACCGCGGTGTGAATCTCCGATGTCGTGGCCCCGCCAACCATCAGCGGTATTGTCAGCCCCGCCTTCTGCATCGCTTCCGCCACATGACACATCTCGTCGAGGCTCGGCGTGATAAGCCCTGACAGGCATACTATGTCAGCCTTGCTGCGCACGCACTCTTCCACTATTCTGTCTGCCGTCACCATCACCCCGAGGTCAATGATGCGGAAGCCGTTGCACGCCATCACCACCCCTACGATGTTCTTTCCGATGTCGTGTACGTCGCCCTTCACCGTCGCTATTACCACGGTTCCCGCTTTCGCCGCATCGTCAGGCGTAGGGCCTTTCTCCGCCGTGCCGGCGTTGTCTCCAGGGGGCGGCATGACGATATCCACCGCTTTCTTCATGGTGCGTGCGGTTTTCACCACCTGCGGCAGGAACATCTTTCCCTCGCCGAAGAGTTTTCCGACGCGGTTCATGCCCTCCATCAGCGGTCCGCCGATAATCTCGAGCGGTGTCATGCCTCGTCCGATGAGGATGTCGAGGTCTTTCTCTACAGAAGCCGCGCTGCCCTGCATCAGAGCCTTTACGAGGCGTGCCTCCGGCGTGTCGTCCTCTTCATGCTGTGCCGTGTCGTTGCCGGTGTTAGTCGCCGTGTGTTGTCCGGCGTTTCCCTTTTCCGCCGCTTTCTCCGCCTCTTTCCGCTTCGCCATGTCCGCAGCGATGGTTATGAGACGTTCCGTAGCGTCGTCGCCCTCGTTCAGTATCACCGCCCTTATCGCGTCGCGCACGTTGTCCGGTATGCTGTCATATTCCACCGCCGTCATGGGGTTCATGATAGCCATTCCCATTCCCGCTTCCCTTGCGTGGTGCAGGAATACGGCGTGCATCGCCTCGCGTATCTCGTTGTTTCCGCGGAAAGCGAACGAGAGGTTCGACAGCCCTCCGCTGACCCTTGCCCCCGGCAGGTTCTGCCTTATCCATGCCGTGGCTTCGATGAAGTGGCGGGCGTAGTTGCGGTGTTCTTCCATGCCGGTCGCCACGGTCAGGATGTTCGGGTCGAAGATGATGTCAGAGGGCTGTATGCCCGCCTTCTCTGTCAGCAGGCTGTATGCCCGTTGGGCTATGTCGATGCGGCGGTTGTAGTCGGTGGCCTGCCCTTCTTCGTCGAAGAGCATCACGATTACCGCCGCTCCGAGGCGCTTCACCCGTAGTGCGTTGCTGATGAATGCCTCTTCGCCCTGTTTCAGCGATATGGAGTTGACGATACATTTCCCCTGGCAGCATTTCAGCCCTGCCTCTACGACGTCAAACACGCTGCTGTCTATCATCACTGGCACGCGGCACACCGAGGGGTCGGACATCAGCATGTTGAGGAAGGCGGTCATCTCCGCCTTCGTGTCGAGCAGTCCGTCGTCCATGTTCACGTCCACCACCATCGCCCCGTGTTCCACCTGTATGCGTGCGATGTCGAGAGCCTCGTCGTATTTCTTCTCGCTTATCAGGCGCAGGAATTTTCTCGACCCGGCCACGTTGCATCTCTCGCCCACGACGACGAAGTCGCCGCTGCCGTATCTGAAAGCCTCCAGCCCTGTCAGTGTCAGCGTCTCGGGTTCCGTCTTCTCCGCCAGCCTGTCTTTGTTGCCGTGGTATGTGCCTGAATGTTTGTCGCACAGAGCCCTCATCCGGCTTGTGTGCATGGGTGTTGTTCCGCAGCATCCGCCGATGATGTCTGCCAGCCCTTCTTCGACGAAGGGTGTCATCTGCCGCTCCATGTCTTCGGGCGTGTCGTCGTATTGCCCCATCTGGTTCGGCAGTCCGGCGTTGGGGTGGCACGAGATGTAGCATCTTCCTGCCGCCGCCTCCCGCATCCGCCTGAGATACGGCACCATCGCTCCGGCACCCATGCCGCAGTTCAGTCCTACGGCAAGGGGTCTGGCGTACATCACCGTCTCTACGAACGCCTCTATTGTCTGTCCGGAGAGTATTCGTCCCGACGCGTCGGAGATTGTCATCGATATGATCAGCTCCGTGTCGCATCCGGCGGCGCGTTGCGTTGCGAGCTTCTCCTTTGTCCGCTCGTAGGCTGCGATGGCGGCTTTCACGTTCAGCGTGTCGAACGATGTCTCTATCAGTATTCCGTCCACACCCTCCTCCATCAGCGCCGTCATCTGTTCGGCGTATGCGTTGCAAAGCTCGTCGAACGTGATGCTTCGTGCCGCCGGGTCGGTGACGTCGTCGCTCATCGACAGCATACGGCTTGTGGGTCCCACGTCGCCGAGTATGTAGTGCGTGCCGGCGGTCTCGGGGTGTGCCGTCTCGAAGCGTCTGACGGCATCGCGTGCTATGCGCACCGCGGCGCGGTTGATGTCGGCGACTTTCGCCTCGAGCATGTATTCGTGTTGCGAGACGCGCTGTGCCGAGAAGGTGTCGGTGGTGATGATGTCCGCCCCCGCCTCGAGATAGGCGTAGTGTATGTCGCCCACGACATCCGGGCGCGTGAGCACGAGGATGTCGTTGTTGCCTTTCATCTGTATGCCGCAGTCGGGGCAGACAGAGCCTCTGAAATCCGTTTCGCCCAGTCCCCGCTCCTGCACCATGGTGCCCATGGCGCCGTCGAGCAGCAGGCGCCGTCTCTGCAATGCTTCTGATATTCTCATAGATCTGTGTGTGCTGATTGTTCAGGTGGGTTCTGTAAACCGGCGTTTACAGATTGTTCATTATCTGCTCGATGGCAGTAGCGGCGTTCATCGTGTAGAAGTGGAGACAGGGCGCCTTCGCCTCGCGCAGTTCCTGACATTGTCTGATACACCATTCTATGCCCACCTTCTTCACGTCGTCGTTCGTCTCGCAGCGTTGCAGTTTGGAGACGAGGCGGTCGGGGAAGTCGATGTGGAAGGTTCGCGGCAGCATCGTGCAGTGGTTGAGCGTGCCGATAGGCTTCAGTCCCGGCACGACGGGAATGTTGATGCCGGCTTTCTGACACCGTTCAACAAACGCGAAATATTTCCTGTTGTCGAAAAACATCTGCGTCACGATATATCCGGCGCCCATATCGACCTTCTTCTTCAGTGCGTCCATGTCCGCCTGCATCGACATCGCCTCGTCGTGCTTCTCCGGATAGCCCGCCACACCGTACGAGAAGGCGTGCCCGCGCGACAGCATGTCGTGCGAATCGCCGAACAGGAGCCTGCCCGCATTGAACTCGTTGATCTGTCCGCAAAGCTCGGATGCATATCTCCATCCGCCCTCTTTCGGAATGAAGCGGTTGTCTGTCTTCGACTTGTCTCCGCGCAAGACAAGCAGGTCGTAGATGTCGAAGAAGGACAGGTCTATCAGCTCGTTCTCCGTCTCCTGGCGTGTGTTGCCCGAGCAGATGATGTGCGGCACTACCGGCACGTTGTATCTCTGCTTTATGGCGCACGACACCGCCACCGTGCCGGGGCGCAGGCGGTCTTCGATGCGCACATACTGCCCGGGCGACACCTCGCGGTAGGTATAGTCAGAGCGATGGGTCGTCACCTCGATGAAAGCGGGGTTGAAAGGCAGCAGACGGTCGATAGTCTTGTATATCTGCTCGATGCTCTTGCCCTTCAACGGGGGCAGAACCTCGAAACTGAACAGGGTCGTGGGGGTGGTGCGTAGGATGTCGGATACGGATTGTCTCATCATTTGACTTGGATAGGGCGACGGGTGTCGCAGGGCGCCATACCTGAAAAACTATGGCAAAACAACTTGGATAATCTTTGTAATCTATAAATTATGCGCAAAATTACAAAAAATACTTCGAATTATTCGTTTTCTTCAGAAATAATTTTTAGTTTTGCAATGCAAATCATCAATACTAACCTGAAATAACAAACAAACCATCATGTACAGCGATCCAAAATCATGTCTCTACTGCACCAACAATGAGACGCTCCACAGCCTGATGATAGAGATCTGTCATCTTCGTGTCTCACGCCTTTTCCTCTTCAAGGAGCAGACCTATCACGGCAGATGCCTCGTTGCCTACGACGAGCATGTCAACGACCTCAACGAGCTCTCCGACGAGCAGCGCAACGCCTTCATGGCTGACGTGGCGCAGGCGACACGCGCCATGCAGAAGGCTTTCAACCCGGAGAAGATCAACTATGGTGCCTTCTCCGACACTCTCTCGCACCTGCATTTCCATCTTGTACCCAAGTATGTGGGCGGTCCGGACTATCCCGGCCTCTTCCGCATGAACCCCGGCGAGGTGTATAAGACCGACGACGAGTACGCCGCACTCATCGAGGATATAAAGCGGAATCTCTGATATATATATAATAATGTATGGTCAAGTCTTGCAAGCAACTGACGACCAGCTTAGAGGGCTGTACCAAGCGAAGCGAACGTAACTCGGGACATGGTCCCGGGTCCTGAAGATGCAGGACAACTGTATGGACGACAGCACCTTGCCGCATCTTGTCTCGTGGCGAGATACTGCCATTACCGCCCTGCTGTCAGTGGACAAAGGACAAGTCTCTATGCTGATTGTGAATCTTCACTTGCCAGTCTCTTGATGTTCAACATTTTGATTGCTTTCAAAACTTGACATGTATAACAAAAGATTAGCATGTAATTAAAGACCAGCCTGTAAGGCTGTACTAAGCGAAGCGGTCGTAACCCAGGACACAGTCCTGGGGTTATATGATACTGGGAGAACTGTCTGAAAGACAGTACCTTGAAAATAATCATCATAAGACAGTACTTTGATAATGATTGTTATAAGACAAGGTACTGTCTTTCAGACAGTTACTATTCTTTGTATTACCGAGGGCTTCGCCCTCGGTTACGACCGCTTCGCTTAGTATAGCCTTCCAGACTATCCCCCGTCACGTGACAGTTTACGACCGCTTCGCTTAGTATAGCCATTACCTCTCTGTTGTCGTAAAAACCAAAGCGCAAAAGCGTTAAATATCCTCTGCTGTTATCTACGCTTTTGCGCTTTCAGCGCGACCATCACCTACATGAAATAACCCAGGGTGTCGCTACGCTTTACCCTGGGCTATGCGCTTTTGCGCTTTCAGCGCGACAATTACAAACATGAACTTCAGAATTAGGATACCTTAATTCCGCAACACTATAATTTAACTTTATTTATAAGTTCCTGAGCAACAAAAAGTTGCCCAGGATTTTGCCATGTCAGAATTTTCACTTATC
>SFIS01000114.1 GCA_004555245.1 Bacteroidales bacterium
CAGATTATCAAAAAGAAAAGTCCCAGCGGACTCTGCGAGGTCCACCATCGCAGGACCGACATTTCGTCCGAGTGCTAGATCGCCCAGGAAATTCTCCGCCGCCGCTTTCATTGACGAGAAGGATCCGGACAGCGTACTCGCCGCCTCTTTCGAAGTCGTACCTGTGATATCCATTTCTTCCTGGATCACGTGAATCGCCTCGTATACATCGCTGAGATTGTTGATATCATATTTCTGGCCGGAGATCTTTTCCGCGTCCGCGAGAAGTCTCTCCATTTCCGTCTTTGTTCCACCATAGCCCAGCTTCAGGTTGTCAAGCATGGTGTAGTTTTGTTTCGCAAAACCCTGATAGGCGTTCTGAATATCCTGGATATTCGTGCCCATCTTGTTTGCATTATCAGACATATCGATGATCGCCTGATCGGCTGCCTTCGCCGCTTTCTGCGTGTCTCCGTCCAGAGACTGCAGGAGTGACGCCGAGAACGACGTAGCCTGTTCCATGTACTGATTCGCGGAAATGCCCGCAGTTTTGAACGCGTTATCGGCATTCTTGATCATTTCATCGGCGCTATCCTTGAACAGCGTCTCGATGCCTCCAATCGCCTGCTCCAGGTTTGCTCCTGTTTTTATCGACTTAGCAAGTCCGGCACCCAGTGCCGCACCTATGCCGGAAGCGGCCAGTGCTCCCTTGATTTTTCCGGATATCCTTCCGCCGGCCATCACGCCTGCGGCGTCCGCTTCACCGCCGAGCCCTCTCCGGATACTTCCGGGAACTCCGTCCATCGACGGCACTATCTGCAGATAAGCAGTACCTACATCTGGCATCACTTCCTCCTTTCTATCATTTCCTTCCTCGCCCGCTCGTAGTCCTCCGGCGTATCAAAAGATTTGATTTCCTTCGTCGCCGTTGGCGCTTCCGGGAGCTCGCCGTACATTGCTTTCAGCATTGACGGCGGTTCTCCGTCTCCTATCCATCCGAGCATGGCCAGCGCATCGTATATCATCGCCATGAGTGACCTGTCGCTATCGCCCAGTGTGTCGCCTCTCAATCTCATCTTAATCCTGCTATTTTCTCGTAAACCAGCAGAATAGGTCGCCGCCAGTTTGACTGGGAGCGACCTATAATCATAGATGTTATATGTTTCGGCGAAATCGCATATCAGGGCGTTTTCATCTACTGCGATCATGCGGGCGAGGATTCTGAGTTTTTTGCGTCTTCTCCTGCGAGGATGAAGATTTCTTCCACTTCCTTGTCGATGGCGTCCGGAGGGACTCGTCCTTCCTTTGTCCTGACGTGGTCATAGAGTTTTTGCTTCTGCTCCTTTCCGAGCATTCTCTCCACCATCTTCGGATATTTCAGCGGGTTTTCTTCCGCTTCTGCCATGAGCTCAATGAACTCCATGTCATTCAGGTCCACTTCGTCGATTTTGAACTTGAACCCGGATGATGTTGTCCCACTTCGCATGATTCTACCTCCTTATTCGCCTGCTTCGATGAACTCTCTGTGAGTGTCATTCTCATATTCTGCGTGCGGATATGCTGATATTGTGAGATCATATCCGATGATTTCATCGTCCTTGTACGTCACGTCGCCGACGTTTGTGACCATCCCTTCCGGAATGATGATCCTCTTCAGATATCCCTCGTTGAGGATCTGGTCAATGACCCAGACCGCTTTGTCGAGTTCTTTTGCGTTCTCGCGGATTGTGATCATTCCGCTCAATTCGCTCACGTTATCGTCACCGTGGGCGGCCTTCAGGACCTCCAGGTTGCGCTGTTCGATGAACTTGCCCTGGAATGTATCTGTCTTTGACGTCTGAGCGTCTCTGACCTTATCTCCGCCCCAGGCCTTGATTTCCGTGCTCTCTCTAGACTTCGAATTCGTCATGCCTTCGTCGCTGACGTATCCCATGTTGATATAGGCCTCCGAGAGGGCTGTTTTTGCATCTGTCGGGAGTGCAGTTCCGAGCGGTGCTCTGAACACTGCTCCGCCGATTTTAGGCTTTCCCACAGATGTCAGCTGTGCATTTGCTGGCATTGCTTAGTCTCCTTTCTCAGTAGTGTGTCACATCATATACCGCCTGGTACCGGTATATTCTTTTGCTCCTGTCTGTGAAGTTGTAGTCGGAGTTGAGCTGCGATCTGCAGATCTCGTTCAGTGAGATCAGGTCGTCCATGGCCTGTTTCACCTCTTCATTCAGACTGGCTGCGTCTGCCATGCGTTTTGCATGAGACTGCAACGCCAGCGTGCATGATCTGATGTGGTCCCTGCTCCGGCTCCCCGTTTTCTCCATCAGAACGTATTTATCCGGAAGGGTTTCCCCTTCCGGTATTTCCATCCAAACCGGGACTGTGAGTGTCCCTTTCAGATAATCAAGTACAATCTTTTCGATCATCATCTCACCTGCTTAATAAATTAGTTTCAGAAGAGTGTTGTTCTCTAAATTGTCTCTGTGTGCTTCCGGCGTATCTGGTCTGACTGCTGCTCCGGATCTGCTCGGATAGTTTCTGTCTTCCACGACGTATCCTTCTCCGGCTCTCGCCTGGAGCCTTGTCGCATGCTCTCTGCAGGCCTGTTTGACACCGTCGCTCTTTCTGACCTCATCAAACCCCGACCATTTCCACTTGAACCTTGTTTTACTCATACCGTTCCACCTTCACTTTTTTGTTCCAGTCGAGCGGAATCAGGTCCTCGATTCCTTCTTCCGGGACATTCACTGTTCTGAATGTTTTCCCGAAGAACTCGACCTTCCTGTTCCTCCACTCGTGCGTGTCTCCCTTCGGAATGGCCAGCTGATAGACCTCTCTCTTCCCCTGAAGATCCTGGTCGGTTATAATGGCCTCCGACGTCACTGGCGCCACCAGAACATTGTTGACCTCGACCGGAGTCTCTTCAAATATAGGATGGCCGAAGGCATCCTCTCCAGTCTTAGTCTTTTCATACAGTTTGATCGTTATTCCCTTGATCATACCCATAAAGATCCATCACTCCATATTTCTGTCTTCTCAGGCCGAGTCTCGCCAGCTCTGACTTCTTAATGAACAGTCCGCCTCCCGGTGTCAGGTATGTCCCTGTCACAGAATAGCCGAGAGCCGACTCCGTCACCTGCGTCATCGGCTCACTATTCGTCGAAGTCATCAGCGTCCTCGCGACCACATCCACCGTCACAGATTTCGCTACAATCTGCAGATCTTCGTCTGCTTCGAGCATCGCGTCGAGGTCTTTTCCTACCTTCTTCGCTTCAGATCTCAGGCTTGCAGAGACGACTTCCAGCAGATACCCTGCCTTGTTCGTCTCTTCCGTAGTCATCTCACGCCACAGCTGACGGACGTCGTCTATGGTCGCATAGGTTTTCATTCTTCATCTCCGCCCTGCTCTTTAGGTTTCTTCTCCGATTCCTTCTTCGGTTTTTTTACCGGTTCCCAGTTTCCTGTCAGTTCGACCTTTGTCTCAACGACAGTCCCTGTCTTCTTGTTTCTGAACTCCATTCCGTCCTCCTTATCCTGTCACGATACCTCTAGCGAAGCTGTCAGCATCGAGGATTCCCCATCCGATGAATGCTTCGGATCTCAGACAGATCTCGTTGTATGCCTTCAGGTCACGTCCTGTCTGGTCAGGATCGCCGTATTCGATGATTTCGAGCGGTACATTCTTTGCATAGCCCCATCTAAACGCGTTCTGGAAGTCTCCCAGGATGATGTGGTCTACCGATGCCGCCCCAGACGTTGCCATGGATACGGTCGGATTAACGTCGGATTTCATGCCGTAGAAGTTGTCCGGGTTCTGTCCGAATCTGAATTCCGGATACTGAACTACGCCGTTGACCTTGATTGCTGCGAGAGCAGCTCCTGCGGTCGGCGAGAGCGCGATTCCGTTGACAACTCCGCCGTCTGCTACGACTGCCTGGATCAGAGAGTCGATAACATCATCAGCAGTCGCCGCTACGAACGCCGCAGTGTTTCCTGTTACCGCTGCGTCAAAATGGTTGGTGCCAACCTGTGTCGCTGCAGTCATTGTGTACGGGTTCAGGCCGTGGAATGC
>SFIS01000055.1 GCA_004555245.1 Bacteroidales bacterium
AAGGATGGTCGGAAACTGAGCAACAGCATGAAGAGATTGGGGGTGCAAATACGATGAAAAAGACGGAGAACCCACAAGGAAGGGAACATGAGGAAGGCAAACCTGGGGATTAGGATGTCGAGAATAAACGCAATACGGTTCTCGCAACGATTCACAGAAGTTAAAGAAAGAGGTAATTCAGCAAGGAGAAAAAAGAAGGACTGACCCTGCCGTCAATGAGCAGCCATCGGGCTCAACTTATGGCATGTAAGTTTAAGTTTAGAATTACTCATGTATATATACATGTTCTCCAAACTCAAATGTTTTCATGGTTTCAAGTCTATTACCCATACTTTCGAATGTAAAAAAGACATTTTTCCTTCAGTAGGGAGAAGGTATAAAAAAGAGCGACCGAAGCCGCTCCTTATGTAGTATCAATATGTAGATTTACCTGGCAAGGTATGTTTCAACCAGTGTATGCAGTTGTTCTATCGAGAGGTTGGAAGTACCTGTTTCTTCAATCTCTGCATACGCTGCTTTGTTTTTTGATATAACAAACTTACGCTCTTTTCCTTGTATCTCGCAAAGAAGATGGAAATTGCCTTTGTAAGTTTGTTCTACACGTACATTCTCATATAGAATGCCATCAATATCAAATGATGGTGAACTGCTATCAGGCAAGAAGCCCCAATTTGCCAGATGGTTGTTCAAGCAAGTTTCAACAGCAGCTATCCATTGCTGACCTACACCACATTCTTCTGCGTATTTACGGAACTTACAGATAGCAGAAGCAACCTCTTTGATAATGGTTTCTGCCTTTCTGATACCATTATCTTTGGCGAGAGCAAGAGCATCTTCAAGGGTTTGACCTTGCAGCTTTCCTTGCATCATAAGGCAGTGCATAGTCTCTGGAAGGAAACCTCCGACATTGAAAATATAGGTCATGTCATATGCTGGCGATAACTGCCAATGACCGTTTTCGTCCATTAGGAAAGAAAAGTTCTTATTGTGGTCATCGGTGTTGTTGGCAAGGATGTTGAACACCATCCTGCGAAATACCTCTTCCTGTGTGGATTCAGGAAGTCGCATCTTACGACATACCATCAGCAGTTTCTCGTAGCTGTCTGCTTCGGGGTATAAGGCAGCCAGTGTCTGCATGTGAAGCTTACGTTCCTCATCACGATCGAAACGATGCGTTATGAAGTGATTCTGTCCCTCAACTTCAATAAGTTCACATGGCATCATGTTGATACCAGCAGCTGTAGCCATTTTGTAATAAGCCATTTCAAGCTCAGCAGAAGAACGTGAAGGATCACCAAACTTAAGAATACAGTATTCAAACTCTTTTTGCCCAGCTATCTGTCCGCTTCTTATCTCACCAGTCTTTGGATTTATGGCAATGATGGCTTTAGGCTGTCTGCCACCTGCAGAGGTGCCAACAGCTATCAAGGATTGCATCGTCAAAGACTCATCTGGCATTATCTTTACGTTCTCACGCTCAGTGAATATCTTTTGAGCCAAGTCCGTCAAAGCTTTAAGATTGAGTTGTTCGGACTTCTTAATGCCAGATGATTCAGGGATAAACTCCAATGCTCCCATTCCTCGCTTGCCAATGAAAGAGAGAATTTCAAGAGGAGTGATTTCCTGGTTTCGGATGCCGTTCTGTATTCTCCAACATTCGAAGACTTGATTTCCCCAAGCATCAGGAAGCGAATCAGCAAGAAAAGGAGGCAATTTACGGTAAAGCTTCATTTCCTTATCTCCCATGATAGGACGACGGCTTGCAGGTGACTTGGTAGAAGCAATAAGAGGGAAAGGATCTAGTTCGCCACCGATAACAGCAGGATTGAACTCGAAGTACGAAATTCCTTTCCTGCCATCCCATGACAAACGACCGATAACCTTCTTTTCTGACTTAATGAGATATGCAGAATTTGGAAGTTCTGGCATCAGTTCGTCTAGAGTATTTATCTGGCCGATAGCCTTCATCAGCAATAGGAACGTACCAAGCGACATATTGCCTGACGTTCCGTTCTCAAACTTGTGAATGGTAGTAATGGTGATACCAGATTGCTCAGAGACATCCTTCTGCGTCATGTTACTACGCAGACGATAATCTTTGAATCTCGCTCCAAGCAGCTTTATCAATTCTGGTATGGAATATTCGTAATAGTCAGCCATAATGTCACACTTTTATTTTATACTTTGCTATAATTTATAGATTGTTTTATCGTCTATTTTATATTACGCTTATATTTACGACTGCAAAATTACGCAATGTTTTTGAAATAAATGCATAACGGCAAGGAAAATGTTGGATAAAGAGCAAATTTATATGGTTCTGTAAGGAAAAAGAGAGCCCAAAACACACAAAAAAGAGCGACCCGAAGGCCGCTGTCAGCCCGGCTTGTGTACTTGCACACACCAAATAACGGGCATACCGGCGTGACAAAAACAGCGAAGGCTGCGTCATAATCTTCCGATTCATGACACAGCCTTCCTGTTTATGCTGTAAAAAAAGAGAGTAATCAGTCTTCGTCTTTCGTCTCTGCTGCATGTGCCGCTATGAGCTGCTGCTGTATGTCTGTCGGCACAAGTTCGTATGAGGCGAACTTAGTGGTGAATGAGGCACGTCCGCCTGTGATGGAGCTGAGCGAGATAGAATAGCTTGAGAGTTCCTTGAGAGGTATCTTGGCCTGGAGCTTCTGATATCCGCTCTCTGAATCCATGCCCATGATGAGGGCGCGGCGTCCCTGAAGGTCAGACATAACATCGCCCATATAGTCTGCCGGGACATAGACCTCGAGGTCGTAGATAGGTTCGAGAATCTTCGGTCCTGCCTCGCGGAAAGCGGCGGCGAAGGCATGGCGTGCGGCGAGCATGAACGAGAGCTCGTTTGAATCTACGGGGTGCATCTTGCCGTCATAGACGATGACACGAACGTCGCGGGCATAGGAACCGGTGAGCGGACCGCGCTCGATACATTCCATGACACCTTTGAGGATGGCAGGCATGAAACGTGCGTCGATAGCGCCGCCGACAACAGAGTTGAGGAAGACGAGCTTGCCGCCCCATGGGAGGTCAACCTCCTCACGGCTCTTGATGTTCATCTTGAACTCCTGCCCGTTGAATGTGTATGAAACAGGGTCAGGCATACCGTCGGCGTACGGCTCTACGATAAGGTGTACCTCACCGAACTGTCCCGCACCGCCCGACTGCTTCTTATGACGATAGTCAGCGCGTGATGTCTTGGTGATTGTTTCGCGGTAAGGGATGCGTGCCTCTTCAAAGCGTACCGGTATCTTCTCGTTGTTCTCAAGACGCCATTTCAGTGTGCGGAGGTGGAACTCGCCCTGACCATGGATGATGATCTGACGCAACTCCTTCGACTGCTCGACAACCCATGTGGGGTCTTCCTGACGCATACGGACGAGGGCGGACATCATCTTCTCGGTGTCTGATTCGTTGACAGCCTTGATGGCACGGCTGTACTTCGAGTTGGGGAATTTGATGAAGTCGAAACGGTTGTCGCAGTCTTTTCCGTTGAGGGTATTGCCGGTGCGGACATCTTTCAGCTTCACGGCGCATCCGATATCACCGGCATTAAGCTGATCGACAGGCTGACGGTTTGCTCCGGCGCAGACGAAAATCTGTCCGATGCGCTCTTTCGAGCCACGGTCGGAGTTTGAGAGCTCGTCGCCTGCCTTTATGCTTCCCGACATGACTTTGAAGTATGCAACCTCGCCGATGTGCGGCTCTATTCCCGTCTTGAAGAAATAGATGCTTGCGGGAGCATCGGTTGTCACGGCTACCTCTTCGCCACGTGTGTTGTGTACCTTCGGCATCTCGTCAACGAAAGGAACTACATTGCCAAGGAACTCCATGAGGCGGCGTACGCCCATGTCCTTGCCTGCACAGACACAGAAAACGGGGAAGATGGAACGTGTGACAAGACCTTTGCGTATGCCTTCGCGCATCTCGTCTTCTGTAAGCTGCTCTGTCTCGAAGAATTTCTCCATGAGGGTGTCGTCGTTCTCGGCAGCCGCCTCGACGAGGGCTTTGTGCATCTCCATCGCCTTGTCCATCTCTTCTGCGGGGATGTCTTCAATAATCGGTGCGCCGCCTTCGGGTTTCCATGAGTATTTCTTCATCAGGAGGACATCGATGAGGGCGTTGAAATCAGGACCTTCATTGAGAGGATACTGTACGGGGACGACTTTGCTGCCGTAGATTTCCTTCAGGCGCTCGAGGACATTGGCATAGTCGCACTTGTCTGAATCGAGCTGGTTGACGAGGAAGATGACCGGTTTCCTGAGTTTCTCTGTATAGCGGAAATGGTTCTGAGTGCCCACCTCCGGGCCGTACTGTCCGTTGAGCAGCAGGACTGCGGTGTCTGTCACGTTGAGGGCTGTGATGGCTGCGCCTACGAAATCGTCAGAACCCGGACAATCGATAATGTTCAGTTTCTTGTTGTTGTATTCCACATGATATACTGTGGAGAACACGCTGTAGCCATAATCCTGCTCTACGGGGAAATAGTCGCTGACTGTGGTGCCTTGGCTTACACGACCGCGACGCTGGATGATGCCTGCCTCGTAGAGCAGGGATTCAGTGAGTGTTGTCTTTCCTGAACCGTCATTGCCGAGAAGGGCAATGTTTTTGATTTCATTTGTTTGATAAACTTTCATAGATTTGATGTGTTAGGTATTAATCAGGCGAATAATGGCGGGGTGTGGCTTGTGATTATAAATCGTCTGTAAAATTATATATTATTTTTGTAATTGCCAAAAGACATACACTTTTTTTAATACATATTATGATTTGGTTTGCCTTTATTTTATTCAGTTGTCCGTGATTTTTAAAAACAGCGACAGAGACAACAAGAACAACATCTGCCATGACAAATGCTGTATTGTTGTCTCTGTCGGGGTGTAAACAAGATAATGTGTGGATGTCAGGAAATGAACCGGCACGTCAACCTGATATGCCAATGGAATATGAACGCAATGCTATATCAGACGTGGCGACTGCCATCAAACCTGCCGTTTCTGTACGCAGACGGCTCTCGCCGAGTGTGGCAGAACGGTAGCCGCAGGCTATGGCATCATTAACTTCGCCGATGCTGAAATCGCCTTCAGGACCTATGAGAACCGTAATGTCAGAGGCCGGCACATCAGGATGTCTGGCAGAAGACAGAGTGCTGCACAGGTCGGCAAAGAGGTCGGCTTTCTCCAGACTGTCGTAGCAGTGGCAGATATATTTCAGGCCACTACGCTCGGCGTGTATGAAAGAACGGAAGTCTGTCATGTCGCTCACCGCAGGCATCCATGCCTTACGGCTCTGCTTCGCCGCAGAGACGACAATCTTCTCGATACGTTCGGCACGGAGCTTGGTGCGCTCAGAGAACCTGCAGTTCAGGAAGGTGAGGGACGCAATGCCTATTTCGGTGGCTTTCTCTGCAAGCCATTCGATACGGTCGATGTTCTTTGTAGGGGCGATGGCGAGATGGATGCGTGATGTACGGGCGGGTTCGTCGCATACGACATCGAGTATGGAATAGGCGCATGTCTTCTTGGTGGCAAGGGTGATTTCAGCCCTATAGAACTTACCTCTGCCGTCCATGAGATATACGATGTCGCCTGGCTGAAGACGCAACACACGGACGGCATGCATGGCCTCGTCGTCAGGAAGAAGGTTTGTCCCGGCCGCATCGGGGGCATAGAAATATCGTTCTTCTTTCATAGCTTGCCCCGGCGTTTCAGTTCATCGCGTATTGTTGATGCCATCTCATATTTCTCCTGTTCGACAGCACTCTTCAACGCTTCGCGCAGCATATCGTCTGACAGGGCGTTGTATGGCAGTGCCATCGACGGACTGCCAGGAACGACGGGTACTGCCTGCCGCTGCATCAGGGTGTTGGTGGCATAGATGGGAGCATCGGAGATGAGATGCAGGAGAATGGCGTCGCTGGCACGCAACGAGAGCGACTGGCGCGTCTCGCTGTTTATGAGCATGGCGCGATAGACACCATCGACAATATCGTTGATGATGAGTTCGAACGAGTAGCCCACCTGGTTCTTCAGAACATTGACGAGAACCTCGGGCAAGAGGGTGTTGCAGATCTTCTGCTTGCTCAGACGAAGCCCTATCTCTTCTTTCATGAGCTTGTCGCACACTACGGCAATCTGCATCGTAGCTCCTTTGTCGGACAACATTATGATTCCGACATCGTGGTTGCCTATGATTTCTGAGACGGCAAAGACTTTTAACTCTATTATGGCCTGCATATCGTTATGAGAATGACGGTTAAAAAAGGTCTCAACTTTTCTTCGGACGGAAGAAGATGGTGAACAATATGAATACGACAAGGGCATAAGCTGCAAATATCATCCATGACGTACGCCATCCCGGCAACTGTGCATTCTCCGGGAAGGCATAGACATAGTGGTTGATGATGGCTTGCGCAGTGAGGGTGCCTATAGTGGCTCCGAGGCCGTTTGTCATAATCATGAAAAGGCCTTGCGCTGACGAGCGGATGCCTGTATCGGTGTTGCTGTCAACGAAGAGGGCGCCGGAGACATTGAAGAAATCGAACGCTACGCCATAGACAATGCAGCTGATGACGAACATCCATACGCCACTGCCGGGATTGCCTAAGCCGAAGAGGCCGAAACGCAACACCCATGCCATCATGGCTATCATCATCACACGCTTTATGCCGAAACGTTTCAGGAAGAGAGGGATGAGAAGGATGCAGAACGCCTCGCTGATCTGCGAGATGGAAATGAGGATGTTAGCGTGACGGGCGCCGAAGGTGTCTGCATACTCGGGGATGTTCTGGAAGGAAGTGATATACGGATTGGCGAAACCATTCGTTATCTGCAGGCTGACACCGAGCAACATCGAGAAGATGAAGAAAACCGCCATGTCGTAGCGCTTGAACAGGCGGAAGGCAACGAGACCCAATGCCTGGACAAGCGTCGGCTTCTCGCCTGATGCGGAGGATGCAGAACGTACCGGAACTTGGGGAAGGGTGAGGCTATACACTGCCAACACGACACTCAGGCTGCCGGAGAGCAGGAACTGCTGGCTGGTGGGCTGGAAACCGAGGAAATCGACCGCCCACATCGTGAAGATGAAACCTACGGTTCCGAAGACACGTATCGGGGGAAAGTCTTTCACCGTATCCATTCCCGCCTGATTCAGAGCATTGAAAGCTACTGAATTGGACAATGCGAGCGTTGGCATATAGAAAGCGACGCTAAGGGAATAGAGCGGGAAAAGGATGCCGATGGAGAATCCCTCTGTCATGCCATAGAGACCGGCTGCTATCATGAAGGCTGCAGCAAAGAGATGGCAGGCGGACAACAGGCGCTGTGCCTGAACCCAACGGTCGGCGATGATGCCCATGATGCCAGGCATGAAAAGGCTGACAATACCCTGGATAGAATAGAAGAAACCGATGTGTGAGCCATACCCTGCCTTGAAAAGGAAGGTGCCCATACTTGTCAGATATGCTCCCCAGACAGCAAACTCCAGGAAGTTCATGACGGTAAGTCTGATTTTTAAGTTCATGATGTAAGTAAATGGTCTTAGTTTGTAGGCAATATAATGTAATATTAAGGTCTGGCGGAAGAAAGAACCCGTAATCAGGAATGGCGGGACAAGCCCTTCAGCCAAGAGATGGACTGCAATGGGTCTGCAGACTTGAAGACGTATGAACCGGAGACAAGGACATCGCACCCGGCATCAATGAGAGCCGGGGCTGTGCGACCGTCAACACCACCATCGACTTGGATGAGCGTGGAGAGAGCGTTGCTGTCAATAAACGAGCGCAAACCACTGACTTTCTGTATAGTGGCCTCTATGAAGCGTTGGCCGCCGAAGCCTGGATAGACACCCATGACAAGCACCATATCTGCTGAAGAGAGGTAGGGATAAACATCCTCTACCGCAGTGTCAGGACTGATAGTAACACCTGCCTTCATCCCAGAAGAATGGATGGCATTGATTACATCTGATGTCTTTGTGCCACACGCTTCTATATGTACATTCATGAGCATGGCACCAAGTTCCGCCGTGCGGTCGATATACTTCTCGGGATGCATAATCATGAAATGGACATCCATCGGCTTCTGCAGTGTCTTTCTTATAGAAGACAATACAGGGAAACCGAAAGAGATGTTCGGGACAAACTCTCCGTCCATAACGTCGAGATGCAGCCAATCAGCTTCGCTACGGTTAATCATCTCTATGTCTCTGTCAAGATGCAGGAAATCCGCTGCAAGCAATGAAGGTGATAACAAGGTCATTTGTGCTTTGTTTTGTAGTTGACGAGTTGTCAACTAAAGGTATCAACTCGTCAACTGTATTGAATCATTTATACTCTGCCCATGACTTTATAGCCAAATCATCGACGCTCATGGTGCAGAAAGCATGGATGAAGGCAGAAGCAAGGCGTGGATTGGTGATGAGAGGAATGTTAAGGTCGATGGCGGCACGACGTATCTTATATCCGTTGTCCAACTCCCGCACCGTATGGTTTTTGGGGACATTGACAACCATATCTATCTTCTTCTCGTGCAACATCTCCAAAGCCTGAGGATATTTCCCCTCGTCAGATGGCCAGAAGACCTCGATGTTGTCAATGCCGTTCTCTGAGAGATAGCGGTGTGTGCCACCTGTCGCATAAAGGACATATCCGTTGTCGATAAGTTCTTGTGCCGCATCAAGCATCTCTGCCTTCTGCTTTGCCGTACCCGTAGAAAGGAGTATCGTCTTTTTCGGAATACGGTATCCCACCGAGAGCATCGCCTTAAGCAAGGCACAGGAGGTGTCGTCGCCGAGACAGCCGACTTCGCCAGTGGATGCCATGTCAACACCGAGGACAGGGTCGGAACCCTGCAGACGGTTGAAGGAGAACTGCGACGCCTTGATGCCGACATAATCCAGATCGAAGAGATTCTTGCCCGGCTTCTCGACTGGCACTCCGAGCATCACCTTAGTGGCAAGGTCGATAAGGTTGAGCTTCAGAACCTTGGAGACGAAGGGGAACGAGCGAGAGGCACGGAGATTGGTCTCTATGACAAGGATATCGTTGTCTTTTGCCATGAACTGGCAATTGAAGGGTCCGGAGATATGAAGTTCTTTTGCGATGAGCCTGGATATGCGTTTGATTCTGCGCACTGTCTCAACGTAGAGCTTCTGCGGAGGGAACTGGATGGTGGCATCGCCCGAGTGAACGCCGGCAAATTCAACGTGCTCCGATATGGCATAGGCTATGATCTCGCCGTCACGTGCCACGGCATCCATCTCTATCTCTTTGGCATGTTCGATAAACTTGCTGACAACGACTGGGTGTTCGGCACTGACATTGGCTGCAAGCATGAGAAAACGCTCGAGTTCTTCACGGTTGGAGCAGACATTCATCGCTGCGCCTGAAAGGACATACGAGGGACGTACGAGAACGGGGAAGCCAACGCGGTCGATGAAGGCGTTGATGTCATACATAGTGGTCAGCGCAGACCATTCCGGCTGATCGACACCGATACGCGAGAGCATAGACGAGAACTGTGCGCGGTCTTCTGCATTGTCGATGTCCTTCGCTTTCGTTCCGAGGATAGGCACACGCTCCGCATCAAGTTTGACAGCGAGATTGTTTGGAATCTGTCCGCCAGTGGAGACAATAACGCCATGCGGTGTCTCAAGGTCGATGATGTCCATGACGCGCTCAAAGGTGAGCTCGTCAAAATACAGTCTGTCGCACATGTCATAATCCGTCGAGACCGTCTCGGGATTGTAGTTGATCATGACAGAACGGTATCCCTCCTTGCGTATCGTATTGAGAGCCTGGACACCGCACCAGTCGAACTCTACCGACGAACCAATGCGATAGGCGCCGGAACCGAGAACTATGACGGTGCACTTGTCTTGTTCAAACTGTATATCATGCGACGTGCCGGCGTATGTGAGATAGAGATAGTTTGTCTGTGCGGGGTATTCTGCGGCAAGTGTGTCAATCTGCTTGACGACAGGCAGAATGCCATATCTCTTTCGCAAGGCGCGCACAACAAGAAGAGCCTCATGCATATTCTTCATCTCGCTCTCAAGTCCTACGGCACGCGCAATCTGGAAATCGGTAAAGCCATAGACCTTGGCCTCGCGAAGCAACTCTTTGCTTAAAACATTGATAGACGTGCATTTGCGCAGCTCTGTATCAATATCCACTATATGCTGCAGTTTCTCAAGAAACCATCTGTCTATCTTGGTTATCTCATGTATCTCGTCAACCGTGTACAATGCTCTCTGCATCGCTTTTGCAATGACAAAGATGCGTTTGTCTGTCGGGTCGTGAAGGGCGGCACGGACATCGTCAACCTTCAGTTCTTTGTTATCAACGAAACCGTGCATTGACTGTCCTATCATGCGGAGACCTTTCTGGATGGCTTCCTCAAAGTTTCTGCCGATAGCCATAACCTCGCCTACCGACTTCATGGAAGAGCCCAACTCTTTGTTGACGCCACGGAACTTGGATAGATCCCAACGCGGAATCTTGCAGACGACATAGTCGAGAGCAGGCTCGAAGAAAGCCGAGGTTGTCTTCGTCACAGAGTTCTTGAGTTCAAACAGTCCATAGCCTATGCCGAGCTTTGCCGCAACGAAAGCAAGAGGATAGCCTGTCGCCTTAGAAGCCAAGGCAGAAGAACGGGACAGACGTGCGTTGACCTCTATCACGCGATAGTCTTCCGACTTCGGGTCGAACGCATACTGCACATTACATTCGCCCACTATGCCTATATGGCGTATGATTTTTATGGCAAGGGCGCGCAGCTTGTGGTACTCTGCATTTGTAAGCGTCTGCGAAGGAGCGATGACAATCGATTCGCCGGTGTGTATGCCGAGAGGGTCGAAATTCTCCATGTTACATACCGTAATGCAGTTGTCATACCTGTCGCGCACCACCTCATACTCTATTTCCTTCCATCCTTTCAACGACTTCTCCACCAACACCTGTGGTGAGAAGGAGAAGGCTTTCTCCACCAGACGGTCAAGCTCGTCCTGATTGTCGCAGAAGCCGGAGCCCAAACCGCCAAGGGCGTAAGCGGCACGTATGATGACAGGATATCCCAGCTCTTCTGCCGCCTTGCGGGCTTCTTCCTTGTTGCTGCAAGCCTGAGACTTGATGGTCTTCACATCTATCTCATCAAGTTTGTTTACGAAAAGCTCACGGTCTTCCGTGTCCATAATAGCCTGGACAGGCGTGCCGAGCACTTTCACGTTATATTTGTCGAGTATGCCAGACTTGAACAGCTCCACGCCACAGTTGAGTGCCGTCTGTCCGCCGAAAGAAAGGAGTATTCCGTCCGGACGTTCCTTCTCTATCACCCTTTCGACGAAATAAGGTTGAACGGGGAGGAAATAGATTTGGTCAGCGACACCTTCAGAGGTCTGAACCGTAGCGATGTTCGGATTGATGAGAACGGTCTTGATGCCTTCTTCGCGCAATGCTTTCAATGCCTGCGAGCCGGAATAGTCAAACTCTCCGGCTTCTCCTATCTTCAATGCTCCTGAACCAAGCAGCAGCACTTTCTTTATCGTTTTGTCTATCATGAGATTCTTCTGGATAAGGGTGTGGATGACTGATTCGCATCCACCTTATTATACTAAACTTTTAACAAAGACACAAACTTGTCGAACAGGAATTCTGTATCGACAGGTCCCGAGCACGCTTCCGGATGGAACTGCGCAGAGAACCAAGGGAAGGTTTTGTGTCTGATGCCTTCGTTAGAGCCGTCGTTCATATTCACGAAGAGGGGCTCCCATTCTTCAGACAACGTCATTGTATCAACTGCAAAGCCATGATTCTGTGATGTCACGAAACATGTTTCCGTGCCAACCATCCTGACTGGCTGGTTGTGAGACCTGTGTCCGTATTTCAGTTTGTATATCGTAGCACCTGCTGCCTTTGAAAGCAGCTGATTGCCCATACATATGCCCATAACAGGGCGTATCTCGTCTATCGGCTTGAGTTTTTCGGCTTCCATGAAGCGGCGTATGTTGTCAACAGTAACTTTACAGACGTCAGGGTTTCCCGGACCGTTAGCAAGGAAGAGAGCATCAAAGTCGAGGCTGTTGAAATCAAAGTCCCAAGGCACACGTGTCACATTGACGCCTCGCCGAAGGAGGCAGCGGATAATGTTAGCCTTCACGCCGCAATCGACGAGGACAACATTCTTCGATGAGGAAGGGGTGTCTGCGGAATAACGGATAATCTCTTTGCACGATACCCGATCGACATAGTTTATCTCATCATATTTCTCCACGTCTTCATCACACTCCATGCCGTCAAAGACTATTCTGCCCATCATAACACCATGCTCACGGAGCTTCTTCGTGAGCTCGCGTGTGTCGATACCCGTTATTCCCGGCACCTTTTCACGTTTCAGCCAGTCGGCGAGAGATTCGCAGGCATTCCAATGACTGTATTTCTCACAGTAGTCTGACACTATCAGAGCGGCGGCATAAATCCGGTCACTCTCCATGAATGTAGGTATTCCGTTCGGTTCGACGGAGAAGGGCGGAACGCCGTAGTTTCCTACAAGAGGATAAGTGAGCGTAAGCATCTGTCCGGCAAAGGATGGGTCGGTCAAAGATTCCGGATAGCCTGTCATGGCGGTGCTGAAGACCACCTCTCCAGACACTGGCAGTTCGTACCCGAATGACTTACCGACAAGTTCTGTCCCGTCTTGAAGGACTAATGTAGCTTTTTTCATTCCGAATGAAAAGTTTTTATTTTTGTGTTCAGGTTGTTGTTGTTCTTTAGATTAGTGTCATGCTGCCTACTGTCTGCATGAAGAGCGTAGGAAAACGGGATGCGGGATTACTCGACAGTGACAGACTTTGCAAGATTGCGAGGCTGGTCAACGTTTTTCCCCTTGCAGACAGCAATATGATATGCAAGAAGCTGCAACGGTATAGTGGCTATGATAGGCTCGAGACATTCAAGTGTTTTCGGAAGTTCTATCACTTCATCGGCAATCTTACGCACCGTTTCGTCGCCTTCTGTTATCAAGGCGATGACACGAGCCTTTCGGGCCTTAATCTCCTGAATGTTCGACAGCACCTTCTCATACATGGCATTATGCGTGGCGATGACGACAACAGGCATGTCAGAATCGATGAGGGCTATAGGGCCATGCTTCATCTCTGCTGCAGGATAGCCCTCTGCATGAATATACGAGATTTCCTTCAGCTTCAGTGCACCTTCAAGGGCGACAGGATAGCTATAACCTCGCCCGAGATAAAGGAAGTTCTGCGCATAGGTGAAGGAGCGGCTGAGGTCCTTTATCTGGTCGTTGGTCTTCAGCACCTGCGTCATCAGCTGAGGGATGTTGCATAGGTTCGTCAATATGTCAGTGAATGTATTGTCATCGATGCAACGCTTCTCTCGTGATATGGCGAGGGCAATCATCGTTAGGACAGCAACCTGTCCTGTAAACGCCTTTGTTGACGCAACACCTATTTCCGGACCGACATGGATGTATGTCCCGGCATGTGTGGCACGTGCTATGCTTGAACCTATGGCATTCACCACACCATATATGAAAGCGCCTTTGTTCTTTGCCAGTTCAACCGCCGCAAGAGTATCGGCCGTCTCGCCGCTCTGGGATATTGCTATGACAACGTCGTCTGGCGTGACAACCGGGTTGCGGTAGCGGAACTCCGAGGCGTATTCTACATCAACAGGAATGCGGCACAGGTCTTCGATTATCTGCTTGCCTATCAGTCCGGCGTGCCATGATGTGCCGCAAGCCACGATGATGATGCGCTTTGCGTTGCGTATAACTTTCACGTTGTCCTGTACTGCGCGGAGATACACATTGTCGGGATGGGACAACGAGACATGCCCGCGTATGCAGTTCTGGAAACATTCCGGCTGCTCGAAAATCTCCTTCAGCATGAAATGCTCGTAGCCACCTTTCTCTATCTGTCCGAGTTTCAGATCCACGGTCTGTATCTCTGGCGACAAACGGTGGTTGAGGATTGACACGATGTCAAGATTGCGATGGCGGTTGATGACAGCGATATTGCCGTCTTCAAGATAAACCACCTTGTCTGTATATTCTACAATGGGTGACGCATCTGAACCGAGGAAGAACTCATTGTCTCCTATTCCGATGACAAGAGGACTTTGCTTACGTGCCGCAATGATCTGGTCGGGGTTCTCCTTGTCAAGGATGGCGATGGCGTAGGCTCCTATCACCTGATGCAGCGCAAACTGCACCGCAGTGAGCAGGTTGCACGACTTCTTCACCTTGATATATTCAATCAGCTGGATGAGCACTTCCGAATCTGTGTCCGAGACAAACGTGATGCCGTATTCTTCAAGTTTACGTTTGATGACAGAATAGTTCTCTATGATGCCGTTGTGTATGATGGCGAGATTGTGTGACTGCGAGAAGTGGGGATGCGCATTGCGTTGAGACGGTTCTCCATGCGTAGCCCAACGGGTATGCGCCAGACCTATCGTGCCGGAAACATCCTTGTCTGAGCAGAAGTTCTCGAGATCTGCCACTTTTCCCTGAGCCTTATATACATTGAGAGAGCCATTGTCGTTGATGAGAGCCACGCCGGCACTGTCATATCCACGATATTCGAGACGCTTCAGTCCTTTAATGAGAATAGGATAAGCGTCTTTTGTTCCAATATATCCTACTATGCCGCACATTGTGTTTTGTATTTTTGTGTTTTTGTGTTATGAAAATATTTTCTGTTGTGCAAGTCTCTGCCCCACTCCATCGCGAGAAGAGTCTTTTTCCGAACAAGCCCCGCTGCGTGATTGCGATAAGAATCAGACAGAGGGGCTTGGGAATGGTTATTTTGTCAATTGTATCACGAACGTCGCAGCTGTCATGATCATGCTGACGAGCGAGAAGTAAAGAGAGGTGTATTGGTTGAAGAAGGAGTTCTTAGCCTTGATTTTCTGCGGTTCGACATAAACGACATCGTTCTGTTGCAGATGATAATACGGAGAGTTGAGAAGGCTTGCATCATTCAGGTTGAGACGGTGTACAGACTTCTCTCCGCGTGCATCTTCCCTGATTAGGAGAATGTTCTCACGCTTACCAAAGATGGTTAGATCACCAGCTGATGCTATTGCTTCGAGAATGGTCATCCGTTCTGTATTGACAGGGATGATACCGGGACTACCGACCTCACCAAGCACTGTGATGTGATAGCTTGACATATTGACGGTGACGATGGGATTCTCCGTCTCAGTGAGGTACATCTTCAGACGGCTGGCAATCATTTCCTGACACTCTTCTATCGTCATGCCGCCTACATGAAGTTTTCCAAGAACGGGGAAATTTATGTTGCCTTCATTATCGACAAGATATGGAATACTCTGGTTAGCGCCTCCGCCAGACTGCGACTGGCTATAGAGATTGAAAGGTTTCGAGGCGTCAGGGTCTGTTGTGTTGATATAAATTGTCAGAAGGTCTTTCGGCATTATGCGTGCATCATACAACATACGCGAAGCGGTAAGGTCTATCTCCTCCACATTCTGAAGATAAGGGATGTTTTTTACACTTGTGCAACCAGACACTAAAAGTAGGGCTGCAACAGCCATCACGAATAACAGGTTCTTTTTCATAAAGTTCTCGTCTTGAAACTACAAGATTTATTCAGTTGATTATATTATTCTTCAATTCATATCCCGGATGTATCGCCTGTATGACGTTGAAACATGTTTCGCAAATGAGGAAACGCTGTCTGGCTGATTCATCCTTTGCCAATTGGCTTGCCACACCGGGCAAAACTTTTTGCAAAGTTAGACACTTTTTTTCAATCATACAAATTTTCGCCTTAATTATTTCATTTTCTGTTGTGATAATATCAAATAATAAGACGAAGACAGACTTTCATGCCTTTTTCCCGAGATATATTTACGATAGAGTTAAGAACTGGCAAGTTGTCAAATCTCATCCATGTCGAAGAGTGACAATTGCACAGGTTTCGGCTTGCCATTTGCCTTGGTGGCGGTATCATTATTTTCTCCAGACTGACCGTCATGAGCCGTGGAAGCTTCTGATACTTTCCCGACAGCAGAGCCACTGCCAACGGCAGAAGATGCACTATCTATGTCAGAAGTGCCTCCTAACATAGCGAGAAATTCCTCTTCAGACAAGATTCTCACTCCGAGTTCTTGTGCTTTGGCAAGCTTTGACGGCCCCATGTTCTCTCCCGCGAGCACAAAGGATGTCTTGCGCGAGATGGAAGCGACATTTTTCCCGCCATGCTTCTCTATCATATCCTTATATTCGTCACGGCTATGATATTCAAAAACACCACTCACTACAACACTCTGTCCGGCAAGTACTTGCATATTTTCTTCTAAAGTGTCGCTTTCTGGCAGTCTCATCTGTATGCCATAGTCTTTCAGCCTACTCACTATCTCCATATTTCTTGCATCGTGGAAGTATCTCACCACGCTTTCTGCAATAACCTGCCCTACCCCGTCAATCTGCATGAGGCTCTGCATGTCAGCAGCGATAAGACTGTCGATGTCGCGAAAATGCCTTGCAAGCAGTTTTGCCGTTGTCTCGCCTACAAACCTGATTCCCAAGGCAAAGACTACACGTTCAAACGGCACCCCCTTGCTTTCCTCTATTCCATCTACAATCTTCTTTGCTGAGACATATCTGCGCTGGTTTCCGCCAGTGATGTCTTCAACCGTCAGTGAATACAGATCTGCAATGTCCGATATCATTCCGCGCCTGAAGAAATCACTCACAGTCTCTGTTCCGAGCGACATGATATTCATTGCCTTTCGGGCTATGAAATGCTCTATGCGTCCGATTATCTGCGGCGGGCATCCGCTGTCGTTGGGACAGTAGTGTGCGGCTTCGCCCGGGAAACGTACGAGTTTCTCACCGCATTCCGGACAATGCGTGATAAACTTCACCTTCTCAGCTTGCTCACATCGTTTTGTCACATCTACACCAACAATCTTAGGTATTATCTCCCCACCCTTTTCAACGAAGACGCTGTCGCCGAAATGAAGGTCGTATGAAGAGATGAAATCCTCGTTGTTCAACGTAGCACGTTTCACTATCGTCCCGGCGAGCTGCACCGGTTCCATATTTGCAACAGGAGTGACCGCTCCTGTTCTACCTACCTGATAAGTGACATCCTTCAGAATGGTGGCGACACGTTCTGCCTTGAATTTGTATGCTATAGCCCACCGCGGCGATTTCGCTGTGAAGCCAAGAGCTTTCTGCTGTCTGAGAGAATCCACTTTCAGCACTACCCCATCCGTGGCAACAGGCAGATGGTGACGCTCGTTGTCGAAATTCCGGATGAAGGAGAGCACTTCTTCTATCGTACGGCATCTCCCGGTGCCCTCAGACACCTTGAATCCCCATTTTTTGCAGAGCTGAAGATTGTCGTAGTGGCTGTCGGACGGCAGATTGTCACCTAACAGGTAGTAGAGGTAAGCGTCCAGCCCCCGTTCCGCCACCACACGAGAGTTCTGCGATTTCAGTGTTCCTGAAGCCGCATTGCGGGCATTGGCAAACTTCCGTTCGCCAATCTCCTCGCGTTCCTCGTTCAGCCTGTTGAACGATGCGAAAGGCATAAGAATCTCTCCCCTTATCTCAAAAAAGTCAGGATAGCCATCCTTCGTGTTTTTCGCCGAACGGCTTTCGGGCAGCTGCAGCGGTATGCAGCGTATAGTGCGTACATTTGCGGTGACATCATCACCGCGCGTCCCGTCGCCCCGCGTCACAGCCCTCACAAGTCTGCCATGCTCATATATGAGCGAGATAGACAGTCCGTCGTATTTCGGCTCGCAACAGATATCGAAGGTTTCACCATCAAGACCCTTTGCAACAGAAGCATAGAAATCACTCACTTCCTGTGTGTTATATGTATTAGCCAACGAAAGCATAGGATGAATGTGTGCCACTTGCACAAACTGCTGCGACATATCGTTTCCGACACGTTGCGACGGAGAGTTGGCATCATACATCTCAGGATGGCGAGCCTCAAGGTCCTGAAGCTCGTGCATCATGAAATCAAATTCCTGGTCGCTGACAATAGGTGCATTATGCACATAATAGCGTTCGTTGTGTTCGTGCAGCTCCTGTCTCAACTGCAGTATTCTGTCTTCTTCTTTCATTACGGCTGATGTTCATGTATGATACGACAAGTAGGTTAAAACATCGTTTCCTGCCTGTTCCAAGACTCCACCACGAGCAGTTGGATGCAGCAGAAACGCAGATGCAAAATTAAAAAAATAATACATAAACGTGATACATAACGATATATTTTTTGTTTTTTTTATGATGAAGCATTGTTATTCGGAAAATTCTGACTACCTTTGCATGGGAAATGTGTATGTACAACACCATGTCACTGCGTCATTTCCTTTACTATCTTCTTTTTGACAAACCATATCAAATAAACAAAACGACAACCACAATGGCAAAACTTGTAATCAACTCATACGATGAGTTCGCTGCCTATCTCGGCAAGGAATTAGGACAGACCGACTGGTTTGAAATAGACCAGGAGCGTATCAATCTCTTTGCAGACGCCACACTCGACTACCAGTGGATTCACGTTGATGTGGAGCGCGCCAAAGTAGAAAGCCCATTCCACTCTACCATCGCCCACGGTTATCTCACCATGTCACTGCTGCCGAAATTCTGGTATGAGACCGTAGAGGTCAACAACATCTCACAACTCATCAACTATGGCCTTGACAAGATGAAATTCGGAATGCCTGTTGTCACAGGCAGTCGCATCCGCATGACAACGACGCTCCATAACATCCAGAACCTTCGTGGTGTTTGCAAGGCAGAGATAAAATTCAAGATTGAGATAGAGAACCAGCGCAAGCCAGCCCTTGAAGGCATCTCTACCTTCCTCTACTATTTCAAATGACATCATCACAGCGGCTTATATAGTTGGCAGGTTGACGAGTAAACAACTTGTCAACCCGTTAACTTGTCAACTATATATATAATAAGGTGTAAAAAAAATAATCACCAATAAGCATGATTTTTTTTGCGTGAACGAATAAAAAAGCGTATCTTTGCATCTACTTTCCTCTCTTAACGCCTAACGTGATACAATTAGCGAGACATATCGAAATACTCCTTTTGGACAACGACTGTGTCATTGTCCCGGGGCTTGGCGGCTTCATGGCACACCATGTATGCGCCCGCTACTGTGCTGAGACAGAGACATTTCTGCCTCCGATGCGTCAGTTAGGTTTCAATTCACAGCTACAGATCAACGATTCGCTCCTCGCACAGTCATATATCGAGGCATACGACATCAGTTATCCCGAGGCCATAACAAGGATTGAGAGTGAGGTGCGCGAACTCAACCAGCTGCTGCAGAACGAAGGAGAATGCGAGCTGAACGACATCGGTCTGCTGAAACTGAACATCGAGGGCAACATAGAATTTGTCCCATGTGATGCCGGCATTCTCACACCCGAGCTCTACGGACTGAACTACATCGACATCGCTCCATTGAAGAGCCATGCCGAGACGACAACGGAACAGAAAGACATCAACACCCTGAGCGACATCCTCAAACCTGTGCCGCACCTCTCTGTCAAGGCGACAGAAAGACATACACCGGCAGAGGACAAGGAGGAGAACGAGAAGGAGAATGCCGACAACATCCCGTCAGACTTCACAGAAAGCCACGATACGGAATACATCAGAATCCGTGTCAGCACAATACGTCATTTCGCCACAGTGGCAGCGGTAATCATCGCACTCTTCGTCTTCACCATTCCGTTCGGACAACTATCGCAGCCCGAGATGTCACAAAGCTACATCGACACTGGCGTGTTGTACAACATCCTGCCAGAAATGAAAGACAGCGGCAAAGCCATCGCACAAAAGAAAGTCGTTTTCAAAACAGCCAACGACACTTCTCTGACAAGCGTTAAAGGCGACGGACAGACAAACGACGCATCAGCGGCCGACACCGCAACCGAGCAACAATCCCCATCAAGCAACAATGATGCAGAAACGCCGGCAGCAAAGGCAGAGAAAAGCGAAAGCCATTCTTTCTTCAGCATTGTCCTGGCAAGCCGCGTCACAAGAGCCAACGCACAAGATTTTGTTGACAGACTGAAAAAGGACGGTCTGGACAAGGCACAACTCGTTGAACGCAGCAACGGTCTGAAAGTCATCTACGGACAATATCCCAGTAAAGAAGAGGCACAGCACAATCTCAATATGCTGAAAGCAGACAACGAGGCGTTTGCTGAAGGGTGGATAATGGAATTTCGGAATTAGAGAACAGCATTCCGCAGACATCCTGCCTTGCTGACAAACTATACAAAACAGACAAGCCGGTTCTCTGAATACGGCTTGCCCGTTTTTTTATAAAACACCTGCTTATGAAACGTATTCGCTGTCCAAAATGTGACAATTACATAACATTCGACGAGACAAGATACACAGAAGGACAACAACTTGTATTCCAGTGCTCAGAATGTGGCAAACAGTTTGCCATCAGAATAACGCCAAAATCCAAGACGGCGCAAGAAGACAACAACCGCCCGGAGACAAGCGTTGGCACACTGCACGTCATAGCCAACAGGTTTCATGAACGCCAGTTGATACAGCTCTCCATGGGCGACAACAGCATAGGCAAATATGCTAAAGGCAACAATGTGCGATGCGCCATCGAGAGCTGCGACCCCTCGCTCGACCTACACCACTGCGTGATCACCGTCTCGCGCGACAAGAACAACAAATTGAAATATGTCCTTCGTGACGGTCCTTCAAACACCGGCACCTTTGTCGATAACGAGATTCTCGGCGACAGAGAGCGCAGGGTCATCTCTGACGGGACACTGTTCACCCTCGGTGCGACAAGCATCATCCTCGTCGCTGACGCACACTGCGACGACAACAAACCAGAAATATCCTAATCCCCATACAACAACCAGAAAAAAATGGAACAGAAAGAAAACTTCCGCATAGGCGTCGATTACAAGCTATACACCTTTCTCACTCCTGGAAAAGATGAAGAGCTCTCAGAAGAGACACGCGCCGGCGAACCGTTCAGATTCCTCAGTGGCTTCGGCATGGTGCTCGAAGATTTCGAACAGGCCATCATGCCGCTTGCCATAGGCGACACTTTTGATTTCACCGTGCCCGTCGAGCGTGCCTACGGAGAATATGACCAGCGCGGAATCATCGAGCTCGACAAGGAGATGTTCACCATCGACGGCAAGTTTGACAGCGAGCATGTAGCCGAAGGCAACATCATACAGCTGCAGAATGCAGAGGGACGGCAGTTCCCCGGTCTTGTCATCTCTATCGGAGAAAAAGTGCGCATAGACCTCAACCATCCCCTTGCCGGCAAGAACCTGCATTTTACAGGCAAAGTGACAGAGAAAGTGCTTGCCTCGCCACAGGAGATACAAGCCATGATAGCTCACCTCTCGGGCGAAGGATGCGGATGCAACGGCAACTGCAGCGGATGCGGCAACGAAGGCGGATGCGGCGGATGCTGCTAAAACGTATATCAGACAATGAACACCACAGGCACATTATTCACTCTTACCACCTTCGGCGAAAGCCACGGAGATGCGGTAGGCGGCGTGGTTGACGGCATGCCGGCAGGTATAGAGATAGACACCGGTTTCATCCAGTCAGAGCTCAACAGGCGCCGTCCGGGACAAAGTGCCATAACGACCAGCCGCAACGAGGCAGACAAGGTGGAGATTCTCAGCGGTGTCTTCGAGGGGCGCTCGACGGGATGTCCCATCGGCTTCATCGTTCGCAACACCAACCAGCACTCTAACGACTACAACAATATGCGCGACCTCTTCCGCCCGTCGCACGCCGATTTCACCTATGCAATGAAATACGGCATCCGCGACCACCGTGGCGGAGGACGCACCTCGGCACGCATCACGATAAGCAGATGTGTCGCCGGTGCCCTGGCAAAACTCGCCCTCAACAAGCTCGGCATCACCGTCAACGCCTACACAATGCAGGTTGGGGACATACGCATCACGAGAGACTACAAGGCTTACGACCTTTCCGTTGCCGAGCAGAATGCCGTCAGATGTCCCGACCCCGATGCTGCAGCACGGATGGAACAGCTCATCAAGGATGTGAAACACGACGGCGACACCATCGGCGGTGTGATACAATGCGTCATACGCAACTGCCCCGTCGGCCTTGGCTCGCCAGAGTTTGACAAGCTGCATGCCGTGCTCGGCAAGGCGATGCTGTCTATCAATGCCGTCAAAGGCTTCGAGTATGGAGAAGGCTTTGAGGGTGTTTGTGCAAGAGGTTCGCAACAGAACGACATTTTCACGTCGTCAACCGACGGCAAGATACGCACACTCACCAACCGCAGCGGCGGAATACAGGGCGGTCTGTCCAATGGCGAAGACATCGTCTTCCGCGTCGCATTCAAGCCCGTCGCCACTATCCTCACCGAGCAGGAGACCGTTGACACCAACGGGCAGAGAACGACACTCAAAGCACGCGGACGCCATGACCCGTGCGTTCTGCCACGGGCTGTGCCTATCGTAGAGGCAATGGCAGCCATGGTCATACTCGACGAATATCTGAAGAACAAGGCTGTAAGACTTCTGTAAAGACATTATCCGACTACACAACACACATCATGCAATAAAAAATCACACGGAGATCAATGTTCTCCGTGTGATTTTTTTTTATTGTTGTCCGCTAAACATGAAAAGTCAGTTTGAACCCATTGTCGTTCAATGAATTCAAACAAAAATACCTATTCCAAGCCCTCATGCGCGTATGTGTGAGGGCTATTTTTCTGTTTCAACTG
>SFIS01000115.1 GCA_004555245.1 Bacteroidales bacterium
TGACGAGAACCAGGTGAAGGACCCTTCGCTCGTTGAGAGTACCATAATATCGGCATACGCCGGATTCACTCAGAGTGAGGACATCAACGGCTCGTTCTCTATGTGGAACTATGACGTGCGCTCGGACGATGCCTACAAGGGTGGCAGTTCCGTGAACGACGGCGACGTCTTCCACCAGCTTGAGGTGCAGAAGGGTGTACTGACGACCAACTGGAATATCAGCGACATGTGGAATCGTCTTTACATAACCATATCGCGCGTCAATTCAGCCATCAGCGTGCTTGAGAAGTGTGACGACAGCTATGCCCTCAAGGACCAGCGTATGGCGGAGATGAAGTTCCTGCGCGCCTACAGCCACTTCCTTCTAAAGCGCCTCTTCAAGAACATTCCGTTTATTATGAACGCAAACCTCCAATACGAGGAATACAACATCCTCTCAAACACAGAGTACACCAACGATGAGGCTTGGGGCATTATTGCCAAGGAACTGGAGGAGGCTTATGAGGTATTGCCGGTGAAGCAGACAGAGAAGGGTCGCCCCACAAAGGCTGCCTGTGCGGCATTCCTGGCAAAGGTATATCTCTACAAGGCTTACCGACAGGACGACGCAATGAGCCATAAGGTGACAAGCATAAATACCGACGACCTTGACAAAGTCATCAAATACACCGACCCTGCAATATACGCTGCCGGAGGATATGCCCTTGAGGCCGACATACACAATAACTTCCGCCCGGAGGAGCAGTACGAGAACGGATGCGAGTCGATATGGGCAATACAATACTCACGCAACGACGGTTCGACTTACGGAAATCTCAACTGGTCGAACGGACTGATTTGCCCAAATATAGCAGACGTTACCGACGGAGGATGCGACTTCTATAAGCCTTCGCAGAACCTTGTCAATGCCTTCCGCACCGACAATAGCGGTCTGCCTCTTATCGACAACTTCAACCAGAAGGACTACGACATGACTGCCGACAATGCCGACCCGCGCCTTTTCCTCACGGTGGGAATGCCAGGCCTGCCATATATGTTCAACCAGGACTATATCATGAACCGCACTTCCAACTGGAGCCGTTCGGGCGGACTGTATGGCTACTATGTCACACTAAAGCAGAATGTCGATCCGGCTCTCATCGGCCAGTATCTCATCAAAGGCTCCTTCTGGGCAACCAGCATGAACCGCATCGTGTTCCGCTATGCCGATGTGCTGCTTGAGCGCGCCGAGGCTTTCGCACAGCTTGGAAAGACAACGGAAGCAATAGCTCTCGTAAACCAGATACGCTCTCGTGCCGCAAGCAGTACACAGATGATAGGCAACTATCCGTCAAAGTATGGCGTGAAGTTCTATTGCAAGAACTACACCGGCTCCTACGACAAGGAACAGGCTGTAAAGATTGTGAAGATGGAGCGTCGGTTGGAGCTCGCAATGGAGTCGGAGCGCTTCTTCGACCTCGTGAGGTGGGGCGAGGCTGCACAGACCCTCAATAGCTACTATGCGGCAGAGAAGACTAAATGCACCGTCTATGGTGAGGCTGAGTTCACCGCCGACAAGGGCGAATACCTGCCTATACCATTTGCACAGGTGGCTGCATCCAACGGACATTACACTCAGAACATTGGTAACTGGTAAAAACGAACAAGATTATTATGAAGACAAGAATAAACAATATCATATCTGTATCATTCATCTTCCTGATGATGATGTGCATGGCTGCCTGCACGGATGACAATGTCAGCGGGCTCCAACTTTCGGGCGACTGCACGATTGAGGCTTTGACTCTCGACGATTATGAGGGCAAGGTGGATCTCAGCTCACGTACAGTGACCGTAAACCTGCCTGAAACTTACGACACAAGGGCAATGACTGTGACAGAACTTCGCCTTTCAGATGGAGCAAGCGCCAATGTCCTGAAGGGACAGACCGTGAACATGGAAGGCGCACAGAATATTCACGTTACAAACGGCGACCTGTTTCTCGACTGGAAACTGGTGGCAAAGCGTGATGAGGCCAAAATATACTCGTTCATTGTTAATGAGGTGTATAACGGCATCATTGACCAGAGTGCCAAGACCATCACCGTTTATGTTCCCGGCGGTGTGGATATAACAGCCCTCGTTCCTTCCGTCGAGTTCAGTGAAGGAGCCGTGTGCCAGCCGCTCAGCGGTGTGGCTCAGGATTTCACAAATCCTGTTGTCTATACCGTTACCAACGGAACAGCTCAGGCACAATATACGGTAAATGTATTTGCCATCGACAAGCCAAGAGCAGTGTTTGTAGGCAATGTGCCGACAATGAACGAACTCGACCCCGAAGCCAAGGAGGCCTGCTCATGGATGCTGGCAAACGTAGAGAAGTCGCTGTACGCCTCGTTCGCCGACATACAGATGGAGACAGTGGATCTCTCTGAGTGTAAGGTGATATGGTGGCACTTCCACTACGACGGTGGTGTTGACGGGCATGACCAGTTTGTTACTAAGGCCCCGTACGCTATCGACGCCAAGAACCAGTTGCGCACGTATTATGAAAACGGAGGCGCTTTCTTCCTTACACGTTATGCCACCAATCTCCCGTCGTTCATCGGTGTCACGGGCGACGACGAATGGACTACTCCTAACAACTGTTGGGGACAGAACGAGGCTGACGCAGAACTTTGCGGAGGACCTTGGGACTTCAAAAAGTACGCCGGACAGACAGGCCATCCTCTATGGCAAGGACTTGTGGCTGGTGATGACCCTAACGCGGTATATACAACGGATGCAGGCTACCATATAACCAACTCCACGGCGCAGTATCACATAGGCACCGACTGGGGAGGATATGACAACCATGCAGCATGGGAGGCACGCACAGGCGGCAAGATTCTCGGCGTAGGCGGCGATGGCTCTGTTGTGGCATGGGAATATCCTGCACACGACGGAAAGGGCGGCATCGTCTGCATCGGTTCGGGATGCTACGACTGGTATTCCTACACATTCGAGGCTGGCTATACCGAGAAATTCCATAAGAATGTCTCTATCATCACCCGGAACGCTTTCAACTACCTCACAAAGTAATATCTTAAACGACTAATATATATATGAAACCAATGATATTTTCAACAATAATGATTGCTGCACTTACAATGACAGCCTGCAGCGATGACAGTTTTGCCGGCGACCCTGCAAAGGACTGGTCGGCGACAACCGAATGCTTCACCCCGACAGAGGAAAGCGGCTACAATACATACTGGAAGCCTGCCGTTGGCAGGGTGGGCGACCCTATGCCTTTCTACGACAAGAAGGCGGGCGACTTCAAGGTGCTCTATCTGCAGGAGTTTGACAACAACGACGCCTGGTGCTATCATCCCATCTATGGAGTATCGACAACCGACGGTGCGAACTATCAGGGCCTGGGCGAGGTTCTCCCTACGGGGAAGTCGAAGGACGAACTGGATGCTGCGTTGGGAACCGGCTGCGCCGTGTATAACGAAAGTGACGGACTGTACTACATCTATTATACAGGCCACACCACACGCGAGGTGGTGATGCGTGCCACGTCGCCCGACTTCAAGACATGGACCAAGGACAAGGAGTGGATGCTGCGCGGCGCTGACAACGGTTATTCCGACGTTGACTTCCGCGACCCGCAGGTGTTCCAGGATGACAACGGACTGTGGCACATGATCATTGCAAGCAACCTGAAGTTCGCCGAATATACATCGGAGAACCTGCGCGACTGGAAATACGACGGACAGTTCTCGTGTATGATCTGGGACCGTATGCTTGAGTGCCCCGACATCTTCAAGATGGGCGACTGGTGGTATATGGTATATAGCGAGGCATACCGCAGTGACTGGAGCCGCAAGGTGAAATACATGATGGCGCGCTCGTT
>SFIS01000116.1 GCA_004555245.1 Bacteroidales bacterium
CAGGGTGAGGATATGGCAACCTATGGGTATCAACCAAGACCCAGAAGACGGCATATCCCTCCGTGTCGGCGGCACGCTGAAGACAGACTTCCTCACGGCGGGCGGCATGACACGACCCGAAGGTTACTGGTTCGCCTCGCCCAACGGATATTTCGGCAACCCATCGTCAGGTTTATATACCTCTTTCGGAGACGGAGGTATCGAGCTGAGCCAAGCCACGCCATACATCGACTTCCATTACGGCTGCTCCACCGCCGACTACACCTCACGCCTCATAGCCTCCGAAAACGGTGTTTTATGGTTACAGTCAGCCACCGCCGACCCCGCCCTCCGCATCGGTAACGCCTACCTGCGTTATGACAGCGTAAACAACGCCCTGTATGTCACGGGGCAGGGCGGCGCACAGGTGCATCTTTACGCCACAGGCGGCATAGCGGCATATTCCGGGCTCGGCAGCGGCATCACGCAGCTCGCCAACCTCTCGCTAACAGGGCAGCTCACGGCGGCGAGTGTCAGGGCCAATACCGTAGAAAGCGACGGCAATTTACATCTGTACGCAGGATCAGGCTGCGACATCATCCTTAACGGAAACGCGACCGTTGACCCGGACGGATGGATAACAGCACCATGGCTTGCAGCCGACGAACGCCTGCATGTAGAGGCAGGCGGCATGCTGAGCATCGGCTCCACCGCCGCCGACCACGGCATCACCGACCTCTACGCCGACGGCTCGTATGTCTATATCACCGTTAACGGAAAGAAATACAAACTCTATTGCGTAAGCGTCACATCAGTATAATATGGCAGACATCAATCCTATAATCGGCACTCCTGTTGACATACACACCGTCTCGGAAGTCCTCAAACGCTCGCAGACGGACTTCCAGCAGGTCAGCAGCCGCGACACCTTCGACCTCGCCGCCCTCTGTACCCATGCCAATATCAACATGTGGGCAAAGTACAAGCCGTTCCGCTCGGAGAGGCCGTTCATCAACCCCGATGAATTGGCGGCGGCGGCAAAGGCGGCGGGGTACGGACTGAACCTCCAGTCAATGTTCGACACCCCCGCATCGGTAGTGTCGGGACCTAACACGCTCGCCTACGAACGTCCCTCAGCACCCTTCCGCCTCGCTGACTTCTACAACTACCTGCACACCGCACAGCCTCCCTACGCCATACGATGCACGGCAGAGACACTCGAACTCATCACCGTCACAGCCCTCCGCATACAGCTCACTCCAAGTGAGGGAGGAGAACGTGCCGTCGGCTTCGCAGACCTCGTCAGCGCAAACAGCCTCGATGAGACATGGAGGCTCGCTGTTATCCTCGCTGACGAAGACTGCACCGCACCACTCTACTTTTGGACTGCGGAGAAAGCCGTGACATCGGCGACAGCCTCAGAAAGCGAGAGATACGAGTGCGTCTGTCCCATGAACAACATACGCTCCAGCCTTGTTGCAGGGACAACATACACACTCGTCGCCATGCTGCTGCGCACAGGGGCAGACTGGGACATCTCCTATGACAACCAAGGCTATCCAGCAGCCAGCCTCCCGACAGGAGCGGCAGACGCAATCTGCCTCGCCACAGACACACCAGGCACAGACAGATTCCGGCTCGTGGCGACAGCCGACGACGAGACAAAGACGACACTTTTCAACGCCCTGCGCTATATGTCGCTGACCGCACAGCCTGTCAACAATCCGCACACCGCTGTATCACCGTACGGAGGGACAGCGAAATACTCGCTATACAACATCACCGACATATCGCTTGCATTCCTCTTCCATGAGACCGACTACTACAGCGAGTTCCTCACGAACTACAGACAGGGGTATATCATCATATCGGCACAACTGCAATGCGATGACAGCTACAAGGCCACTCTAAACATAGAAGAACTGTCGCAGTCCGACATCTACAACCTCGGTACGAACTCATTCGCCGTCGCACCGCAGACAATACTCTCCGAAGCGACGTGCGGCTCTATAACGCCCGGGCAGGATGAGGACATACAGCTCAGCCTCTCCCTCTCTCTCCCTTATCTGTACCTCGACCACAGCGACACGGCAGAGACCTCGAAATGGCACCTCTACATCTACGTCGAATACAAGTACACCCCCAACAGCCGCCGCCTGCTCGCCAGCATGGATATAGACTACGACAAGCGAGGACAGCAGACAGTTGACAAATACGCCGAATACGAAAACAGCCAGACAGGCGGAGGAGGCTCGTCAGGCGACACCGCGCCATCACTCGCCGTTGACCTCCAGGACCAGTGGCAGCCATCATCCGTAGCCATCAGCGGCTACACCATCTACGAATCCAGCTCAAACTACAACGTCGGAAGCGGTATTGCCACCATCAAGCTCACCATCAAGAACAAACCCGACTTCAAGCTCTACATCAACTCATACGCCGAATCCAACTACGACTACACCATAGCATGGGACCTCGACACCCAACCCGCCGCCTCGCCCGCCTACAACACCGCAGGCGTCAAGGCACACACAAGAGGCACGCAAAAAGACCCCGCAGCAGGCATCGCCAACTTCACCGAAGTCGATTATGCCAACGACGGAGGCACACACACCATCTACGTCACATACCGAAAAGACGGCTCAGTCAACACAAATAACGACAGAGGATATATAGCAATAAAAAACTCATAAATACAACAAGACAATGAAAAAGATTACTGAAGGAGCGGTGCAGACCGCAAAGATTTACGTCAGCAATGAGCATGACGAGACACGGCAGTATGACATTACAGCCAATGTACAGTACAGTGTAAAGGACGAGGCGTTCGGCGCAAATTCCACAGGCCAGATAAGCAACGGGGCGGTCAACGCTGAGGGCGTGACGAGGGCCACATTCGCACAGTCGAGAAACCTGAATGTGAACTATATGACGGACAATGCGGAGCAACAGCAGGCTATACTTGCAGCCGTGCAGGATTTCTGCGCCGAGGCGATAATGTTTGCAAAGACTGTTACACTGTCTGCCACAACGGAGAAGGCATAATAAAAAAACACGATTAAAAGAACAAGCTATGAAGATTATCGAAGCAATAGTAGCATGGAATCTGCTGAGCAGACTGAAAACGTCAGCTGACTTAGATGCACAGAAATACGTCGTCAACGCCCGCAAGGCACTGCGCCCTGTGGTCAAGGAGTATGCAGAGTTTGAGAAGGACGCGAGGGAGACTGCAGGCGGCGATAGCAACGCCTTTGTGAACCTCATCACGCCCGAACAGCAGCGCACGGTGGATGCCGTCCTTCCTGAGCTTTCGGACGATACGCTCGCCGTGCTCATGGCGGCGAACGCAGGAACTGCCGTCGTGGAATTTGACGTACTGCAAACTCTCTAAGTGACCTGCAGGGTCATTTTGTTGGTGTATAGTATAAGACAGTTTGTCAAGAGGCGTTATTTGCATGGGGGAGGGGATCTGTAAAAAGAACATTTCGTTTTGCGAGACGGAACGCTTCGTTTATTTTTTCAGGAACACTTCGTTTTGCGGATTATATATATCAGTAAAAAAGGTTGGCAATATATTAGTTCCGATACCTCCTCTCAATGAGCAGAAGAGGATTGTAGCTATTGTCAACAAGTCATTAGCAAGTATTATGAGAGGATAAGCAAGGAAGTCGTTGAGGTAGAGTTACCTTGTGATTATCCGAATAGCTGGTGCGTCGTACGATTAAAGGATATATGCCA
>SFIS01000117.1 GCA_004555245.1 Bacteroidales bacterium
GCACCTGCTGAACGTGAGTTGCCGCACCCTCCAGCGCATGCGCAGCGAACAGCGCATCGCCTATGTCGTGCTGCGCGGCAAGTGCCGCTACCGGCAGTCGGAAATCGACCGCCTGCTCGAAGACAGCACCATTACGGGTGATGCCGCGACCCCGGAACAGATGAAACGCAACCACACGCTGCGCACGGGCGGCAAACCCAAAGGAAGGAGGACGTAGGACATGGAACTGCTTACCCGCAACAATTTCGAGAACTGGATGCAGAAAGTTATGGAACGGCTCGACCGTCAGGACGAGATGCTGCTCTCCATGCAGCCGTCCGGCAAAGCCCCGAACCCGATGGACGGGATCAGGCTTTTCGACAACCAAGACCTGTGCATGCTGCTCCAGATCAGCAAGCGCACCCTGCAACGCTACCGCAGCATCGGCGCATTGCCCTACAAGACGCTCGGCAAAAAGACCTATTACAGCGAGGCGGACGTGCTGACGTTCCTCTCCGAACATGTAAAGGACTTCCGCAAGGAAGATATAGCCTTCTACAAGGCTCGTATCCATAATTTCTTTCAAAAATAACCATTAAAACATTTTTCAGATGGCAAAGAAAAAAGACGAAAAGGACGTGGCTCCCCCAAGCGTATCCCCGCGAAAGCGGAGAACTCGCAGAGCTTCCTGCAATTCGACCGGCACGGCGACGTGCTGGACAACTTCTTCAAGAACTTCTTCCGCCAGTGCAAGGAACCCAGCCGCTTCGGTTTCTACCGTGTCGCGGCGGACCAAGCCGACAAACTGCTGGAGGTTATCAAGGACTTGCTGAAAGACCCCGACGGCAACAAGGAGATGCTTGCGCCCCACAAGGTGGACACCTCCGGCTACGAAAAGAAAGTACAGGAGGAGCAGTCCGCCGAAAAGCAGGAACAACCGGAACAGAAACAAGATGACGAACCTAAAAAACAGGAAGAAATGGAACAGAAAAACGAACAGAATCAGGAAAGCCCGCAACAGACGCAGGGCAACCGGGGCTACCAGCCCATCGACGAGAGCAAGATCAACTGGCAGGAGTTGGAGGAGAAATGGGGCGTGAAGCGCGACGACCTTGAAAAGTCGGGCGATCTTAACAGGATGCTCAACTACGGCAAGTCCGACTTGGTGAGGGTGTCGCCCAATTTCGGCGGAGAGGCTTTCGAACTGGACGCCCGCCTCTCCTTCAAGAAGGACGGCGAGGGCAATGTCAGCCTTGTGCCGCACTTCATCCGCAAGGAGCAGAAGCTCGACGAGTATAAGGAACACAAGTTCTCCGACGATGACCGGAAGAACCTGCGCGAAACGGGCAACCTCGGCAGGGTCGTGGACCTCGTGGACAGGGGAACGGGCGAGATCATCCCCTCGTTCGTCAGCATCGACCGCAAGACGAACGAAATCACGGATGTCCCGGCAAACAAGGTGCGCATACCGGAGCGCATCGGCAAGACGGAAATCACCAAGCAGGAGCAGGACATGCTGCGTGCCGGGCTGCCCGTGCGTGACAAGCTCATCGAGCGCAAGGACGGCAGGAAGTTCGTCACCACCCTGCAAGTGAACGTGGAGCAGCGCGGCGTGGAGTTCGTGCCGGGAACCGGCAGGTCGCCCCGTGCCGTCCAGACGCAGGAAACGAAGAACAACCCCGCACAGGGACAGGCGCAGGGTACGGAGAATGCCGCCAACACGCAGAAGGAGCAACGCCGCAACACGTGGACTAACGCCGACGGCAGCATCCGACCCATCAGCAAATGGAGCGGCGTGGACTTCACCGAGCAGCAGAAAGCCGACTACGTGGCTGGCAAAGCCGTGAAATTAGAGAACGTGACCGACAAGCAAGGCTTCCACGCCACGATGTACATCAAGTTCAATCCGGAGAAGGGACGCCCGTACCGCTACGACACCAACCCCGACAACGCTCAGAAGGTCGCCCCGTCCAACGAGAGCCGCACGCAGGTGGCGGTGAACAGCGAGGGCAAGACCAACGAGGCTACCAAGAACCTGAAAGAACCGTTGCGGAAGGGACAGACCGCCCCGAAGGACACCGCACAGCAACAGCAGCAGGAGAAGCCGCAGAAAAGAAACAATAAGGGCATGAAGATGTAATCCGGTGTCCGCCACTAAATCCGAAGTACCATTTGTAAAATTCAAAACGACAGAAGAATATGAAGACAATCATTGCAGAAAAGCCGTCTGTGGCACGTGAGATCGCCCGTATCGTGGGCGCGACAAAGAGAGAGGAAGGATATTTCGAGGGAGGCGGCTACGCCGTGACATGGGCGTTCGGACACCTCGTGCAGCTTGCCATGCCCGACGGCTACGGCATACGCGGCTTCGTCCGTGACAACCTGCCCGTCATCCCCGACACCTTCACGCTCGTCCCCCGCCAGACCAAGACGGAGAAGGGTTACAAGCCTGACAGCGGTGTGGCGGCGCAGATAAAGGTTATCGCCACCCTGTTCAACAGGAGCGAACAAATCATCGTGGCGACCGATGCAGGGCGTGAGGGTGAGCTTATCTTCCGATACCTCTACCATTATATCGGATGCACCACCCCGTTTGTGCGCCTTTGGATAAGCTCGCTTACCGACAAGGCTATCCGCGAGGGGCTGCGCAACCTCGAAGCGGGCGGCAAATACGACAATCTCTATCTTGCCGCCAAAGCGCGGAGCGAATCAGACTGGCTCGTGGGCATCAACGGCACGCAGGCACTCTCCATCGCCGCCGGACACGGCACATATTCCATCGGACGGGTGCAGACACCTACATTGGCAATGGTGTGCGCACGCTATTGGGAGAACCGCCGCTTCACACCCGAAGCCTTTTGGCAGCTCCATATCGCAACGGACGGCTGCGACGAAGGAACAGTGAAGTTTTCCTCTTCCGAAAAGTGGAAAGAGAAAGAGCCTGCGACGGAACTGTATGATAAGGTGAAGTCGGCAGGCACAGCCACCGTCACGAAAGCCGAACGCAAGGAGAAGACGGAGGAAACACCGCTCCTGTACGACCTGACGACGCTCCAGAAGGAAGCCAACGCCAAGCACGGCTTCACGGCGGAACAGACGCTTGAAATCGCGCAGAAGCTCTATGAGAAGAAGCTCATCACCTATCCGCGAACCGGAAGCCGCTACATACCCGAAGACATGTTCGCTGAAATCCCCAAGCTGCTCGCCTTCATCGGGGCTTTGCCCGAATGGAAAGGCAAGGTGCAGCCGAAAGCGCAGCCGACACGCCGCAGTGTGGACGGCGGCAAGGTGACGGACCACCACGCCCTGCTCGTCACTGGCGAGAAGCCGCTGTTCCTCTCCAAAGAGGACAGCACCATTTATCAGATGGTTGCCGGGCGCATGATTGAGGCTTTCTCCGAGAAATGCGTCAAGGACACCGCCACCGTCACGGCGGAATGTGCCGGAGTGGAGTTCACGGTGAAAGGCAGCATCATCAGGCAAGCCGGATGGCGTGCCGTCTATGGCGGGGAGGACAAGGAAGAAACCGCCATCCCCGATTGGCGGGAAGGCGACACGCTGACGCTGAAAGGCTGCTCCATCACGGAGGGCAAGACCAAACCCAAACCGCTGCATACCGAAGCGACACTGTTGTCGGCAATGGAAACGGCGGGCAAGGACATAGAGGACGACGCATTGCGTCAGGCGTTGAAGGACTGCGGCATCGGCACGCCCGCCACCCGTGCGGCGATTATCGAAACGCTCTTCAAACGCGGCTACATGGAACGCTGCAAGAAATCGCTTGTGCCGACAGAAAAAGGGCTTGCCCTCTACTCGGTCGTGAAGACGATGCGCATCGCCGACGTAGCCATGACGGGCGAATGGGAGAAGAATCTGGCACGCATCGAGCGCGGGGAACTGCCCGCTGACACCTTCCGCAGGGAGATAGAGGCGTACACACGTGAAATCACCTCCGAACTGCTCTCGTGCGACAAACTGTTCTCCCGCAGGGATTCCGGCTGCAAGTGTCCCAAGTGCGGGACGGGCAGCATGCAGTTCTACGGCAAGGTGGTACGCTGCGACAACGCGGAGTGCGGGCTGCCCGTGTTCCGCCTGAAGGCGAACCGCACCCTTTCCGACGACGAGATCAAAGAGCTGCTCACCGACGGGCATACGAAGCTGCTCAAAGGCTTCAAAAGGACTATAACACGACTTTCGTGTTCCCCGAAAGGAAAACGAGCAGGAAATTTTCAGGACGGAAGAAATAGTATTACCTTTGCCACTGGTTCAGAGTAATGAATTGTTCTTCGATACCGGATTACACTCATACTTTGGATTTAGTGGTGGCACTCGGAGGGATACCGAGTGCCTTTTCTTTCTCCTTTCCAGACGATTATCCACGTCATTACCAATCCACTAAATTCCAAAGTAATGAACAACAAGAAGAAAAACGAGGGTCAGACCGACTTTTCCTATTACGGTCTGTACCTGCTGGACTACCTCCGCACGAACAGGTTTGAACAGGCTTCCGATGATGCCTTCATCCGGGAGCGTGCCGACCGTGCCGCCGAAACGTATGAGCGTGTGCGGCTCGAAGGCTATCCGCCCGAAGGGGCGCAGGAGTTGGCGATGGACACGCTCCTGCGGGGGCTTCGCTATTCCAAGTACGCCATCCTCCGCGAAGTCGTGGAAAACGAGTTTGCCAACGAAGTGCCGGAAAAGAAACGCGAAGCCTTCATCCGAAAGCTGCTGCCGCCTGTCGGTAATGTATTCTCCGCCTATGACCTTTCGGACGACAACTTCGCCCTGTCGCCCGAATACGACCTGCTCTACACGGAGCTGACGGGAGCCGCCGTCCTTTATATCGACGAGTATGGCGTTTAACCGCAAACAACGGCTGCGGGACAACATCGAGGCGATACGGACGGCATTCATCCTTGACAGGGAACGGAGGACGGCAACCGCCGAGGAACAAGCCATACTTCGGAAGTATTGCGGTTTCGGCGGATTGAAGTGCATACTGAACCCGGCAAAGGAACTGACGGATGCCGTGCATTGGGCGAAATCGGACCTCGAACTGTTTGCCCCTACGGTGGAGCTGCACAGGCTGGTGCGTGAAAACAGCAAGGACGATACGGAGTACAAGCGGTACGTGGATGCCATGAAGCAGTCCGTGCTGACCGCTTTCTACACCCCGCCGGAGATAACCGGCACTATCGCGGATGTACTGCATGAACACGGCATACGTCCCGATCGCGTATTGGAGCCGTCGGCGGGCGTGGGCGCATTCGTGGATGCCGTGCTGGAAAACAAGCCGGACGCGGATATCATGGCTTTCGAGAAAGACCTGATGACGGGCAAAATATTGGGATACCTGCATCCAGACCAAAAGGTAAGGGTGCAGGGATTCGAGAAGATAGAGAAGCCATTCACGGACTATTTCGACCTTGCTATCTCGAACATCCCGTTCGGCGACGTGGCTGTGTTCGACCCGGAGTTCACGGGCAGCCAAGACCCGGCAAGGCGTTCCGCACCGAAGGCAATACACAACTACTTCTTCCTGAAAAGCCTTGACGCGGTGCGTGAGGGCGGCATCGTGGCGTTCATCACCTCTCAAGGGGTACTGGACGCACCGTCCAACGCGCCCATACGCGAGTATATGATGCGTAATGCCAATCTGGTGGGAGTCGCACGCCTGCCGAACAACCTCTTCACGGACAACGCGGGTACGGAAGTGGGTAGCGACCTGATTATCCTGCAAAAGAACAGCGGCAAGAAACGGGAGCTGTACGATTATGAAGAGTTGTTCGTGCAGACGGAAAAGACACCGATAGGTAGTTTCCAGAACGGGTATGTCGGCAGCATCGGCATGATTCCCCACTCGGATCTGATAAGCGGCACAGACCCTTACGGGAAACCAGCCTATAAAGTCATGCACCGGGACGGCATCGAGCAAATGGCGGAGGATTTGCGGGAACATATGGATATTGAGCTGTATAAGTTGGACAAAAAGCTGTATGAAATGCACAGCCTGCATCCGGCACAGGGGAAAAGCACGGTGACAGAAACCATTTCCACACCGGTTGTCACTCCTGAGATACAGCCACGTCATGAAATGGCAGTGAAGCCCGAAGCGGCAACACCGCAGCCGGAGGAAGAAAAGTCGGAGATAGAGCCGCGCCGCCCCGATTATTCGGAGGGCGTGCAGCTCTCCCTGCTCGACCTCTGGGGCATAACGGAGGAAGTACGCAAGCAGGAAGCACCCGCCAAGAAGAAAAAGACGGCGAAAAAGGAAAGCCCGGCAAGGCGCATGCCTCCCAAACCGCAGGCGCAGGTTACGCCGAAGGTTACGACCGCACCGCCACAGCCGTCTGCCGCACCGCCGACGGAAAGCAGGGACAGCCATGAAACAAAGCCGGTGAGTGTCGCAGCCAAAGCCGATCCGGATGATATTTACGCTACTTTGGATTGGGACACCAATCCGCCCATCAACGGCTTCTATGAAATGATGATGGACCTCACGCCGGAGCGACGCAAGGAACTTCGCAGGCTGGCGGCACAGCATCAGGAGAAACGGCAGCATGTCCCGGACGTGAAAGCCGCGCCGGAGCAGGAAACACGGCAACCCGAAACACAGCCGGAAGTTGCCGCCATTCCTGTCGCTCCCGCAACGGAAGCGGCTGCAACCTCCCTTTTTCCCGAAATGGAAGCGGAAAAACCGAAAGAGGAAGCTCCCGACCTGTCGCCGCGTCCCTACCACCGCACGCCGGAAATGCACTTGCGTGAAGGCTCGTTAGTGGCTGACAGTGGGCGTCGTAACATCGGTTATCTGAAAGACATCACGCCTTACGGCGCGACATTCCAGCCGCTTGGACTGACAGGCTATCAGAAAGAGAAGGCGTTGCTGTATGTGTCGCTCCGTGACGCATACGAGCGTCTGTACCGTTATGAATCGAACAGGCGCGAGGAAAACCCGCAGTGGCGTGAGCATCTGAACACCTGCTATGACGAGTTTGTCATGCGCTACGGCAACCTCAACGCCAAGCAGAACGTGAAACTGGTGGTGATGGATGCAGGAGGACGCGACATCCTTTCGCTGGAACGTGCGGAGGACGGCAGGTTCGTCAAGGCGGACATTTTCGAGCGTCCCGTTTCCTTCTCGGTAGAGAGCCATGCCAACGTAAGCTCTCCCGAAGAGGCACTCTCCGCATCGCTCAACAAGTTCGGCACGGTCAATCTCGACTATATGCGGGAGATAACCGACAGTACGGAGGAGGGATTGCTTGACGCCCTCAAAGGACGCATCTTCTACAACCCGCTCGTAACCGGTTACGAGATAAAGGACAGGTTCATCGCCGGGAACGTGATAGAGAAGGCGGAACGCATCGAGGCATGGATGGGCGACAACCCCGAAAACGGGCGTATGCCGGAAGTGAAGCAGGCGTTGGAGGCTCTGAAAGAAGCCGAGCCGCCGCGCATCGCTTTTGAAGACCTCGACTTCAATTTCGGGGAACGCTGGATTCCGACGGGCGTATATGCCGCCTACATGAGCCGTCTTTTTGACACGGACGTGAAAATCGCCTACTCCGCAAGCATGGACGAATTTTCGGTGGCGTGCGGCTACCGCACCATGCCTGCATAACACCTGCCCGGATATGATGAAGTCCATAGGAAAGGATGAACACGGAAACGACATCAAGGTACGCGACAGCGAGGGCATACAGCTCGCCAACGCCAAGATTGACGAAATCCGTAACGGGTTCTCGGAATGGCTGGAAGAGCAGTCGCCGCAGTTCAAGGAACGGCTGACGACGATGTACAACCGCAAGTTCAACTGTTTCGTGCGCCCGAAATATGACGGCTCACACCAGACCTTTCCGGACCTCAACCTCAAAGGGCTGGCAAGCAGGGGTATCAAGAGCGTCTATCCGTCGCAGATGGATTGCGTCTGGATGCTCAAACAGAACGGCGGTGGCATCTGCGACCACGAAGTCGGTACAGGCAAGACGCTGATAATGTGCATTGCAGCGCATGAGATGAAGCGTCTGAACTTGGCGCACAAACCGATGATTATCGGGCTGAAAGCCAATGTCGCGGAGATTGCCGCCACCTATCAGGCGGCATACCCGAACGCGCGGATTCTCTATGCCTCGGAGAAGGACTTTTCGACCGCCAACCGCGTGCGTTTCTTCAACAACATCAAGAACAACGACTATGATTGCGTCATCATGTCGCACGACCAGTTCGGCAAGATTCCGCAGTCGCCGGAGTTGCAGCAGCGCATCCTGCAAGCGGAGCTTGACACGGTGGAGGAAAACCTCGAAGTCTTGCGGCAGCAGGGCAAGAACGTATCGAGGGCGATGCTGAAAGGTCTGGAAAAGCGCAAGCACAACCTTGAAGCGAAGCTGGAGAAGGTGGAACACGCCATCAAGTCGCGCACGGACGACGTGGTGGACTTCAAGCAGATGGGCATCGACCATATTTTTATTGACGAATCGCATCAATTTAAGAACTTGACTTTCAACACGCGGCATGACCGTGTGGCTGGTTTGGGCAACTCGGAAGGAAGCCAGAAAGCCCTGAATATGCTTTTTGCCATCCGCACCATACAAGAGCGCACGGGTAAGGACTTGGGGGCGACGTTCCTATCCGGCACGACCATCAGCAACTCGCTGACGGAACTGTACCTGCTCTTCAAGTACCTGCGCCCGAAGGAACTGGAACGGCAGGATATCCGGTGCTTTGACGCATGGGCGGCTATCTTCGCCAAGAAGACGACCGATTTCGAGTTCAACGTGACGAACAACGTGGTGCAGAAGGAGCGTTTCCGCTACTTCATCAAAGTGCCGGAGCTTGCCGCCTTCTACAACGAGATAACCGACTACCGCACGGCAGAGGATGTGGGTGTGGATCGTCCGCACAAGAACGAGATACTGCACCATATACCGCCCACGCCGGAGCAGGAGGACTTCATTCAAAAACTGATGCAGTTCGCCAAGACGGGCGACGCCACGCTGCTCGGTAGACCGCCCCTGTCGGAAACGGAAGAGAAGGCAAAGATGCTGATCGCCACCGATTACGCACGGAAGATGGCTCTCGATATGCGCATGATAGACCCGAACTACGAAGACCACCCCGACAACAAGGCTTCCCACTGTGCCAAGACGATTGCGGAGTATTACCATAAATACGACGCGCAGAAAGGCACGCAGTTCGTGTTCTCGGATCTGGGGACGTACCAGCCGGGCGACGGGTGGAACGTGTACAGTGAGATAAAGCGGAAGCTGACGGAGGACTACGGCATACCGGCAAGCGAGGTGCGCTTCATTCAGGAGTGCAAGACCGACAAGGCGCGCAAGGCGGTGATAGACGCCATGAACGCCGGAACGGTGCGCGTGCTGTTCGGTTCCACCTCCATGCTCGGAACGGGCGTGAATGCGCAAAAAAGGTGTGTCGCCATCCATCATTTGGATACGCCTTGGCGACCGTCCGACCTGCAACAGCGTGACGGACGGGGAGTCAGGGCAGGCAACGAGATTGCCAAGCATTTTGCCGGGAACAATGTGGATGTCATCATCTACGCGGTGGAAAAGTCGCTGGACAGCTACAAGTTCAACCTGCTGCACTGCAAGCAGACGTTCATCTCGCAGCTTAAAAGCGGGGCGATGGGCGCGCGTACCATCGACGAGGGGGCGATGGACGAGAAATCGGGCATGAATTTCTCGGAGTACATGGCGTTGCTCTCCGGCAATACCGACCTTTTGGACAAGGCGAAACTGGAGAAGCGTATCGCATCGCTTGAAGGGGAACGCAAGTCGTTCAACAAGGGCAAGCGCGATTCGGAGTTCAAGCTGGAAGCCAAGACGGGGGAACTGCGTAACAACACGGCTGTCATCGAAGCCATGACGGAAGATTGGAACCGCTTTCTTTCCGTTGTGCAGACGGACAAGGAGGGCAACCGCCTGAATGCGGTCAAGGTGGACGGCGTGGATTCTACCGATGAAAAGGTTATCGGAAAGCGTTTGCAGGAGATAGCCAAGAACGCCACTACGGGCGGGCTGTACAAGCCTGTCGGGGAACTTTACGGCTTTCCGATAAAGGTGGTAAGCGAGAGGATACTCAAAGAGGGATTGGAGTTCACCGACAACCGCTTCGTGGTCGAGGGGAACTACAAGTACACCTACAACAACGGGCATATGGCGATGGCTGACCCGTTGGCCGCCGCCCGCAACTTCCTCAACGCGATGGAGAGGATACCCTCCATCATCGACCAGTACAAGGCGAAGAACGAGGTGCTGGAGATGGAGATACCGCAGTTACAGGAGATAGCGGGTAAGGTGTGGAAGAAGGAGGACGAGCTGAAGCAGTTGAAGTCCGCAGTCCGGCGGATAGTATCGTTGCCAACCATGTCATAATCGGGCGTCCGGGACTGTATGCCAAGGAGGAAACCCGGTCCAAAGGATTGAAAATATAACCTAAGGAATTTTATCTGAAGTATTAATAAGGGCTATCCCAAAAGGTCTAAAAGTAAATTTTATCCTTTCTGCAAGTATCTATAGGATGGCAACTGCATTTTTTTCTTTTTGGGCAGCCCTTATTAAAATTTATTCTTATTTTAGGTTATATACATTCATGTCCATTTATGTAAAAAATTCCTGCTGACCTTGTTTATGTCTTGTCAGTCACCATTTGCAAAACCATATTTGACCCTCAAAGAGGCTGAATTTGATAAGTAACTTGCTACATACTCATAATAAGGAGCTAAATAGAACACGAATGGGAAATACACAAATGCTAAACTAAAGAAGATATTGGCCAAAATAAACGCTATACCGAGAGAGAAACTTGATTTTTCAACTTCCTAAAACGGTGTTGTTCAAACATTTCTACTTATTTGTACTTGCCAGTTGAACCTACGCTTCCCTAATAAAATGTCTATGGTAAAAAGTTAAAAAATCCTCCCACTTTTGTTAGATATATTTTTTTGTGTAATTTTGTAATCGTTATGCGGCAGTAATAATATACATATTAATACGAGTTAGTAATCCTGTAGTTCTCATATGCTACGAGGAGGTATT
>SFIS01000118.1 GCA_004555245.1 Bacteroidales bacterium
ATCCAGATAGAACAGCCGTACTTCTATACGGAATTACTGCTGCCCGGAGTTTTGCTTAATGAAATTATTGGGGCTATAACCTAATCGCTGAATAGTTACGTCTCAACATATTCTCTACAAAGAATGTTAATTCCTTTGTCCGTTGGTGGAAAATGATTAACTTTGCAGAAACGAGTGTGTCAGACAACTTTCCTGCACGCCGAGACGTATGAACAGGCATCGGCAGATTCCGGGGATGCAGACACGAAATGCCGTTGACGGCTTGCATAACCTAACTTAATCGCAATACAAATCAAAAAATTAGAAAAGAAAATGGCAAGAGTAAAACCATTCAAGGGGGTGCGTCCTCCGAAGGAGATTGTAGAAAAGGTGGAGTCTCGTCCGTATGACGTGCTTGATTCTGAAGAGGCGCGTGCAGAGGCAGGCGACAATGCCATGTCGCTCTATCATATCATCAAGCCAGAGATAAACTTCGAGCCCGGGACATCAGAGTACGACCCTAAGGTATATGACGAGGCGGCACGGCAGTTCGCAATGTTCCGCGAGAAGGGGTGGCTCAGACAGGACGAGAAGGAGTGTTACTACATCTACGCCCAGACATCTTGCCTGCCTGCAAATGGCAATAAGGAGAAGACACAGTACGGACTTGTGGTGTGTGCGCATCAGGACGACTACAAGACGGGCGTGATAAAGAAGCATGAGCTGACGCGCCGCGACAAGGAGGAAGACCGCATGAAGCACGTGCGTGTCAACGATGCCAACATCGAGCCGGTTTTCTTCGCGTTCCCTGACAACAAGGTTCTTGACGACATCATCATGCGCTATGCAGCCACGCAACCGGAATATGATTTCATCGCTCCGATAGACGGCTTCGGACATAAGTTGTGGGTGGTGAGCGATGCGAAGGACATCGAGGTTATCACCGGAGAGTTTGCAAAGATGCCTGCCCTGTATATTGCCGACGGACATCACCGCAGTGCCGCTGCAGCTCTTGTGGGTGCTGAGAAGGCTGCTCAAAATCCCCGACACACTGGCGACGAGGAGTATAACTTCTTCATGGCGGTGGCGTTCCAGGCGTCGCAGCTGACGGTGCTCGACTATAACCGTGTAGTGAAAGACCTGAACGGACTGACACCGACAGAGTTTCTTGAGCGTCTGGGCGAGAACTTTGTCGTGGAGGAGAAGGGAGAGACTGAGTTCCGCCCGCAGCATCCGCACCAGTTCAGTCTCTATCTTGACGGCAAATGGTATGCCCTCGATGCGAAGGAAGGGACGTTCAATCCTGCCGACCCTATCGGAGTGCTCGACGTGGACATCTCGTCGCGCCTGATTCTGCAGGACATCCTTGAACTCGGCGACTTGCGCTCAAGCCAGCGCATAGACTTCGTTGGCGGTCTGCGTGGCTTGGGCGAGCTGAAGAGAAGGGTTGACAGCGGAGAGATGCGTGCCGCTCTCGCTCTCTTCCCCGTCTCGATGCAGCAGATTATGGATATAGCCGATTCCGGCAATATCATGCCTCCGAAGGCAACGTGGTTTGAGCCGAAACTGCGTTCGGGGCTTGTCATTCACCTGCTGCAGTAAGAAATTCAAGTCACAGACATACGATACTTGAGTAAGTAACGATAAAATCTTGTAATAAAATTGGATACCTACAAGACTGTTGTGACGGAAGGCGAGGGGTTCTATTCTGAGAAACGAAGCAAATTCCTCGCTTTCTCGTTCCATGTAGAGACAGAACAGGAGGTGAAGGACATCATATCTTCTTTCAGGAAGAAATACTATGATGCCCGGCATGTCTGTTATGCCTATATCCTCGGTGTGGAAGGTGTGGGCGACGGCGTGTCGTTCCGTATGAATGATGACGGAGAGCCGTCGTCAACGGCGGGCAAACCCATCCACGGACAGCTTGTGAAGGCGGAACTGACGAACTCTCTTGTCGTCGTGGTCAGATACTATGGCGGAGTGAACCTCGGCACGTCCGGACTTATCGTCGCATACCGCGAAGCCACAGTAGATTGTCTCGCCAACAGCGGCATAGAAGAGAAGATTGTCGAGGAGATGGTGGACTATTCGTTCGCCTATCCTGCAATGAATGATGTCATGAAGATTGTGAAGGACATGCAGCCCCGCATCGTCTCGCAGACATTTGACAATACCTGCAGCATACGCCTTGCCATACGCCGCTCTCTCGCCCAGCAACTGAAGCAGCGTCTCGAGAAAATGAATTTCTCTAAGGGGTGACGCACATGAGTGGCGGTGCGGCGTCGGCTCCCGGCCTCTGCAACTGCCATCCCTCTCGCACGTTGTCTCCTTAATCGTAAATAAAAGAAAAAGCGGAAGCATGGATGCTCCCGCCGCAACAAACTGAAAAGCCATGAGTTATCCTCTTCTCTTTGAACCGAATATGCACACTGTGGTGTGGGGAGGCAGCCGCCTTGCCACATGGAAAGGTCTGTCGTCGTCTCTCGCTGACGACAGCTCGAAGATTGGCGAATCGTGGGAGGTGAGTTGTGTCCCCTCGTCAACATCCGTCATTGCCAACGGCAGATGGAAGGGAATGAAACTGAGTGATGTCATAAGCCGCCATCCGGTAGAAATCCTCGGACGCAGTGTGGCGCAGCGTTATGGAGATGTCATGCCGCTGCTCGTGAAATTCATTGATGCGGAGAATGACCTCTCAATACAGGTGCATCCCGACGATGACATGGCGCAGAGGCTACACGGCAAGATGGGAAAGACCGAGATGTGGTATGTCATTGACGCCAAGCCCGGCGCATTCCTGTATGCCGGCTTCAGAAAACGCCTCTCTCCGTCGGATTACCGGAAGATGGTTGAAGAGGGTACGATATGTGATGCCCTTGCACGGCATGAGGTGCATAAGGGAGACGTATTCTTTCTGCCGGCAGGAAGGGTGCATGCCATTTGCGGAGGGATACTGCTTGCAGAGGTGCAGCAGTCGAGCGATGTCACTTACCGCATCTTCGACTACAACCGTCCGGATATAAACGGCAGGATGCGTGAATTGCATACCGACCTCGCGGCACAGGCACTGGATTTCCATGTGCTGGACGAATACCGCACACTTTATAATGACGACAGCCAGCGTGCAAACCATTGTATTGACTCCCCTTTCTTCAGCGTGAGGGTGGTGGATATAGAAGGGCAGTTTCATCGCAATCTCCTGAAATACGACTCTTTCATCATTTCGATGTGCATAAAGGGCGACTGTCTGATAAAGATACGTTCCACACAGGAGGGCGTGGTGTTGAGAGAAGGCTTCTCGTGTCTCATTCCGGCAGAGATAGCAGACTATGATGTCATCCCCGTAGGCAGGACGACACGTCTGCTTGACGCTTTTATCGACAACAAGAACCGCTCGCTGTTCTCGATGGCGACACGCTTCCTGCATATCACGGACAAGTGACGAGGTGTGAACCGCACCCTTTTTCTGTGTCTTCTAGTCGGACATACAAAAAAAATTATTGTTGTCCGCTAAAACTTCGTCACTCTCGTATGCGTATATGCATGGACATGTAAGTTTCGAAAAATAAAAATTTGGGCTGATTCCTATTCGC
>SFIS01000119.1 GCA_004555245.1 Bacteroidales bacterium
ATACAGCAGAAAAACTTCTCGCCCGGTCGCTCTGTAATGCTGACACTGCAGTACCGCTTCAATACGACCCGCGACCGTTATCGTGGTACGGGCGCTGGAAACTCTGAAAAATCTCGTTTCTAATCCTACTGTTATGAAATATATTATATTCCTATTTTTAAGCATGGCACTTAGTTTGTCTGTCTATGCTAAGCCACATTGTCAAGGCTTCAACAACTACGATAACAAAGTTACTATAACCTTCATAGATGATAAAGCCATAAACCAATATACAGTTTCCGATGTAAAACTCATTCCTTCATGGAAAGGGCAGAAATACAAGGCGACTTCCGTTGATGTTTCTGTAAATAACGGAGTAGCTACGGTAACCTTGACATTCGACCACCTCACTCAGTTTTCAAATCCAAAGGTTGAATTAAAAATCAATGGAAAGAAAACATCGTTTAAGGTTTGTCAGTGATATAAGCTTTAACATTCATCTCCATAAGAGATATAAATATAGAGCTGTGTACGGCTTTTTGAGGTGTTTCTCTTTTAGGGAAGCTTGCAAATGTTAACGGTTTAACTATTCGAGATTGTTAACTCACACTAATTACGGTAGAACCGTATTTTTTAAACGACAACAGAGACAACGGAAACAACAAGCCTTCTGTAAACGGGGATGTTGTCTTAGTTGTATGTCACCTCGTGACATCCGCAGTTGCGTCCGTTCTTTCCGTTGTTCCTGTTGTCTCTGTTGTCTTTAAAAATACGCAGTTGTCGTAAAAAAATCAGGTGCATGGGATGGAAATTTCTCAGAAAACAAGTCATTTTCTTGTACGGACAGAAAAAAATGTATATATTTGCAGTCTCCCGAAAATTAAAGATACAGCTAAAACCAAAAAGAAGAAAGATATGCCTGTGCCTCTACGTGCCCTCTGTGCCGCCCTCCTGCTGGCGGCAATCATGTCGTCATGCCACGACAGCACCCCGCGCCGCTACCTGATCGGCGTGTCGCAATGCAGCGGCGGTTTCTGGCGAGAGAAACAGAACAGCGAGATGCGCCGCGAGCTCCTCTTCCACGACGATGCCTCCATCGAACTGCTGTGCGCCGACGACAACGGCACGAAGCAGGCCGACGACATACGCCGCCTCATCGACAACGGGGCTGACATCCTCGTCGTCTCCCCTCACGACACCGACGCCCTCTCCCACACCCTCGCAGAGGCGTACGACAGCGGCATCCCCGTACTCCTCTTCGACAGAACTGTCAACAGCGAGAAATACACCGCTTTCGTGGGAGGAGACAACGAGGCGGTGGGGGCGCTGATGGCTGCATACGTCGTTACGAGGTTAGGAAACCGCGGCGGCAAGGTGCTGGAAATCACGGGCGACATGCACACCTCGCCCGCCATACAGAGACACAGGGGCTTCACCAAAGGCCTGGCACATTCTGAAGACATCCGTGTCGTGGCCTCTGTCGATGCGGGATGGGTGGGGCCGCGCACCGCCCGCGTCACGGATTCGCTCCTCCGCCTCTATCCTGACGTCGATGTCATCGTGGCACACAGCGACTATATGGCAAGCGAGGCGAAGAAAGTGGCTGACAGCCTCTGCCCGCAGAGAACGTATGTCTTTGTAGGAGCTGACGGCTTCGGGTCGCCCGGACTGGGCGTCGAGGCGGTGGAGAAGGGGCTGCTCGACGCCACCGCCATCTATCCCACCGGCGGCGACGTGATAATACAGACGGCACTGGAGATTCTCAGGGGCGGGAGATACAGCCGCCACACGCTGCTGCCGAGCTATATGGTCAGTACGCCGCAGGAAGCCAGACTGCTGACCGCGATGGACCATGCCATAACCTCCGAGGCGGGGCGCGTGAAAAAGATGCACAGCCTTGCCGTCTCGTATCTCGAGGAGAGCCGGGCGAGACGCCTGATGCTCTATGCCGCACTCGCCGCGCTGACACTGATTTGCGCTCTCTGCGCCGCTCTCTGCCGCCTGAACATGCTGAGACGGAAAGCAAACCGACGCCTGCACGAACAGCAGGACATACTGATTGAAAAGAACGGAGAGCTCCGGGACATGGCGCGCCGACTTGAGGAGGCGACAAATGCCAGACTGATGTTCTTCACTAATGTCTCGCACGATTTCCGCACGCCGCTGAACCTTATCTCCGGACCGATAGACCGGGCGATGGCGATGGCGGAGCAGGGAGGCGACATCATACCGATGCTGAGAATTGCGCAGCGCAACGTGTCGGTACTGCTCGACCTCGTCAACCAGATTCTTGATTTCAGAAAGGCGGAGAACGGGAAGATGACGGTGGACATACAGACTGCCGACATCAACAGGCTGATGAGAGGCTGGCACGAATCGTTCGCCCCGCTGGCGCAGAGAAAGGGACTGACGCTGATTTCCGACATCCGTGCGGAAGAGTGTCTCGCCAACGTGGACGTGAAGAAGCTGGAGCGCATCGTGTACAACCTGCTCGGAAACTCCGTGAAGTTCACGCCCCCCGGCGGCAGCATAAGCCTGCGGTACGGCATCGACAAGGGATGCCTCGTCGTGACAGTGAGCGATACGGGACCCGGCATCGGACCCGACAGCCTCAACCGCATCTTCGAACGCTTCTACCGCACAGAGAACTCCAACGTGGGGGGCAGCGGCATCGGACTGGCATTGGTGAAGAAATACGCCGAACTGATGGGAGGCAGGGTCGAGATACAATCAGACAGCGACAAAGCTGCGGGCGAGACCGGGACAAGAATCACCGTTACCGTCCCGTCAGCACAGCCGGAAGACGGCGCTGCCGTTGCGGATGTCGGAGAAGGACTGTCACCCGAAAGCCTGCTGGCGTGCTCAAACCTCCCGTCAGACGTCGCCGAGGCTGACCAGACAGTGACCGAGGACGAAAAACGACCTGTGGTGCTGGTTGTTGATGATAATGAAGACATGCTGTCGTATGCCGGCTCCCTGCTGCGAGGGAGATACCGTGTGCTGACCGCCGCCGACGGCGGGCAGGGGCTGAGGTTAGCAAAGGAGAACATCCCCGACATTGTGGTGTGTGATGTGATGATGCCTGTCATGGACGGGCTGGAATGTTGCCGAAAGATGAAGAACGATGTATGCACCAGCCACATCCCTGTCATCATGCTCACGGCATGCAGCCTCGACGAACAACGCGTGGAGGGGTTGCAGTCGGGTGCAGAGGCTTATCTGGCAAAGCCTTTCAACAGCTCTGTGCTGCTGGCGCAGATAGACACTCTCTTGAAAAACCGTTTGAGGGTCAGCCTCTTCAAGGCGCATGACAGAGAGGAAGGCGGAGACACTACAGAACACAAGGAGGAGGCAGTGCAGGATGACGCACGACATTCGTTGTCAAGATACGACAGGGGATTCTTGCAGAGACTGAGCGAACACATTGAAGAAAACTACAGCGACAAGGATTTCAGCGTAGAGACGCTTGCCGAGAAGATGTGTCTGAGCCGGGCACAGCTCTATCGGAAATGCAAAGCCCTGACAGGCTTCACACCCGTGGAGATCATCCGCAACAGCCGCCTTGAGCATGCACGCGAGATGCTGCTTGACGGGTATGACCAGATTGCGCATGTGGCAGCCGCAGTAGGCATACCTAACGCAACGTATTTCACAAAGTGTTATAAAGCATATTTCGGCAGTTATCCTAAGGATACCATGTCATAGTAGTCTGATAAGTAGGTGTGCAAAATTATTAATATAATCCTTGCACCGCCTACTGCGCATTATCAGCAAGTGACAACAGTCGAGTAGGATTCACTACACTCCTTTA
>SFIS01000056.1 GCA_004555245.1 Bacteroidales bacterium
GCGGTGGACACCGTTGCCTCGGACTATGCGCTTCCCGCTATCGGGGCACGCTCGGGACTTTCACCCATTAGATTATGCCCATGTCGGGCGAACAAAAAAGGAGAGAAGCGCGGGCTTCCCTCCTTAAGAGTGATAATGATGTATTGTACGTATTAGTCTTCCCAGTTCTCAGCAGCCTTACGAACGTAAGACTTGTAGCGGATCTGTGCCATCTTCTTGGCCTGTGCGAAGAGTTCTTCTGCCTCGGCAGGATAAGCCTTCTTCACAGAGAGGTAGCGAACCTCGCCGTCGAGGAAGTCCTGGAAGAGATCCCAGTTAGGCTCTTTAGAGTCGAGAGAGAACGGATTCTTGCCCTGCTCTGCCAGTTCCGGGTTGTAGCGCCAGAGGTGCCAGTAGCCGCATTCAACGGCGCGACGCTCTTCTTCCTGTGAGCGACCCATGCCGCCCTTGATCTTCAGACCGTGGTTGATACATGGAGCGTAGCCGATGATGAGCGATGGTCCGTGATATGCCTCTGCCTCGCGGAACGCCTTGAGACACTGTGCGTTGTCGGCACCCATAGCCACCTGTGCGACATATACATAGCCGTAGGTTGTGGCAATCATGCCGAGGTCCTTCTTCTTGATACGCTTGCCCTGAGCGGCGAACTGTGCGATAGCGCCGAGAGGTGTAGCCTTGGATGCCTGACCGCCGGTGTTGGAGTAAACCTCAGTATCGATAACGAAGATGTTGAGGTCTTCGCCAGAAGCGATTACATGGTCAAGACCGCCGTAGCCGATATCGTATGAAGCTCCGTCACCGCCGATAATCCACTGCGAACGTTTCACGAGGTAGTGGTCGAGTGTCTTCAGCTCTTTGCAAACCTCGCAGCCTGCCTCTGCACCTGCAGCAATCATAGGCTTGAGGATTTCAGCGAGACGCTTTGTCTCGTCAGCGTCGTTCTGCTTCTCTATCCATTCCTGAGCGGCAGCCTTATAGTCAGCCGATGCGCTCTCAGAATCGATGACCTGCTGGAAGAGGAATGCCACGCGCTCCTTCATCTTCTTGTTGCCCATCACCATACCGAGACCAAATTCGCAGAAGTCCTCGAAGAGAGAGTTGTCGAATGCAGGACCCTGACCCTTGGCGTTTGTTGTGTAAGGAGTTGACGGGATAGAAGCAGAGTAGATGGAAGAACATCCAGTTGCGTTGGCGATAACCTCACGGTCGCCGAAGAGCTGTGAGATGAGTTTCACATACGGTGTCTCGCCGCAGCCGGAGCAGGCTCCGGAGAATTCGAAGAGCGGAGTAGCGAACTGAGAGTTCTTCGGATTGGCCTTGATGTCCACGAGGTCCTGTTTTGAAGCCACGTTAGCCACGAGCCAATCCCAATCCTTTGCGAGTTTCTTCATATCCTCTGCATCAGGGTTGTAAGCCACCATCTTGAGGGCTTTCTCTACTACGCCGGTCTCCTTGTTCTTCTTTCCGGGACAAACGTCAGCACAGTTGCCGCATCCGAGACAGTCGAGAACAGAAGGCTCGATGACGAAGTGCATGCCCTTAAGCGCAGCCGGAGCTTTGATTTCCTGTGTCGGAGTGTCTATGCCGGCGAGTTCAGCGTCTGTCAGGACGAACGGACGGATGGCAGCGTGAGGACAAACGAACGAACACTTGTTACACTGGATACAGTTGTCAACATTCCATACTGGCACGAAAGCAGATACGCCACGCTTCTCCCAGCGGGCTGTTCCGTTGTACCATGTGCCGTCAACAGTGTCGTACTTCACGAAGTCTGAAACCTTGAGGAGGTCGCCTGCCTGTGCGTTGATTGGACGAACGAGGTCCTTGACGAATGCAGGAGCTGCATCCTCTGCGACAGCGTCGTCAGGGAGATTGGCCCATGCCGGGTCAACAGCGAGCATCTTGTACTCTCCGCCGCGGTCAACGGCAGCGTAGTTCTTGTCAACGACATCCTGTCCCTTCTTGCCGTATGACTTGACGATGAACTTCTTCATCTGCTCTACGGCGAGGTCAACAGGAATAACTTCCGTGATGCGGAAGAAAGCAGACTGGAGGATGGTGTTGGTGCGGTTGCCGAGACCGATTTCCTGTGCTATCTTTGTGGCGTTGATGTAGTAAACGGTGATGTTCTTCTCTGCGAAGATGCGCTTCACCTTGTTAGGTATGAAGTTTACGAGTTCCTCGCCCTCGAAGATTGTGTTGAGGAGGAACGAGCCGTTCTCACGGATGCCGCGTGTCACGTCGTACATGTTCAGATACGCCTGTACGTGGCAAGCCACGAAGTTAGGTGTGGTGATCTGGTATGTAGAGCGGATTGGCTCGTCGCCGAAGCGGAGGTGTGAACAGGTGAAGCCGCCTGATTTCTTTGAGTCGTAAGAGAAGTAGGCCTGACAGTGCTTGTCGGTGTTGTCGCCGATGATCTTCACAGAGTTCTTGTTGGCACCTACCGTACCGTCAGCACCGAGACCGAAGAACTTGGCCTCGTAGATAGACTTTCCGCCGAGAGCCATCTCCTCTACTGCAGGGAGGGATGTGAATGTCACGTCGTCAACGATGCCGACAGTGAAGTGGTTCTTTGGCTCGGGAAGCTCGAGGTTGTTGAATACCGAGATAATCTTTGCGGGAGTGATGTCAGCAGATCCGAGACCGTAGCGTCCGCCGACGATTACAGGACGGTTCTCCTTCTCGTAGAAAGCAGACTTCACGTCGAGGTAGAGAGGCTCGCCCTCTGCTCCCGGCTCTTTTGTACGGTCGAGTACGGCAATCTTCTTCACTGTCTCAGGAACAGCTGAGAAGAGATACTTGACAGAGAACGGACGATAGAGGTGAACGGCAACCATACCTACCTTCTTGCCCTCAGCAACGAGGTGGTCGATAGCCTCGCGTGCAGCCTCTGTAGCAGAGCCCATGAGGATGATGATGTTCTCAGCGTCCTCGGCGCCATAGTAAGAGAAGTTGTGGTATTCACGACCGGTGATCTTCGAGATTTCGCCAAGGTAGTGCTCAACTACATCCGGGATGGCGTCGTAGTAAGCGTTGCAAGCCTCGCGGTGTGTGAAGAATGTCTCGGGGTTCTCTGCCGTACCGCGTGTGACGGGGCGCTCAGGAGTGAGTGCACGGTCGCGGAAGTTCTTGATGTCAGCCTCGTCAACGAGCGGGCGGATATCCTCCATGTCCATCACCTCAATCTTGTGATACTCGTGAGAGGTGCGGAAACCGTCGAAGAAGTTGATGAAAGGAACGTGTGTCTTGAGAGTTGCAAGGTGCGGAACAGCAGTGAGGTCCATCACTTCCTGTACAGAACCAGAGCAGAACATAGCGAAGCCGGTCTGGCGGCAAGCGTAAACATCCTGGTGGTCGCCAAAGATACAGAGAGAGTGGCTTGCGAGAGTACGGGCGGAAACGTCGAACACGCAAGGCAGAAGCTCACCTGCAATCTTATACATGTTAGGAATCATCAGCAACAGACCCTGAGAAGCGGTGAATGTTGTTGTAAGGGCACCAGCCTGAAGCGAACCGTGAACAGCGCCTGCGGCACCGCCCTCAGACTGCATTTCCTGTACACTTACTGTCTGACCCCAGAGGTTCTTGCGACCGCGAGCCGACCAGTCGTCTGTGTGCTCCGCCATAGGAGATGACGGTGTGATAGGATAGATGGCAGCTACCTCGCTGAACATATAGCTCACGTGTGCAGCAGCCTCGTTACCATCACATGTAATGAATTTCTTTTCTTTTGCCATGTGTAAATAATATAAAAATGAAAATCAAATGTTTTATTCGTTAGTCAATTTGCGCTTTCGCGGCATGGGTATCACAATGTCTTGTGTTATGATAGATTTCGGTTAACACCTTATTATATATATGTGAAATCATGATTCAGGATGTTCCCTGCTTTCATCTTTTCGCATCTTATGCACCCTGTGTGGAGGCACGGGGCAATGAACGCTGTAGGTGTTTGTGTAATCATTTATAGGTATTGCTTTGTTCCTTTTATTCTGCAAAGTTACTAATTATTATTATAATTATTACAATGATTAGTTTAAAAAACGGCATTTTTCTATTTTTTTTACAAATTAAAGTTTTTTTACCACTTTATTGTCTTGACATCTTTCAGAAATATCGGCTTTTTGCTTACCTTTGCATTATGAATGTGCATATTTTCAATCCGGAGCATGACATGGCCCTTGCTGCCAACTCCGCTTTCTGGACGGCTCCGCATGCAGGCCGCCAGCTGCGCTCAGACTTGGGGTGGCTGCCTGTCCTATGGGCAGAAGACGGTGATGTCGTTGTAGTTGACGATGTCCGTGCTGCTGTTGCGGCGACGCGCAAGCTGAAGGTGCGCCATGCCGATGTGGAATTCTTGTCGATGGGCGACAAGAGGAGTATCGCCGAGATGATGTCCGGTGTGGAGCGGCCCGACGTGAGACCATGGGGATGGGACATAAGCGTAGCGAGCCAGCTGAGACGCGCCGGATTCGGACAATGTCCAATGCCTGACGCCGCCGCACTTGAAAAACTCCGCGCGCTGTCCGGTCGCAGCACAGCGGCAAGGCTGCTAAAACATCTGCGCGACAACGACAGCCGCCTTGTCGGCGAATCGGTGGTTGTGGAGAGCATGGCGCAGCTGTACGGATGTATGAAAGAGTGGGGGAGGATCGTGGTAAAGTCACCTTGGAGCTGCAGCGGAAGGGGCGTGCGGTATCTCTCGGGAAATGAAGACAACATATTGAGATGGGCGGAGAAAACGTTGAGGCAATGCGGACATGTCACGGCAGAACCTTTCTATGCGAAAGTTTTGGATTTCGGCATGGAATTCAGTATAGAAAATGGAGGAGAAGTGAGATACGACGGCTTGTCGCTCTTTTCAACCGTGGCGGGAGCATACACAGGAAACGTGCTCGCCACGGAAGCCGAGAAGATGGAGATTCTGAACAGATATATCGACACAGATACATTATCTGCAACAAGAGAGGCTATATGCCAGTGGATGGGGACTGTGGCAGGCGACTGCCATAAGGGTCCGTTCGGTGTGGACATGATGGTTGTGAGCGACGGAGAAAAGTACGACAAAGAAAAGGCACCGGCTTCTGACAGCACATTGAAGCTTCACCCTTGCGTCGAGATAAACCTCAGACGGACGATGGGGCATGTGGCGTTGGCTATCTCTCCAGACAAACCGTTGCGACAGCAGAATATGCGCATACTGTACGAAGCCAACGCCTACCATCTCAGAATTGAGGACGACTTTGAAATGCTGTATTGAGCAAGCCGCACTAAAGCAAATCTTTGTTTGCCAAAAGGCGGAAGATATGCCATGCCCATACGTCGGCTGACGATGATAAAAATAACAAATTACGCCACAAACACAATATTTCAGTTTTTGTCACGTTATACACTTGACTAACCAAAGAGAAATAATAAAGGAAATGAAAAAAATACTCAGCACAGTCCTTTTCCTGTTCGTCTGCATCACAGCCATGGCACAGATGTCAGAAGAACAAATCATCAGTTATGTACAGAAGCAGAAAGAAGCAGGAAAAGACGAAAAGGAGATAGCCAAAGACCTGATAGCAAGGGGAGTATCTGCCACCAAACTCCAGCAGCTAAGCCAGAAGTACAAAAACATGAAAGGCAAGTCGTCAAACAATACGGACAACGATATCAACCGCAGCAGAATCAGCAACGGGGAGAAACGTCTCGAAGACGACGACATGACGATGATGTACGAAGAGGAGGATTCCGTGAAAATATTCGGCCACGACATCTTCCGGTCAAAGGAGTTGTCGTTTGAACCGGGCATGAACATCGCCACACCGTCGAACTATACACTCGGTCCGGGCGACGAAGTGATTCTCGACATCTACGGAGCGTCGCAATACAGCGGCAGCTTCAATGTGTCGCCCGACGGTTGCATCACCATCCCCGACGAGGGTCCCATCTACGTGGCCGGGCTTAATGTGGCGCAGGCGCAGGCAAAAGTGAAACGCACCATCGGCGCACACTATCAGGATTCCAATATCAAACTGACCATCGGGCAGACGCGGGCAATCACCGTCAGTGTCATGGGTGAGGTGAAGACACCCGGCACCTACAGCATCTCTGCCTTTGCCACAGTCTTCAACGCGCTCTATCTTGCAGGAGGCGTGAACAAAATAGGCACGCTACGCGAAGTGAAGGTGTCGAGAAACGGACGTATTATAACCACGGTGGACATCTACGACTATATCATCAACGGCAGACTGACAGGCAATGTCATGCTGCAGGACAACGATGTCATTCTCGTCGGTCCGTACTGCAGCCTGGTGAAAGCTGAGGGACACGTCAAACGCCCGATGTACTATGAAATGAAGAAAAACGAATCCTTGCAGTCGCTTCTCAACTACTGCGGCGGATTTACGGGCTACGCCTACAAAAAGAAGGTACGCATAGAGCGAATATCTGACGACGGCCTCACTGTGCATAATGTTGACGAATTTGACTTCTCTTCTTTCCATGTCGCTGACGGCGACGTCATGGTTGTGGACTCTGTCATAGAGAGATACAAGAACATGGTGAAGATAAGAGGAGCGGTGTTCAGAGAAGGACAGTATCGTCTCAACAACAAAGTCAACAGCGTGAAGACACTTGTCGAACAGGCAGGAGGCGTACTGGAATTTGCATCGACCACACGGGCAGTGCTTCGCCGTATCTGTCCGGACCGTACATACAAAACCATCAGCGTGCCCCTTGCCGCCATACTGGACGGCACGACGCCAGACATGGTGCTGCAGAACGAAGACGAACTCTTCGTCTCATCTTTCGAAGAACTGAACAAGCAACGCAACCTCGCCATCTACGGCGAGGTGTTCAAACCAGGCATTTACAAATACTCTGAAGGCGAAACGGTTGAAGACCTCATCACAGAAGCGGGAGGCCTGCTCGAATCGGCATCGCTACTAAATGTCGAAGTGGCACGCCGCATCTCATCGTCTCAGGACAATCTCAACGGCAAGACAATGGCGACGATTTTCTCCATTGTCCTGAAAGACGGACTGCCTATCGAAGGCGAGACAACCTTCAAACTCAAACCCTACGACATAGTGACGATACACCGCTCGCCCGATTATCAGGAACAGAAAGTGGTTCACGTCTCAGGAGAAGTGAATTACGGCGGAATGTATGTACTCTCGAATAAGGAAGAACGCCTTACCGACATACTCAAGCGTGCCGGAGGACTGACACCTAACGCATACATAAACGGTGTGCAGGTGATCAGAAAGGTGTCGCAAAAAGAACTTGACATACAGTTGATGAAACTTGAGGTGGCAAAGACAAAATCCGATTCGATAGAGATACATAACCTGCTTGACAAAACGACATATACCGTCGGTGTCGATCTGCAGAAGGCATTGGACAACCCCGGCAGCTCAAGCGACATTGTGCTTCATGAAGGAGATTCGATATATGTCCCGCAACTCAACAACGTGGTGAAGATCAGCGGCGAAGTAATGTTCCCCAACGTAGTGGCTTTCCGCGACAAGAAATCACCTTCGTTCTACATCAACCAGGCGGGTGGCATAAGCAAGAACGGGAAGAAAAGCCTTTCGTATATAGTATATCCTAACGGACAGGTCAGCAATATACGCAAGGGAAAGGTGCTGCCCGGATGCGAAATAGTAGTGCCGACAAAACCTGAAAAGAAGATCGATACGCAACGGACATCGCTATGGCTTGCCATAGCAAGTTCTGTCGCCACCATTGCAGCAGTGCTCATAACGGCATTGAAATAGATTCTATTAGTTGACAGGTTGACAGGTTGACAGGTTGCAACTGACAATACACATTATATATATAAAGGCTGAAACGACATACAGGTTTCAGCCTTCATTTTGAAAACCGCTGAAAAGACAGCCGGAAGCATAGCACACCATATTACGAACAAAAGATTATGGAATACATGTCGGAAGAAGGATACAACAAGATTGTAGCCGAACTAAGAGAACTCGAAACGGTTGAACTGCCACGTGTGCGCGAGGCTATAGCAGAGGCGCGCGACCACGGCGACCTCAGCGAGAACTTCGAGTATCATGCCGCGAAACGCGAGCAAGGCAGAATCCTTAGCCGGATACGCTTCAAACAACGCATTCTCGAGAACACAAGAGTGCTCGACCCGTCACTGGTAAAGACTGATTCCGTCGGACTGCTCTCAAGAGTGGAGATGACAAACCTCGCCAATCAGAAGAAAATGGCATATACCATAGTCAATTCGCATGAGGCTAACGTCAGCGAAGGCAGGATTTCAGTCAAGTCGCCAATCGCACAGGCATTGAAAGGAAAGAAGGTCGGAGACATCGTCAACGTCAATGTGCCAGCCGGAATCCTCAAGCTGCGCATCGACAACATAAGCATGTAGGAAGAGATAAAAGACACCATGCGATGATTGTGCAAGTTTTCTTTTTTGTCAACTGTATATACAATCAATTTCCAGTTCGTGTTGCTGAAATATCAATTTTGTTGTTTCGCAAATTAACACAAACACATTGCTGCCTATAAGGAAGCAGAAAGTATGAAAGAAAAGAGTGAAAAAATTAATATTTACATAAGTGTGATATTATAAAATATTGATATGCAGATATTTATAAAACACCAACAACACACTGCTGAAATTATTCTGAAAAAATAACCGGCAATTCTTTTTGCATTCAAATTTTTTATTGTATCTTTGCAGACGGAATCTTTTTCGGGAAATTTTTCAACACTTTCTTCCGTGAAAGTTTTCCAAAACGGATAACTTTTTTGTCACAAGGAGAGAAAAAGTTTTCCAAAAAGAAGAACTAACAAACTGATAATAATAATTTTCACCCTTTACCAAAACATGGAAATAGTCAACTTTACCATTACAAAACGTGATGGTTCAAAAGAATCATTCTCATTGGATAAAATCATGAATGCCATCATCAAGGCGTTCAATTCTGTCAATGAGAAGATAGATTTGACAAACATATCGAAGATTATCAGCAACCTTGACATACATGACGGTGTGACGGTTGAAGATATCCAGAACCAGACCGAAGTGGCTCTCATGAAAGAAGGCTACTATAATGTGGCGAAATCATTTATGCTCTACCGCCAGCGACACACCGACACGCGCGAAGAGCTTGACCGTATGAAATTCCTGTCCGACTATTGCAAGGCGAAGAATGCCGCCACCGGCTCAAAATTTGACGCCAATGCAAATGTCGAGCACAAGAACATCGCCACACTGATAGGCGAGTTGCCTAAAGGAGCATTCATCAAGCTGAACCGCAGAATGCTGACAGACCGCATCAAACAGATGTACGGAAAAGAGCTTGCCGACGAATACATGCGTCTGCTCCAGACACATTTTATATATAAGAACGACGAGACATCCCTGGCTAACTATTGTGCGTCAATCACCATGTATCCGTGGTTGCTCAACGGCACTTGCGGCATCGGTGGCAACTCTACAGCTCCGACAAACCTCAAATCGTTCTGCGGAGGCTTTGTCAATATGGTCTTCATCGTCAGCTCCATGCTCTCGGGAGCATGCGCCACACCTGAGTTCCTGATGTATATGAACTATTTCATCGGCAAGGAGTACGGCATCGACTATTGGAAACACCCGGAGGCACAAGCTGACCTCTCGCTCAAGAAACGCTCGATAGACAAAGTCATCACCGACTGCTTCGAGCAAATTGTATATTCTATCAACCAGCCGACAGGAGCACGCAATTTCCAGGCGGTGTTCTGGAATGTGGCTTACTACGACAAGTTCTATTTCCATTCACTCTTTGAGAACTTCTATTTCCCCGACGGTTCGCAGCCTGACTGGGACGGATTGTCCTGGCTGCAGAAACGCTTCATGAAATGGTTCAACAAAGAGAGGACAAAGACGGTGCTCACATTCCCTGTGGAGACAATGGCTCTGCTCACGGAAAACGGAGAGCCGAAAGACAAGGAATGGGGCGACTTCACCGCAGAGATGTATGCCGAAGGACACTCTTTCTTCACCTACATGTCTGACAACGCCGATTCGCTGTCGAGCTGCTGCCGCCTCCGCAACGAGATACAGGACAACGGCTTCACTTACACACTCGGTGCCGGCGGTGTGTCAACAGGTTCTAAGTCAGTGCTCACCATAAACCTCAACAGGACTATCCAGTATGCCGTAAACAACGGCAAGGACTACCGCGAGTATCTCTCGTATATTATCGACCTCTGCCACAAGGTACAGACCGCATACAACGAGAACCTCAAGGAACTGCAGAATAACGGCATGTTGCCACTCTTCGATTCCGGATACATCAACATCAACCGCCAGTATCTTACCATCGGTGTCAACGGTCTCGTCGAAGCGGCTGAATTCATGGGGCTGCGCATCAACGACAACCCGGAATACAAGGCTTTCGTACAGGAAGTGCTGGGACTTGTAGAGAAGTACAACAAAAAGTACCGTACAAAGGAACTCATGTTCAACTGCGAGATGATTCCGGCTGAAAACGTGGGCGTGAAACATGCGAAATGGGATAAAGAAGACGGATATTTCGTGCCGCGCGACTGCTACAACTCCTACTTCTATATCGTTGAAGACGATTCGCTGAACATCATAGACAAGTTCAAGCTGCACGGTGCACCGTACATCGAACATCTGACAGGAGGCTCGGCACTGCACATGAACCTTGACGAGCACCTCTCAAAAGAGCAGTACAGACAACTGCTGCACATAGCTGCTATCGAAGGATGCAACTATTTCACGTTCAATGTACCTAACACCATCTGCAACGAGTGCGGAACAATAGACAAACGCTATCTGCATGAGTGTCCCAAATGTCACTCGCACAATGTGGACTATATGACACGTATCATCGGCTATCTCAAACGCGTCTCGAACTTCTCCGAGGCACGACAGGCAGAAGCAAGGAAAAGATACTACGCCACAAAGGACAAGATGTGATACATTCCTCCCGGCACACCTAAAACGGCAATATATAATTGATGAGACCGCACCTCCACAAACGGGTGCGGTCTCATTTTTTGCACAGCGCAATCTCTCTGGCATGAGGGCAAGCGCAAAATGAAAAGAAATCTTAATTATTCAGATAATAGATACAGATGTTCGCTTTTTTTTATACTTTTGCATTCTGAAACGAAACAAATCAGAGATACATCATGGACAAAGTATCAACAATATATTATTTCCTTTCGAAATACAAATACCTGCTAACGTGTATCATAGGCACGGCTATAGTCGGATTTCTCGATTCCAACAGCATCTACCAACGTCTCGTGCTGCATTATGAGATAGAGGATCTGAAGGCGGAGATAGAGAAATACCAGAAGGTGTACAAGAACGATTCGAAACAGCTGCGCGACCTCGAACGCGACCCGAAGAACATCGAGCGCATAGCACGCGAGAGATATTTCATGAAAGCCGACGACGAGGACATCTATGTACTGAACATCGACCAGGAAGAACCAACGGACAACAACCTGAAGACAAAGACAAATGAAGCAACAAACTAAAAGTAACAACATAGTCATGCTCACTGGAGGAATGGTGATGGTGGTCAGTGCCGGACTTCTCATGCTCGCCGCATTCAACAGCCAGCAGGCATGGGCGGCAATAGTGCAGAAAACGGTCAGCATACTCTTCTCCTTCGGTGCCGTAGCATACACCGCAGCACAGCGGCAGATGGCATACGCCAGCACGGATTTCACACTCAACCGCCTCTTCTCGCTGCAGTTCCTCTCCGGTTTCTGTTTCGTCATTGCCGGAATTGACATGATAGAACAATACTGGACCATCCTGAAACCGCTCGTAGTGAAGGACCTCGAGAGCTATTTCATCTATCTGAAAGTCGTTTACAACAACTGGGTGGTGCTACTGCTCATCGGCGGACTGCTGCAGCTCTACACCTCACACCGTATCGCGAATATTGAATCGCGAATGCAGGATTGAGGCAGATATAACAGCGACGGAGATGATGACGGCAAAAGAAAAATATGCCGCTTTTGTCATTTGCACAACGACATAATCTTAAAAACCTATAAAACAAGCGTACGATAAATTAAATAGCATAAATTTATTTTACCACAAAGATATATCATATTATCTTTGCAATGATTATCAAACGTATGTGATGACAGCCAATCACATGATGTTCTCTCAAAATCAAAATAACTTATTGATGAAGAATATACTCTACGCCATACTTGCAATGATGACCTGTGCATCCTGCACAAAATCGTTCAACATACAAGGAACATCAAACATTTCAGCCCTCGACGGGCGAATGCTCTATCTGAAGGCGATAAAAAACGGAGAATACAAGAAGATTGATTCTTGCGAAGTCGTACACGGACAATTCAAATTCTCCGGCTCCACAGATTCTACAAGCATGGCGACCATATACATGGACGAGGAGAGCGTAATGCCTCTTGTCATTGAAGAAGGGAATATCTCCATTCAACTCAACAACACAAAACAATCATGCTCTGGCACTGACCTCAACGACCGCCTGTTCGAGTTCATTGAGAAATACAACACTCTGCAGAGCAGATACACCGACCTCACGCATCAGGAAAATCAGGCTATCATGGACGGCGCAGACATGGATTCGGTTTATCAAGCATTAACGGCGGCTGCCGAGAGTATTGCCGTTGAGCAGGACAGGCTCATCACAGGATTCATCTGCGATAATTTTGACAACGTGCTTGGTCCTGGGGTCTTCATGATGGTCACGGCTGGTTACGAGTATCCGGCACTCACTCCATGGATAGAAGATATCATGAGCAAGGCATCTGAAACGTTCAAAAACGACACGTATGTGAAAGAATATATGTCGGCCGCTCAGCGCAACCAGAATATCAGCAACGGCATGGAGATGCCTGCCGAGCCTCCGCTGCAGAACGTCCCGGTACAGCAGGCCGCGCCTCCTACGCCTTCCGATCTCGCCAAACCGGAATAATATCCCAAGCCGTTGTGCAAAACTATCAACAAAAATGACAACACTTATACAAAACGGCACAATTGTCAATGAGGGAGAGATGTACAAAGCAGACATCATCATCGTTGACGACATCATCTCAGACATTGCAGAAATACAGGAGAAACCCCGTGGTCGCTACGACAATATAGTAGATGCTACGGGGTGTCTTATTATGCCTGGATGCATCGACACGCATGTGCATTTTAGGGAACCGGGGTTGACACACAAGGCTGACATCGACAGCGAGAGTAGGGCTGCGGCATACGGCGGAGTCACTTCATATTTCGATATGCCGAACACAAAGCCTCTGACAACAACGCCTGAAACACTGGAAGAGAAATTCGCACTGGCTAAGGAGAAAAGTCACGTCAACTACAGCTTCTTCTTCGGAGCAACAAATGATAACGCCCATCTTGTCAAAGAGATAGACCGCACCCGCATACCAGGCATAAAGCTCTTTATGGGATCGTCAACCGGGAATATGCTTGTTGACCGTGAACAGGCGCTGGACAGCATCTTCAGCGCAGCAGCCACAATGGACTTAATCGTCATGGCACACTGTGAAGATACGGACATCATCAACCGCAATATGCGTACGATGCAGCAAATGTACGGTGACGACCCCGATGTCAGCCTGCACCCCAAGATACGATCGGCAGAAGCATGTATCGCATCATCATCGAAAGCCGTTGAGATGGCGTTACGCCACAAGGCAAGGCTGCACATCGCTCACCTCACTACGAAAGACGAGATAATGTTGCTCGACAAAAAAGGCATTACGGGCGAGGTCACTGTCTCGCATCTGCTCTTCTCTGACGAAGACTATGCTACAGCAGGCACTCTAATAAAGTGTAACCCCGCCATAAAAACCACCGCTGACCGTCAGGCTCTCCGATGCGCAGCAGCTGAGGGCATACTGGCCACCGTGGCAACTGACCATGCGCCGCATACCGTCAAAGAGAAAGAGGGTGGGGCAAGGAAAGCCATGTCAGGAATGCCGATGATACAATTCTCTCTGCCAGCCATGATGTCGCTCGTAGATGAGAACGTCTTCGACCCGCAGACAGTCGTAAGGCTGATGTCGCACAATCCCGCCACGCTGTTTGGAATATCCGGCAGAGGCTTCTTGCGCAAAGGGTATAAGGCTGACATCGCCATCCTTACAGACAGGATGCCTTACACCGTTGACAAAGCCATGATACAGAGCAAATGCGGATGGAGCCCGGTAGAGGGAAGACATTTCAACTGGAAAGTCATACACACTTTCTGCAACGGACAGCACATCCTCGACAACGGAAAGTTCGACGAGATGTCACGAGGCGAAGCGATTGTCTTCAACACTTATCCGCCACAACGTAGCGAGAGCATTGAGCCTTGAACAACTCTGAAACAGACTATAGCATACAACACACATACATAAACAAACACGACACAACAATGAACGCCATCTTGCGATTCATATACCATGTTTACCAGCTCTTCATACTTCTGCCCGTTCTGGTTATAGACACCGCATTCGTAGGCTCTGTCATAATGCTTGTATGTCCCTTGTGTACAAAGCAGAACAGCATACGCTTCAGCAGTTTTATGGGCAGACTGTGGGGAAAAATCATCATCCGCACCACACTGCTGCCCGTCGAACTGAAAGGCTTGGAAAACATCGACAGCAGGCAGAGTTATATTGTAGTCGCCAACCACCAGAGCTGCTACGACATATTTCTCATAATCGGATATTTTAATCAGTCGTTGAGATGGATGATGAAAGCATCGCTGATGAAGATTCCTTTTCTCGGAGGAGCGTCAAAGACAAGCGGGTTTATACCCGTTGACACCTCGTCGCCAAGTAAGATTCACGAGACATGCGACCACGCACTGAAATCAATCACTAACGGCGTATCGCTCGTAGTCTTTCCGGAAGGACGACGCTCATACACCGGCGAACTGGGAAAGTTCAAACGCGGGGCCTTCATGATAGCCGACCGTCTGCAGCTTCCCGTGCTGCCCGTCACGCTCTATGGCACTTACGAGGTGATGCCGCGGCAGCGCGATTTCAGATTCGCCAGACGTCACAAACTCACGATGCAGGTTCACAATCCCATATTCCCTGTATCCTCGGGACATGAGAACATCGAGTATATGAAGAACGAGAGCTACCGCATCATAAAAGCCTCGCAAGAGGACACACACAAATAAAAGACTGAAGAATGAAAAAGACATACTACAACAACCGGCCCTCTGACTACACCTATCATGAAGTTACATACGATGCGCCTCTGCTCGAATATCTTGTGAAAAACATCAAGATGTCGAGAAACAAGCTCAAGGACACTCTTCAGGGGCGGGGAATCAGAGTTGGAGGCAAGACTGTGACACAATTCGACTTCCCCCTCAAACGCGGGATGAAAATCTCCATAAGCAAATCGAAACGCAACAATCTATTCAAAAGCAAGTGGCTTAAACTCATATATGAGGACGATTTCCTCGTTGTCATAGAGAAGATGCCCGGCATATTGTCAATGGCAGCAGGACACGGTTCGCTGAATGTAAAGTCTGTACTCGACGACTATTTCCACCGTTCAAGACAGAAATGCCGCGCACACACCGTCCACCGCCTTGACCGTGACACATCCGGACTTATGGTATATGCAAAGGACATGGAGACAGAGCAGATTCTTGAACACAACTGGCACGACATTGTGTATGACAGACGATATGTTGCCGTCGTGGCGGGAGAGATGGAAGAAGACAACGGCACCATCGCCAATTGGCTGAAAGACAACCGGGCGTATGTCACATATTCATCACCCTTCGACAACGGAGGAAAATATGCCGTCACACATTTCCATACTTTGAAACGTTCAACAGACTACTCTCTTGTAGAATACAAACTCGAAACGGGGAGAAAAAACCAGATTCGCGTCCACTCTGCCGACATGGGACACCCCGTATGCGGAGACGTGAAATATGGCAACGGCTGCGACCCGCTCCACCGTCTATGCCTGCACGCCTATATGTTGCATTTCACACATCCAGTCACACAAATCCCGATGGAGTTCTCCACACCTATACCTGTGCAATTCAGAAAGTTGTTCTGACACCAACCGCATTCCCCGACAAACCACTATTAAAAAACTGACAACATCAATGGAAAACCTCGCTTACTATGCGGCGTGTATCGTCGCAGTCATCATAGGCATATATCTGTTCAAGAGATTCGTAGGATGTCTCGTGAGAAGTGTCATCACAATTATTTTCATTGCCATTCTCGTATATATATACGTCTATTACCTTTCTTGACGCATCTTCCGCATGACGCCACACCGACGCAACGCAGGAAGACAATAGCCCCCAAAGAATGCGAAACACCTGCTTCACACCCGTACTCTGCATCACAGGTTCTGACAGCACAGGAGGTGCAGGCATACAGCCGGACATCCGCACCATCAGTGCCATGGGCGGCTATGCCGTGACCGCCGTGACCACAGTGGCGTACAACAAGCCGGACGGCAAATTCGAGATTTTTGACATCAGACCTGACATCATACGCCAGCAAATACGCACAATCATCTCCGCTTTCCATCCACACACCGTAAAAATCGGATTGCTCCGCACGCCGGAAACGGTGAAATATGTCCGCGATGAGATACAAGCGTGCCGCAATGTCATTCTCGTGCCAGGAACAATCTCTGCAAGCGGCAGAAAACTTGTTGACGACCAGACTGTCAATGCCATCGTCAACCTCCTCCTGCCAGAGGCGATGCTGCTCGTCGTGAGATGTGCCGAGGCTGAAAGAATGACAAACCATGTTGTGAAATCAGAACAGGACATGATACAAGTGGCGAAAAAGCTGATGAAGTTCGGAGCCAAGTCTGTCTTGCTGCGAGGCGCAAGAATTACCGAGAACTATATAACCACACTTTTTTTTGACGGGGAGAATGAACTTTTCTTCTCATCTCAGAACACGGAAGGATGGCTCATGCATGGTGTCAGCGGAGCATTGTCATCTGCCATCGCCACACGCATCGCATTGGGCGATGACATCATCGATGCCATACATCACGCACACGACTATCTCCACCGTCAAATCGTTTATTCCGTCAGACATCAGCCGTCACAACAACGGCCATACGACATCTATAACGCATTCATAGCACTCGTTGCCAAGAATCACAAGAGCCGACACAAGATTCCTTTCTATGCCGAGCAACTAAACATCTCCACAAGATACCTCTCGTCTGCAACACACACTGCTGTTGGCAAATCGCCAAAAGACATCATCGACGAATACCTTATAGAGGAAATAAAGGTCATGCTGAAGACAACAAACCTAAACGTACAGGAAATAGCAAACCGGTTGGGTTTCTCATCACAGACGGTGCTATGCCGCCTCTTCAAACAAATCACGCACAAGACACCTGTCGAGTACAGACTGTCGTAGTTCGTAAACGACATTGATAATTGCCCTTATATTTGACAACGTATTTTAGGGATAGTCAATGGCAGTTTGACTGTTGTACTCTTTATTACAAGAATCGGGTGTGGGGACTCTTTGGTGAACAAGACACACCGGCTCATTTTGAACCGACGAACGAAGCAAGAGCAGAATCCCAAGCTCGCTTGGGTTATGCCTTGCAAGGAGGAGGAAGGCGAAGCCAATCGTTGTTCTTGCTGCATTACAACAACAGCTATCACTTCCCTGGTGGACACACGCCCACAGAGCAGGAAGTCAAGACTTGGTATGCCCCATTGGCACAGAAGATGCTCATGGAGTATTCAGTTAAAAGAAGAAAGATTTTTCCGTCATTTGACATAGTCTTTCTCCTTCGCGCCTCGGCATAGTCAAACGAGTTTGCCTCTGCTCTCGGCTTGGCGTCGGTTTAAGGGAGGAATGTACAAGTATATCCATTCCGCATATGACAGTGAAACTCAGGAACGCATGGTAGTATATCAAGCACTATATGGTAAGGAAGCAAACTGGGTTCGTCCCGAGAACATGTTTTTCGAGCAAATAACAAGAGACGGAAGGACATTTAACCGATTCACAGAAATATTCAATTAAATATGGAAACTTTCAAAGACGTTATATCAGGCGACCAACTGGTCTTGGTCGATTTCTTCGCCACATGGTGCCAGCCATGCAAGATGATGCACCCCATCTTAGAACAGGTGAAGGCAGTGCTGGGTGACAGAATCCGCATCATCAAGGTGGATGTGGACAAGTATGGAGTGACAGCAAACCAATACCGCATTCAATCCGTGCCTACGCTGATGCTCTTCCGAAACGGAGAAGTATTGTGGCGCACAAGCGGTGTGGTAGATAAAGCCGAACTGCTGGCGAACTGCTGGCTACGCTTGATCCATTCTTAAAATAAAAAGATGAAAAGAATAAAGGAAGAGCAGCGAGTTGTGGAGCAGATGATACGTTCTGTACTGCAGGAAGAAGGAGGGCAATAATGAATTATGTCCTGGGTACCAAGAGTTGCTACAGTACGCTACTGCAAGACTGGAACGCTGTAAGTTTGGCGAGAACAAACCAACTTGCAAAAAGTGTCCCATCCACTGCTATCGTCCTCAGATGAAAGAACGAATGTGCAAAGTGATGCGCTGGGCTGGACCAAGAATGATTTTGTATCACCCGGTAGCTGCCATCAAGCATGTCATAAGAGAATTGTAACAATAAGAAAATGAGCATAAAACAGATAGAAACACTCGTCTTTGATTATGGAGGTGTCATCGTGAACATTGATGATGCTTCTGTTGTGAAAGCCATGGAGAGCCTGGGCGTAACGGCGTTCAAGCGACTAATCCATGTCCGCAAGATCAAGAGACTGATGCACCAATATATTAATGGTCTTGTAGCGGAATCAGAAACATTGAAAGAGATGCAGAGTCTTTGCCGTAAAGGAACCACAACCGAGGATATTGAAAAAGTGCTCGAAGAGCTGTGTGGTAATCTTCCCGTAGAAAGACTGGAAGCGTTAGTCAAACTTCGGAAGCAGTACAAGGTCTATCTGCTCAGCAACATCAACGACACGCTTTGGCAGAAGTCGGTCTGTCTGATGAAGCAGCTTGGATATTCCACGGACGAGTTGTTTGATGAAGTATTCCTCTCATACGCCATGCGGAAGGAGAAGCCATCCGTCGAAATCTATGAAGAGATGACGAAACAGACTGGATTGAATCCTGCCACCACCCTCTATTTCGATGACCGTGCCGAGAATGCCGAAGCTGGCAGAAACTTCGGCTTCCAGAGTGTACTGGTAAAGACCAATCATCTGGAGGAGCATCAGGAATGGCAAGAAATTAACAAGAATACAAAAGAATAATCTTATGCGCATAATAGGAAACTTACTTTGGTGGCTCTTCGGAGGTCTCGAAGCTGCCATCGGTTATTTCACCGG
>SFIS01000057.1 GCA_004555245.1 Bacteroidales bacterium
GGGGTTCCACCTCTTCCCATTCCGAACAGAGAAGTTAAGCCCACTTACGCCGATGGTACTGCAATGCAATGCGGGAGAGTAGGAAGCCGCCTTCTTTAATTGCAATGAGCCTCGAAGCTGACGCTTCGGGGCTCTTGTCTTTGTATTTGTTTTCTGATATAATACGGATATATGGGATATAGGGATATTTTTTTCGATTTCGACGATACGCTGTATGACACACGCGGAAATGCTGACATTGCTTTGACGGAAGTGTTCCGTGACTACGGATTGGACAGGTTTTTCTCCAATCCCCAGTTTTTCTATGACTCCTACTGGAAGATAAACTCTGAGTTGTGGCTTCAATATAACAAGAATGAAATATCGAAAGACTATCTTGTCATTGAACGTTTCAAACGTCCGCTATTGCTCGGCAACGGCATTGACGTCACTGAAGAACTGTGTCTGAAGATAAGCGACAGCTTCCTTTCCTATTGTTCTGACAAACCTGGTGTCTTGCCGGGATGCTACGAGTTGCTGGATTACCTAAAGGCTGAAGGCTATCGGCTGCATATATGCAGCAACGGCTTCAATGAAGTGCAGTACAAGAAACTGCGTGCTTCGAATCTCACAGACTATTTCTCCACCGTCGTTCTGAGCGAAGACGCACCTGCCAACAAGCCTTCAAGTCGTTTCTTTGACTATGCGTTTGATGTTACAAAGGCATGTAAGGATAGCACGCTGATGGTTGGTGACAACTATTTTGCCGACGTTTGCGGAGCACTTGATTATGGGATTGATGCCTGTCTCTACAGGAGATGGGACAAGACTTTTGTCCCTGACCGGGATGTCACGTTCGTTGTCAACAGTCTGAAGGAGCTTATTGATGTTTTATAGTGTGACAACCGGCTCTTCGTGTTGGCGTGCCATGCTCTTTTTCTTTGAAAATGTCAATCGGGGCTGAGGGTTGGTATAGTTGCTATATTAATTTTATAAATGTTGAAAACAGTTAAAGATACCATACGAATCGTGTTTTTCTTGGCTCTGTATGATTGAAAAAGAGGAAAATATAGTAACTTTGTGTTGACAAATGCACCTATAAAAGACAATTGGTTTTGACAATTCCAATTGTTCTATAAAACAGATTAGGAAATCTGGGATAGCGACAGTGCTGTGTGATTAGGATTAGATTGACGTGATTATATGCAGAAGCGAGGCTTTTTGTGGTTACTGACAGTTCTTTGTGCTGTTTCTCTGGCGGTGGTTACATATTGCCAGAGACAGGCTGTAGTGTCTGAAGAAGACCTGCTGGAGCGCACAGGGACTTTGGTTGTTGAACAACAGCAGCATCAGTCTCACGAGGCGGTGTTGTCCGATGACACACTGCCGTATCGCGTCAGTTGCTCACGCTCCCAGCGCATCTTGCCCACACATGGGGCAAGAGGCGAACGATTGCTGACATCGGCAATACACTGTGTTAGGCAACAAACAGTCAAACCACTCCGTTCTTTTTACGACAGCAGATGCCGTCAGGAGTCGGCACCGTTTTCTCTGTCATCCTCGTGCGATTACTATGTCATCGCTCTGAGGCATATCATCCGTTAGCATAGTTGTTGTCTTTTATCAAGATACACAACTGTTTTTCATTATTTTATTCTATTCAATCAAATTCAACAACTATGCCAAGTTTCAAAAGCTTGGAGATGGCTGCTGCTGTCTCCGCATATCATAATATCTCTATCAGTAAATCATTCTTCTCAACGAAAGTCATCTATACTCCTACCGGCTGTGCAGTCAAGACTATGGTGCTTGAGTATTCGCCATCGGACGGGAAGCAGGTAGAGCGTCTTTTATGTATGCCGCCCGACGAGATGATTGCCGACATAGAACACAACGGCAAACCTCGGACGGGGGCTAACGGCAACTTCCGCTTGGATATATGCCTGAGCAAAGACCGTCGCTTCTGTGCCCTGCAACTCTTCAGGTTTGTTGGCTTGCGATACTGTCCTGTCTTTGCTCCTCGCTTCTATGAGGGCAAGGATGCAGAAACTGTCGCAAAACTTTTTTAGCAAAAGACTGCTTGGGCAGTAGATGCACGGTCTTTATGATGTGTAATACGCATCACATGAATTGCATTGTTGCTGAGATTTGTTAATTATTGGAAATATTTCGAATCTTTTGACGTCCGTTTTCATGCTCTCTCATAGAATTTTCTTATCTTTGTAACGTAAAAGATACAGTTGACACTTATAACTATGAAGATATACACAAGGACAGGAGATCACGGCAAGACTTCTCTCGTAGGCGGGAAACGCGTCTCGAAGTGCGATGTCAGGATAGACAGTTACGGAACTGTTGACGAGCTCAATTCGTTTGTCGGACTGCTTCTGACATTCGTGCAGGATGAAGAGGACAAGCAATTCTTGCTGCGTGTGCAGAACAAGCTTTTTGTGGTTGGTGCGTATCTTGCGACCGACAATGGATATGTAAAAGACTGCAATGACGGCACTGGGAACGGAGACAACGTCTCTTGCACAGCAGAAGCCATGGGGCTGCGGACTGCCGACGTAAATGATATAGAGGCTGCGATAGACCGCATAGAGGGCTCGCTCCCAGCATTGCGTGCCTTCATACTGCCGAGCGGAAGCCGCGCAGCATCACTCTCGCACGTCTGCCGCACAATATGCCGAAGGGCTGAGCGGTGCGTTTGCTTGCTGGAAGAGCAGGGTGCTGTGGTAGATTCTATGGTGACGTCTTACATCAATCGCCTAAGCGACTATTTCTTTGTACTTGCAAGGAAGATGAATGCCGATAACGGCGTGGCTGATGTAGAGTGGCATAAGTAGTCTGACACTCGCACGACAGCATCATCTCCGTCTCAGAGCCGCAGATGCAGGAATATACAAAAACCGCCAGACTTGATGCGAGTCTGGCGGTTTTTGCATTTATGTATGTTTGTCATTTCATCTTCAGCAGTGTACCTGTGGGGCAGACAAATCTGCAGAAAGGTCTCGGGATGAAGATGGCGGCAAGCAGTATTGTGGCTGCAAGTGCAATGACAAGCGGGTCGGCGGTGGCAAGGAGGAAGGCCGAGAAGGGCTCGTAGTCAGTCCACTCGCTCCATACATCTGTGATGAGCAGGCAAGTCAGCACTGCCCATAATAATCTTCTGAACCATACGAGGTATTGTATTGTCGTCTGTCCGACTTGAATCTTTGTGCCGGGAATCCTGTGTATAAGTTCCTGGGCGGAGCCGAGCGGACAGATGTGGGTGCAGTAGTAGCCTTTCTTCCCGAAAAGAGGGTAGAGGAGGGCAGAGACAAGAAGCAGTGCAGATGCCGCCATTGCAGGCAGGTGGATGCCGTTTGCAGCTATTGAGACAAGCATCGTGTGGCTGATGAATGTGCCTGACCATAATCCGAGCACAGATACATTAAGTATGAGTTGTATCGTGTGCATCTTCCTGCTGCGTATGAACAGGGGTATGATCATTGCCATCAGGAGAACAGCAAGAGCTGCAATGTTCTTCGGCGTGACGCTGTCTGCCGTGCCGGCTTGCCCTTGCGCCATCCTCTCGGCATACTGTTTTGCGGCGTATGCCAGACCTCTTCTTGCGTTCTCCTTTATCGCCTCGGACGAGAATGTGGCTCCGCTGACAGCATCAACATCTGTTTCTGCAGCCTCGCCGATGTCTTTCCCTGTCCATTCTTCTGTTATTGTGACAGCCTTTTTCCAGAATCCTGGTGTCTCGTCGTTTGGCAATGCTACCACTCTTATCACTTTCCCGTCTGCGACGTAGATGTCGAGCGGTGTCCTGCCGGCATACCCTTGCACATCTTCAGCGAGCGGAGCGGTATGCACCACAATTGTGTCTCCAATGACGGATAGCGTGTCTGTCGCTGTGATTTCCTTCGCGAAGTCGTGTTGCAACAGCCTGTTCTCTTTCCGTACTGCGATGACAGACAAGACAATGATGCATGTGCCCAATGTCAGAAGGTTCTGCATGAAGGAATATTTCTGCATATAGATGCCTGCTTAAAGGTTTATTTCTAACGGGAAGGTTATCCGCATGGCAATGTTCCTGCCCATATTGTTGTAGCCCTCACGCCCTGTGACGGGCAGTGTGGGAGCATATTTAAGTCGTGAGAGATGCGATTGGTATGCGCAGTTGAAGATGTTGTTGACAGAGAGCGAGAGCTGGCAAAGGGGGTTGTTGCCTTGTCTCATGATGTCTGTGGCGAAAGACAGCGCGAAGAGCGTATATGACGGTGTCGGCGTCTCGGTGTTGTTTGCTGTCATGATGTGGTCTTGTCTGAAATTTATGTCAGCCTCCACTTCGGCAAACATGTTTCTGAAGACAGTGTGTGGAGTAGGTATGTCATAGTGTAGTGTTGATATCCAGCGAGGTGCCGGGATGAAGGGCAGGTATTTGCTGTCTTCTTCTGCGTGCAGCTGTCTGGCGTCGATATAAGAGAAGGAGTTCTCGAAATGCAGATGGCTGACAGGATGCCAGACAATGCGCATCTCTCCTCCGAGCAACCGTGCGTCGCCTTGTGTGAACTGGCTTACCGGCATGTCATCCTCGGTTTCTGCCGTTCGTGCCAGGAAGATGTAGTTGTAGATACGGTTGGCGAACAATGCGAACGAGACAGAGAGTTGTGGAATGGAGATGTCTAAGCCCAGATCGAGCTGCAGACTGTGTTCTGGGTCGAGATTGTTGTCGCCTTTCTCGTATCGGAATGTGCCTTCGTGTATTCCGTTGCTTGCCAGTTCGCTGATGTTCGGAGCACGGAATCCGTGTGAGATATTGGCTCTCACGTCTATCTGGCTGCCGATGTTGTGTATTACACCTATGCTGCCGCTGAATGCGTTGAATGTCCGTCTGAACTCTTCGAAACGCTCTTCTCCGTCTTCTGTCAGTTGCAGACTGTGCAGATTTCTTATGTCGTAGCGCAGTCCGCCGCTGAGGTGGGTGTCATGTCTCAGGGAAGTGGAGAGCGTGGCGAAGGCTCCGAAGTCAAACAACCTGTAGGCTGGAATGAGATACTCAGTGCCGAGATTCTCGGAACGTTGCCACATCCCGTTGACCCCGAAATTCGTTTTTATGCGTGTTTCTGTTGATGGTGTGTATCTGACATCATAGCTGAGCGTGTGAAGCTTGAATGACAGCGAGCTCTCGTCAGGTGTCTCATATTCGTCACGTCGGTTTTGCTGATAGCCTATTATGGTTTTCAGCCAGCCTTCACCTATTGTGACATGAGTGTTGGAGACAAGTTTCAGATGGTTTATCTTCTGGAATGGGGCGGTGATGGAGTAGTCGCTGTCGCCTTCATGTCCGTGTTCCTCCGCTTCTTCTTCCTCTTCTATTTCTGTCATAGACGGTTTGAGACGGAAAGCAGAAAGGCGCAGCAGCGAGTGTCCCCATGAGCGTTTCAGCCCGAGCATCCCGCTTAGTGAATGTTCTCTGAATCGTGTCCCTGGTATGTATCCGTCTGTCGGCGCTTTATAGTCGTGTGCGAATTTCTGGCTCCATTGCGCCGCCCAGAGCACTCCGTTCCGGTTTCCGCTTGTCGAGAGCGAATAGTCTGCCAGTCCGTTGTTTGTCTGGTAGCCGGTTGAGAATTCCGCTCTCATCGTGTTGTTCTGCATGAAAGGCGCATCGTGCATGATGATGACGCCCGCCATGGCATCTGAGCCGTACATGAGAGAAGCCGGCCCCTTAAGCAGTTCGACAGAATAGACGGTGTTGCCGTCAATCTCGATGCCATGCTCATCGCCCCATTGTTGTCCCTCCTGTCTCACTCCGTTGTGCATGACGAGGACACGGTTGTAGCCCAGACCTCTGATGACGGGTTTGGAGATGCTGCCTCCGGTTGTTATCTGGTTCACTCCCGGCTGTCTGCTGATGGCGTCGATGATGTTTGTTGACTGGTGGGTGGTGAGCGCAGCATGTGGTATTGTCGAGACCGGAGCCGGTGTCTCGCGTATCTTTGCGTTCCCCGTAACACCAGTGACAATTATCTCTTCGAGGTGTGCGCAAGTGTCAATATGTTGGTGTTTGTCTGTGATGTCTGCTTTCTGTGCATGTGCTGTCGTGCAGCAAAGCAGCAGAAAGAGTGTCGATAGAATGTTATGCATGAAAATAATCTTAGAAATCAGCTGTGAGTTTAATGTTTACCTGTCTGCCGGTGAGATAGTTTGGCACGGCGTATTGGTTGTTTGCGACATCGTTCACCCAATAGTACGAGTTGACATTGTTTATGCCGAAGAGGTTGAGACAGTCTATTCCGAGCCAGAGGTTGCGTAGCAAGATGCGGTTGTTGCGTCTCGAGTAAACTGTGGCTGACGCTTTCCCGTCGGCGCCAGGGCGTATTGTAGTGCGTTCGTTGTCTATGATGCGATAGCTGAATCCGAGGTCGCAACGTTTGTAGGCAGGAGCCCTGAAGTTGTTGTCCGTGACATCGCGGTGTGGAGCCGCGAACGGCAGACCGTCTGCAAGAGCGAGCTTCAGATAGCCTTTCAGGCGTTCTGTCCCCGGGATATAGTCGGCGAGGAAGAGGTTGAAGGCATATCTCTGGTCGGTGGGCAGAGGTGCGTGTTTGCCGTTCAGCTTCATGTCCGTATCCATGAGAGAGAAGGAGAGCCATGAATCGTTGCCGGGAACAAACTCTCCGTAGAGTTTGAAATCTATTCCCATTGCATGTCCCGAAGCCTCGTTCTTTCCGTAATAGACCACTTTAACGTTCGATACTGTATAAGGTACGAGATTTGAGAGAAGCTTATAGTAAGCCTCTGTCGTGAACCGGAATCTCTTGTTGAGAAGCCTGAAACGCTTGTCGTAACCGGCGATGAAGTGTATGGAGCGTTGGGACTTTATCGACGGGTTGAGTGTCGCGTATGTTATGCCGTTGACAGTTGACGTGTCGCGCAGTTCTTTGAAGAACGGTGCCTGGTAGTATATGCCGGTGGCAAATCTCAGCGTCACGTCCTGGTTGCGGGACGGTATGATGGCGAGCGACAGTCGTGGTGACAATATTGACTCGCTGTTGAAGGTCCAGTGTGCAAACCTGATGCCGTAGTTCAGTGTGTAGAGTGTCGGTTGGCGTTCGTCATCGTCATTCTCATTGTCTTTCCCTCCACCTGATTTGAATCTGTAGCTGTCTTGCGCAAAGACCTCGTATCGTGTCGCATCGAGAGTGTTGTGGGCATTGAGGCTGTATATCATCTGCAGTGCTGTTCCCGTATGTGGCATGGTGTAGCCCGACGAATCGCGGTATTCGTATTCTCTTGAGTGTTCTTCGATGTGTTCTCGTTTCAGAGTTATGCCCATGAGCATGTCGTGTGTCTTGGTCTTGTGTGCGAGTTGCATCTTGCCGGAGAATACGCGTGCCGTCAGCCGGTTGCGTGTGTGCTCCATATATGTGCCCACACCGAGGGTCTCGGATGTCTCAGTCTGGTCGAGCCAGTACTGTCCCTGAATGTCGTAAGATTCCTGTTCGCGTGTATGGAAGGCGGAAACGTTGAGCGACAGACTTGTTGACGGAGAGAAGATTCTCTTCACTCCCGCCGTTCCGAAGAAAGTCCTGAATAGGTCTCGTTCCTGCCCGTCGAAATACACGCGGAATGCTTTCACGTTCTCTTGTGTGCCGAATGTCGTCTCTCTGTCAGACGGTGTGAAGTTGTAGTGGTTTTCCGAGATGTTTCCGAGCAGGCTCAACTCCCATCTTTTGTTGGGAGAGAAGACGAGGAAAGTCTGGTAGTCGAGGAAGTTGGGAGAGTATTCTCCTTTCGTGTCGAGCGACCCGAGCAAATTCCGTGTTGTCTTGTATCTCAGGCCGTTGCTCCATGATAGTTTCTTTCCTGCTATGCCTATATATGCTGAAGCACCCAGCAGGCTTGCTGATGCTGTAGCTTCGAATGCAGTCGGTCTGCGGTATGTTATGTCCAATGCCGACGACATCTTGTCTCCGTATTTGGCTTCGAAGCCGCCTGTTGAGAAACTTACAGCTTCAACCATGTCAGGGTTGATAACAGAGAGGCCTTCCTGCTGTCCGCTTCTGACGAGGAATGGTCTATATACATCCACGTTGTTGATATATACGGAGTTCTCGTCGAACGCCCCGCCCCGCACATTGTATTGTGACGAGAGCTCGGAATGCGTTGACACTCCGGCTTGTGTCTGTATCATGTCCTCTACGGCGTTTCCCGTAGCAGATGCGCTGCGTTTGACAGCGATGAGGTCTTCTCTTGACAGTTGTTCTGTTCCGGATGTCTGTCTTTTCTTCTCTACGACCACCACTTCCTCAAGCTGGTTGTCGCTCTGCATCTGTATCTGCAGCGCGAGTTTGCCTTTCGGGTTTCTCAGCACTCTTGTTTTCGTCTTGAATCCCACCATTGAGAATCTTACCACCACGCTGTCTGCGGTGGCGGCTGACAGAGAGTATTCTCCCTTGAGATTGGTGAAAGCCACTTTCATCTGCGAGAGTACGGTGACAGTTGCCATTTCGAGTGCATTGCCGTCGTCGTCAGTGACTTTGCCAGACAGTGTGAATGTCTGTGCAAGAAGAGAATCGACAGATGCGAAGAGTATGAGTATAGAGAATAGTAGCCTGTTCATTCTTTGATTGTTGAAGCGTGTGTTGTCGGTTGAAGTGTGCCGTCGGTCAAGTTTGTCGTGTCACGTTGTCTTAACCACATATAATATAACGCATCCTTCTTGAAAATATTGTGTTGCGTCATTGTCTGCTTTATGGCAGTCTCTTTCCTTTTGGCTTTGTGTCATAGGGCAATAAAAAATCGAGACATTCATGGCTTTCACCCTGAGTGTCTCGATTTTGCCCTTAGCTACATACGTATATGCAACTACGTATGTGCGAAAGCACGATATTGTCGTGTTGGCATCTGTGTCCAGAAACCTGTTACGATTATCATTTCTTCAGTTTTGCGTAGCGGTTCATGAAGCGATCTACGCGACCTGCAGTATCGACGAGTTTGCTCTTGCCGGTGTAGAACGGGTGTGAGCTGCTTGAGATTTCAATCTTCACTACAGGATAGGTCTCGCCCTCAAACTCAACGGTGTCGTTGGTCTTGCAAGTAGAGCGTGTGAGGAACATATCGCCGTTAGACATGTCCTTGAACACGACCGGACGATAGTTCTCTGGATGGATTCCTTTCTTCATTTTGTTTTCTTCTTTTTTAAAATGGTTTATACGATTATTGCATAAAGCGGATGCAAAATTACAACATTTTCTTGAAATTGCCAAATTTTCTGCTTTTTTTTCTTGTTTCTCACAAACTTTTATTATTTTTGCAGTCGCAAAGCGTGGTATAATCTGTCTGAAACAGTATTACACTTCACACTCTGCATAGTATCTCCGAAGTATTCATAAACATCCATATACATCAACACGCATGACAATAATAGGCATAGCGGGCGGCACAGGCTCAGGCAAGACGACAGTCGTGAGGAAGATTGTGGAGGCGTTGCCCCCCAACTATGTGGCGGTAGTCCCGCAGGATTCATACTACAATGACACGACGGGCATGAGTGACGAAGAGCGTAAGGCGATAAACTTTGACCATCCTGACGCCTTCGACTGGAAGCTTCTCATCCGTCACATAGGCGATTTGCGCGACGGGAAGGCCATAGAGCAGCCTACCTACTCGTATATTCTCAGCAACCGCCTGCCGGAAACAGTACACGTAGAGCCCCATCCTGTCATCATCGTCGAAGGCATCATGGCTCTTGTCAACCGTCGTTTGCGCGAGATGATGGACTTGAAGATATACGTTGACTGTGACGATGACATCCGTCTCATCCGCAACATCCAGCGCGACACCATCGACCGTGGCAGGACGGTGACCATGGTGATGGACCGCTACATGAAGGTTCTGAAACCGATGCACGAGCAGTTTATAGAGCCGTCGAAGCGTTATGCCAATGTCATCATCCCCGAAGGCGGTCACAACAAGCAGGGCATCGACCTTGTTTGCAAATACATCGAGCGTCTTTGTGGTGTTGAGGGATGACCGTCGCACAATGCGCCATGCTCTCTCCCGCCATATATATAATAAGGTGTAACCATAACAAGACAAAAACAACAAACAACACATAAGCCAAAGATTATGACAGTCACAATTCAGCAGACAGACACCCAGCTGACCGCCTCTCTTGTCGGACGCCTCGACACGGCGGCAGCACAGCAGTTCGCAACCGACATCGAGCCCCTGATGGAGAATGCCGACAAGCACATCATATTGGATTGCACGGCACTGGAGTTTATCTCATCGTCAGGCTTGCGCCTTTTCCTCTCGCTTCGCAAAGCAACAATTGCGAAGGGCGGCGATGTCACCATAACAGGAGTGTCTGCCGAGATAAAGCAGGTGTTCACCATCACCGGTTTCCACTCTCTGTTCAAGTTTGCGTAATCACTCTTTCCGAAAAGCGAATCAGAAATGACTCAGACACTCCTGTTGCATAACGATGTCAGCGAGGTCTCTTTGCTGGCGGGGTGGGTTGAAGGCATAGGCGAGCAGCTCAGTCTCTCTCCTGGAGATGTCTTCCAGCTCAATCTGGCTCTTGAAGAGGCAGTGGTCAATGTTATGCACTATGCCTATCCCGGAGAGACAGGTCGTCCGGTGCGGCTCGAGATGCAGTGTTCGGAGAATAGTGAGGAACTGGTTTTTGTGCTCGAAGACGACGGCATACCGTTCGACCCGACGCTTGCCGAAGAGCCGGATGTCACGCTCGATGCTACAGAACGTCCCATCGGCGGTCTCGGCATCTTCCTTGTCAGTCAGATAATGAAAGAAGTGAGCTATCGTCGTTGCGACGGCAAAAACATCCTCCTCATGCGTTATAATCTCAACAAATGACATAACACACGTTGCCAGCCGACGCTTTTCCATAGCTTTGCGCTATGTTGTGGAGCGACGGCTGGCTTTTTGTTTTCTTCCGTCTGACGCATTTCCCCTCCCTGTCTTCCCTCTCCTGTTTCCGTTCATCCCCGTATTGATTGTCCCGCCAAACCAATCTTATTCCATCTGCCATGATAACAGACGTAATCCTCTCCGGTCTAACAAACCTCTTTGCACTCTTCGGAGCAACGAAGAATGTCGATGTCACATATTCCACGACGACGTTGAGCAGTTATCTCAGCCGCCATTTCGGCATCCGTAACGTATCGGTTTATCTCGATTTGTACGACGAGTTGCGCGAGTTGTACAGCCTCTCGCCCGACCTTGACAAGGATTCCATCATCCATGGCATCTGCGAGAACTTTGTCAGCCAGCTGCGCCGCGAAGACCAGCATCTCATTCTTCTGCGTCTCATGGAATTCTGTACGGGTCACGGCAATGATTTCGACAGCGAGGATTATGTGTTCCGCAGTGTCCAGAAGCAGTTCGGCATTTCCGACAGCCTGTATGATGATTTCTGTCATTTCATCGAGAACAGTCCGTCAGAGCATGTCAGCATCCAGCGTTACGAGAATCTCGAAGGCTTCCTCACCGTGTTGTGGCTTACGTCCTTCAACAAGCTCATCTTCACCTATCATGGCACAGAGACGGTGCTGATGGACGATGTCCCGGTTCTGGACGGTATGTATCAGACATGGAGCCAGAGCGGAGTGCTGAAGGTTGTGAAGTCTGGGCTGCGCATATACTATTCAACCGCCTTCCGTCATTACGCCAACGAGACGCCCTACGAGAACATCGCCTTCTGCGGCCGTGACATCAATTTCCGTTTCCCGGGCAGCGACAACGGCATGCACGACCTCTCTTTCGACCTCAGCAGCGGTCAGTTGCTTGCCATTATGGGCGGTTCCGGCACGGGCAAGACCACTCTTCTCTCCCTTCTCAACGGCACGCTGAAGCCGCAGAGCGGCACCATCACCATCAACGGCCACAGCATCAGCGAGCCTTCGGCGAAGTCGCTTATAGGTTTCGTCCCTCAGGACGACCTTCTGATAGAAGAACTGACGGTTTACGAGAATCTCTATTTCACCGCCCGCCTGTGTTTCGACGGCATGCCCGCTTCTCAGCTTGAGCAGCGTGTGACAGAGATGCTTCGCCAACTCGACCTGTTGCAGACGCGCGACCTGAAGGTAGGCTCCCCGTTGGAGAAAACCATCTCCGGCGGTCAGCGCAAGCGTCTGAACATCGCCCTCGAGCTCATCCGTGAGCCTGTCGTACTCTTTCTCGACGAGCCCACTTCCGGCCTGTCGTCCTCCGATACAGAGAAGGTAGTCAATCTCTTGAAGGAGCAGACGTACAAAGGCAAGCTCATCGTGGTGAACATCCATCAGCCGTCGAGCGATGTATATAAACTCTTCGACCGCCTGTGGCTTCTCGACAAGGGTGGCTATCCTGTTTTCGACGGCAATCCCATCGATGCCATCACCTATTTCAAGACAGCGGCCAACTACGCCGACGCCGACTCCTCTACCTGTCCCACCTGCGGCAATGTCAATCCCGAGGTCATCCTGAACATCATCGACGAGAAAGCCCTCGACGGCAGCGGCAAGCTCTCCGAGGAGCGCAAGGTGTCGCCACAGGAGTGGCACAAGATGTATGTCGGTCACCAGCCGCATTATGCCCCGGTTGCAGAGAGTGTCATTCCCCGCACCTCACAGCGCAAGCCCGGTGTCCTGAAGCAGTTTGCCATCTTCCTCCAGCGCAACGTATGGTCGAAGAAGAGCAATCTCCAGTATATCCTCATCACGCTTCTCCAGGCTCCCGTCCTTGCCGCTGTATGCGCCCTGCTGACACATTATTCCCCACAGGAAGGCTACAGCGTGATGGACAACAAGAATCTTGTCAGCTATCTCTTCATGGCAGTCATCGTCGCCGTCTTTCTCGGCATGAGCGGCTCGGCGGAAGAAATCATCAAGGACCGCCTGCTTCTGAAGCGCGAGAAATTCCTCGACCTGAGCTACAAGAGCTACATCTCGTCCAAGATAATCTATATGGCAGGCGTTGCGATGCTTCAGACATTGCTCTTCGTCGTTGTCGGAAACAGCATCATGGGTGTCACTGACCTGCTTCACGTCTGGTGGGGCATACTCTTCCTCGTGGCGTTTCTCTCGTCGCTCATCGGACTGCTGCTGTCCCAGTGCCTCAACTCCGTTGTCGCGATATACATCACCATCCCCATACTCCTCATCCCTCAGATATTGCTCTGCGGCCTCGTCGTGAACTTCTCCGACCTCACGCCGCGCAGCACTACGGGCAATGTCCCCGTCATCGGCGATGTCATCCCCTCCCGTTGGGCATACGAGGCACTTGCAGTGACGCAGTTCAAGGACAATGCCTACGAAGCACCTCTGTTTGAAGCGCAGAAGGAGAAATACGAGACGCAGTACTACCGTATGGCATATCTCTACGAGCTTCAGTCGCAGTTGGAGACTATGCGCTCAGAGCAGGAACAGGGCATCTCGCCCTCGCCCGTTCATATTGATGTCATAAAGAATTCCCTTCCTCGTCTCTCCGCATTCTGCGGCATGCCGCCCTACAGTGGCAACTACGACTACGCCTCGCTGCGCCGCTACACCGACGAGGCGGAACGTCTGCTTGCCGAACGCGGCAACCGTGCCACCCTTGCCGAAGACCGCATCGTTACCAGTCGCCTGCGCACGATGTCAAGTGATGCCTACCGCCAGCTGAAGCGCGACCATTACAACCTTCAACTTGAGAATCTCCTCGTCGCCGCCGACAGCAAACACACACACGATGTCGTTGACGGACACATCGTGCCGAGAGTGGGTTTCGTCTTCCTCACGCCGCAGAGCCGCAACGGGCGAGCACCATTCTACAGCCCGGTGAAAGTGGTGGGGCAGGCAGAGATTCCGACATTGTGGTTCAACACTCTAGTCCTGATGCTCTTCTCGCTCGTCCTTGCCGTCTTCCTCTACACCGACTGCCCGGGCAGGTATATGCGAAAGGCGGAATGACGATGCGTTTTGCGCCCGGTGCCTGCTGCAGGTGAAAGAAATAAGGGCAGAGACTGATTTTTTTTCGGATGAAAGTTTGCACAATAAATAAAAAGTTGTAACTTTGCAGTGTACTTTCCCCGAAAGGCTGCTCCACGCATTGCGGCAGCCCTACACGCAACCCTTAAAAAAACACTGAAAACAAAAAATAACTAAAACATAAAACCATAAGAACAATGAAGAAATTAACCCTCGTAATCGCAATCTTCACTGCAATGCTTTTTGCAGCATGTGGAAACAAGACAAATGCCGACAACTCAGGTCAGGATTCTGATACAGTAGTGAAGTCGTTTGAACAACAGCAGATCGAAGCCTCTGTTAAAATGCAGCTCGACAGCATCGCCGCAGAGATAAGCTCTAAGAAGTTCACACCGCTCTATCAGGCCATCAACAACGGCGAGATAACCCTCAGCGCCGACGAGAAGAAGGTGAAGCCGGACTATCTCCTCGCTCCGTCAGCAGCCAACGATGTCCAGACCATCCTTCAGAAATACGCAGCCTTCTCGTTCCTCACCACCGACCGTGCCGTAGCAAAACTCTATGACATGGACACGAAAGACTACGACGCCGCCATCTCAAAACTCCTTGCCGACATCAACGACCCGGCGCTTGAGAAGCTTCAGGACAAAGGCACATTCCAGCAGATAGAGAAAGAGATCTACGAGATGGAAGAGAAGAGCGGTCGCATCCACTTCTTCTGGACCGCTACCTGTGCCGCTACTGTAGAGCAGCTCTATGTGGCAAGCCAGAACTCAGACAAGTTCCTGCAGGGCTACGACGACGAGGCTGTCGCAAATATCACATTCCGCATCGTCCTCATCCTCGATGCCATCGACCGCCTCTCTGTCTATGACGCGGAAATACAGGGTCTGGCTGAGGCTGTGCAGCCGCTTAAGAAAATCAACGCTGTCACTGTTGAGGATCTGAAGAAAGAACTGGCTGAAATCAAGGAAGAACTGGCAAAGACACGCCAGGATATGCTCAACTGATATTTTATTCAAAGGTTTCTTGGCGGAGACATCATACGCCGCCGTCCCACAACATGACAGAACGAACAGAATTCTCACCCGACGAGCAGAAACGGGTAGATATCATACACAATATCCTCGGGCAGATGAGGCAGTTGGATTCCAACGCCAGTCTGCCCGTCGGCGTTTCATGCCGTCAGCTCGTTGACGACGTGATGGAGCGTTGGGCGCCAGAGGCGGAACGTCTCGGGCTTGCCTCGACGCAGAAGGAACTTCTCGAACTCGCCGTAAAGGTAGGCTATCCTGACGACTACCGCCGTCTGAAGAATCTCCTGCAAGAATCCGAGGCGATGTGCGAGACCGTCTTCAAGACCTTTGCGCTGCCTATCCGCGCCATGCTCGACGACCTCGGGATAGAATATACATTCCTCTACAGGATGAAGTCCGTCTATTCCATCTGGCGCAAGATGCGCATCGACAAGAAGCATTTCGATGATGTTTACGACCTCTTCGCCACACGCATCGTATATAAGGTGCCCGACAGTGCGCCCTCACCCCTTGCCGCTCCGAACCCCCTCGACGACATCCCGGGCATGGACCATGTACGGCGCGCCACGGCAGAAGACATGAATCTCGAGCAGTTCTATTGCTGGAGAATCTACAACGTGCTGTCTATGCTCTACCGCATCCATCCCGACCGCATCAAGAACTGGATTACCCATCCCAAGCCTTCGGGCTATCAAGCCCTTCAGCTCACCGTCATGGGACCCGACTGCAACTGGATAGAGATACAGATCCGCTCTGAACGCATGGACTACGAGGCGGAACACGGAGCTGCCGCACATTGGAAATACAAGGCAGAGACGGCGGTGAAATAAGCCCCACCGCCTCTTCCCGCTCGTCCGTCCTGACACTGCGGCTTCAGTTTCATGCGACATCAGACATCAACCACCACATCATGCAAACACCATATTTCCTTATCGACGCCGACCGTATAGAGCAGAACCTGAAAGTCCTGAACGGTGTCATGACACGTACCGGCTCAAAGATTCTCCTCGCGCAGAAATGCTTCAGCTGCTACGCTCTCTATCCCCTCGTCTCCCGATACCTTGCCGGGGCTACGGCGAGCGGCGTTTATGAGGCGCGTCTCTGCCACGAAGAGATGCCGGGCAAGGAGAATCACGTCTTCTCCCCCGCATTCCGTGAGGATGACATCGCCGTTCTGCAGACCATCTGCGACCATGTCGTGCTCAACAGTCCGCAGCAGCTGCACCGCTATGCACGCCGCCTTCGCGAGGCAGGGCTGCAGGTCGGCCTCCGCATCAATCCCGAATGCTCCACCCAGGAGGGTCATGCCATCTACGACCCCTGCGCTCCCGGCTCGCGCCTCGGCACCACGCTCTCCGACCTCCGCCGCTATCTTGCGTCCGAAGGTGTCAGCGATCTCTCAGCCATCATCGACGGTCTGCACTTCCACACGCTTTGCGAGCAGAACTCCGACGATCTGAAGACGACACTCGATGCTGTCGAAGAGAAGTTCGGCACATATCTCCACCGGCTGCGGTGGCTCAACTTCGGCGGCGGACATCACATCACCCGCGCCGACTATGACATCCCTCTCCTCGAGCGATGCATCAGCCACATCCGCCAGACCTATAATCTCGACGTCTATCTCGAACCCGGCGAGGCTGTCGCGCTTAATGCCGGCGAGCTCCATTCCACCGTGCTTGAGGTGCAGCCCCGCGGCGCTGACGGCATCTCGAATGTCATCCTCGACATGTCTGCGGCATGTCATACGCCCGATGTCATAGAGATGCCCTACACCCCGCCAGTCCTTTCTCCCCTTCAGAGCGGTGAGGGTCACACCTACCGTTTCGGCGGTCCGACCTGTCTGAGCGGTGATGTAATCGGCACATACACCTTTGCCGACGAGCTGCACGAGGGCGATGCCGTCGTCTTCGGCGACATGGCGATATATTCGATGGTGAAGACAAACACCTTCAACGGTATGCCCCTGCCTGACATTTATATACGTCAGGGAGGTGAGACACGTCTGTGGAAGACGTTCTCGTACGAAGATTTCAAGTCGCGCGTGTAGAACCCTGTTCCGGAACACAAAACGAGCTGACGGACAGATTTGTTTCAGTCTTTTCTTCAAAGACCTCCGACAAATCTGTCCGTCAGCTCGTTTTGTGTGTTTTGAGGCTTGTCCCGCCGCTTTCCGCCGGCATCGCTTGTTTCCGCCGGCGTCGTCAGTAGCCCAGCTCCTCGCCTACAATCACCACCTTGTGCCTGCCCTTCGGCGAGTTTCGCAGAATGTGAATGAAGTTGCAGATGCAGTCTTTCGAGTTGCAGTTGTGGCATACGCCGTCGGTGTGGCATGGTGTCTCGATGTCGAAGCGTGCCGCATTGACGGGTGCGGCAGTAGATCGTGCGCGCTTCACAGCCGCCTCACAGTCCCGGCACACCTTGTTTATGCCGATGACGAAGACGACATTCTTCGGTCCGAATGTTATTGCCGCCACGCGGTTTCCGTTTCCGTCGATGTTCACGATCTCTCCTTCTTCGCTGATGGCGTTTGCGCTCGAGATGAAGAAGTCGCACCCGAACGCCTTACGGTAAATCTCCTGCGCCTCGTCTGGCCCCGCAGCCTTGTCGCGGTCAAACACTTCGTATCTCCCGCTTGCGGCTATAGTTTCCGTCAGCCCCATGTCTCTTATCGACATCGAGCCGCCCCAGGTGACGCTACTGCCTTCCGGCATCAGTTCCATCACTTTCGCTGTTGCAGCTTCCGTCGTAGGGCAGTAGAACGCCTCCATATTTCTCCGCGCGAGGTTCCTGACAAGTTTCTCGCCGAGTTTCATGTTGCGTGTTTCCTTTGGTGTCATACGCATTGTGTTGTCAGATAGGGTGTCCAGCTTGATGTGCAAAAAATGAATATCCTAATTCTGAAGTTCATGTCGATAATTGTCGCGCTGTAAGCGCAAAAGCACATAGCCCAGGGCTTTGAGGGAAGGGGAAACAGCCAGACAGATAGTCTTCTCTGTCCTGCTCACGTCTGCCACAACAAGATTGGTGTTGAGCGGATCGAGACCACGTTCTACGCATTCCACGGAAGCGAAGAACGATTTCAGGTCGATGGCTATATATGTACGGTTGTCCTCGGTCATAATACTAT
>SFIS01000120.1 GCA_004555245.1 Bacteroidales bacterium
GAGATTAACAACATCTGCATAAATCAACGAATTTGAATTTATTAACTAAATATATTTTGAAAATTTCATAGGAAGCACATCAAACTGTACACCATAGTTTTTTTTGATAAGATAGTATCAGTCGGGAGGCGCAGGAGAGGCGGTATGATACTTTCTTGACATCTGAAAACTCTGAGATTCCGCATCGGGGGACGTGAGGGAGGATTTTATGGCGATTTTCCGTCCTATTCTTTATATTGCTGATATTCAAGGTGTTGTGTATTTTGGGATGCCTAAAACCAATGAAAAACCGTCATTCCGGGCGGCAAAACATACTGTTTTGGGGTGCAAGATTGACTATCTGAGGGTGCAAGAAAGACTATTTTGGGATGCAAGATTGACTATCTGACGATGCAAGACAGACTATCTTGCATCTTCAAACATACTATCTCGTACCTCAAACGGCATGAATACGGGTGGAAAAGCGTGTTTTCAGACACGAAACAAGAGTTTTCCTGACGGCGGAGGGCAGTCAAGATAGTATCATCGGAGATGCCGGATGATACGATGTTGACGTGGAGTGCGGGCGGCAGGGTCTTATCGTACGTCTTACGATATAATTTAAGTGGGTGCTTATCGTAAAAAGTACGAAAAAGTCCGTTATCTTAAAAAATATGATAAGTGACAGCAATAAAACCGTGATTTTCCTTTGTCCGACGGAAAGATATGCTTACCTTTGCAGCAGAAATTGTAATCTATCATACTTGCAATCCATGTGGCGTTCCCGGCATCGGGCAGGCGGCAGCCTTACGGCGGTGCCGGGAAGCCACACCACACCGCCATGATGCAGCATACGATAAACCCATACGTCAGCATTGACTGCGTGTTGCTCGGTATCGACGACCGTCAGCTTAACGTGCTCGTCGTCAGACAGTGCAGCACGGGCGGCGCGGAGAGCACTGGCAGCTTCAAGCTCCCTGGCAGCCTCATCTTCATGGACGAGAGCCTGGACGAGGCGGCGCGGCGCGTGCTGCATGAGCTGACGGGGCTGTCGCAGGTGCCGATGATACAGTTTCGCGCCTTCGGCGGCGCCGACCGTATCGAGAATCCCGACGATGCGGTGTGGCTGCAACGCTTTCACAATCTGGAGCATAACATCGAGCGCATAGTGACGATAGCCTATACGGCACTGCTGAGAATCAACCGTAAGGTGAAGCTGAAGGAGGGCTTCGAGGCGCACTGGGTGCCTGTCGGCGAGCTGCCGAAGCTGGCGTTCGACCACAACGAGATAGTGCGTGCCGCCGTGGAATCGGTGCGCGACGTGGCGAGGCTCGACCCCACGCTGATCTTCAGCCTGCTGCCCCGGAAATTCACCGCCACGCAGCTGCGCATCGTGATGGAGACGGTGACGGGTGTGGACTACGACTTCAAGAACTTCCACAAGAGGATAGCGCAGATGCCGTATGTCGTGCCCTTAGACGAGAAGGAGGACGGCGTAAGCCACCGCGCAGCGAGATACTACACCTTCCGCAAGTCGAGGATGAAGAAATGAGGTTCCCTGTTCTGTTTCTGACGACAACGGATGGTTTTTTAAGAAACTGTCAACGCGACAACTAAAATATATTACTAACCTTTTATATAAAAAAAAAGAACTATGGCAAAAGAGTATTTCCCGCAAATCGGCAAGATACCGTTTGAGGGCAAGGATTCAAAGAATCCGATGGCATTCCACTATTACGATGCAGAAAAGGTGATTATGGGCAAGCCGATGAAAGAATGGCTTCGCTTCGCAATGGCATGGTGGCACACACTCTGTGCAGAGGGCGGCGACCAGTTCGGCGGCGGCACAAAGTCGTTCCCCTGGAACAAGGCCGACGACGCCGTGACAGCGGCAAAGCAGAAGGCCGACGCCGGCTTCGAGATTATGCAGAAACTCGGCATACCCTATTTCTGCTTCCACGACGTGGACCTCGTATCTGAGGGCAGCAGCGTAGAGGAGTATGAGGCAAACCTGAAAGCCATCGTGGCTTATCTGAAAGAGAAGATGCAGGAGACCGGCATCAAGCTGCTGTGGTCAACCGCCAACGTCTTCAGCAACGCACGCTACATGAATGGTGCATCTACAAACCCGGACTTCGACGTAGTGGCAAGAGCCATAGTGCAGATAAAGAACGCCATCGACGCCGGCATAGAGCTGGGCGCTGAGAACTATGTCTTCTGGGGCGGCCGCGAGGGATACATGTCTCTGCTGAACACCGACCAGAAGCGCGAGAAGGAGCACATGGCGACAATGCTCGGCATGGCACGCGACTATGCGCGCAGCAAGGGCTTCACCGGCACCTTCCTCATCGAGCCGAAGCCTATGGAGCCTTCAAAGCATCAGTATGACGTAGATACGGAGACAGTGATCGGCTTCCTCCGCGCACACGGTCTTGACAAGGACTTCAAGGTGAACATCGAGGTGAACCACGCCACTCTGGCAGGCCACACCTTCGAGCACGAGCTGGCGTGCGCCGTCGATGCCGGCATGCTCGGTTCTATCGACGCCAACCGCGGCGACTACCAGAACGGCTGGGACACCGACCAGTTCCCTATCGACCAGTATGAACTCGTGCAGGCATGGATGGAGATTCTGCGCGGCGGCGGTCTCGGAACAGGCGGCACGAACTTCGACGCAAAGACACGCCGCAACTCTACCGACCCGGAGGACATCTTCATCGCACACATCTCGGGCATGGACGCTATGGCACGCGCACTGGAATCGGCTGCGAAGCTCCTCGAGGAATCGCCGTACAAGAAGATGAAGGCAGAACGCTACGCGTCGTTCGACAGCGGCATGGGCAAGGACTTCGAGGACGGCAAGCTCACTCTCGAACAGGTCTATGAATACGGCAAGACGGTTGGAGAGCCTAAGACGACTTCCGGAAAGCAGGAGCTCTATGAGGCTATCGTAGCGATGTATTCGTAAGACTGCAAGGCTATCCCACTCTACACCCTCGGATAAAGATGGTTAAGTGGCGACCAGCCTGAACTTTTTAAACGACAACAGGGACAACGGAAACAACATTTATTCGGCACGAGAGTGCGCGAGTGTTGTTTCTGTTGTCCCTGTTGTTTTTGTTGTCGAAAAAAACAAATAGGGTGTACAGTTTAATGTGCAAATATCAGTAATAACGCCCCGAAGGGGCAACCTGCGCATAGCCCAGGGTAGAGCGAAGCGGCACCCTGGGTGTAATTGGTCATTGTCCATGCGCGCTGTAAGCGCAAAAGCGTTAAATATCCTGCTGTTATCTACGCTTTTGCGCTTTGCCTTTCCTTTCAGCCGGCGACCTTTGGTTCAGCGCGACCATCACCTATTCAGCCCGACAAACGTAAAAGTTGGGTCAAGTGGCAACCTGACCAACGGGAGGTAAAGGCAGTACAAAGCGAAGCAGTCGTAACCTCTGATGTGAGGGGGAATAGCCTGGAAGGCTATACTAAGCGAAGCGGTCGTAACCGGGGGCGAAGCCCTCGGTATGTCGATGCTGAACAGCTGCCTGGAAGGCAGTACCTCGTATCAGACTACGCATATAGCAAGGTACTGTCTTACAGACAGTTCTCCCCAGTAGCATATAACCCTGGGACTGTGTCCCGGGTTACGGACGCTTCGCTTAGTACAGCCTTACAGGCTGGTCGTCGATTGAGTCCAGACTGGTCGAGACGAGGTACTACCTTACAGGCTGCCGCATGGGCACAACAATCCGCTTGCGGTTTTTGGAAGACAACAGAGGCAACAGGGACAACAAGTCTCAAGTGGCAACCAGCCTTTAGGCTGGTAAAGGTTGTTTTTGTTGTTGTCAACAGACAACATAGAGTTCAGAATCAGACCGTTGTACCTGTTGTCTCTGTTGTCGTAAAAACCAAAGCGCGACAATTACAAACATGAACTTCAGAATTAGGAT
>SFIS01000121.1 GCA_004555245.1 Bacteroidales bacterium
CCGAGCACGTCCATGAGTGTTTTTGCGTACTCGTTGAACGCCATGAGGTTCTGGTCACGCAAAGCCGCTATCGTGTCGAGCTCTTCCTTCGTCACGTCGTAGCCGTTGTTTCCGCCTGCGCTGCCTTCTGACACAGCATCGTCAAAGGCTTTCAGGATAGGCTCTAAGTAACGCTTCGCACCCCTCTGCATGAGTTGCTTCTTTATCAGGTTGTCAAAGAAGTCATCGAACTTGTCGCCGAGCGCATCAAGGGCATCGCCGCCCTCGTTGAACGCATCAACCCAAGCGTCGGCAAACTCTTGAGCCGCCGACTTGTAGTTGCTCTGAGAGCCGAAGCCGCCCATTTCCGATAAGGTCTGCTCTTTGAGCTCCTGTATCTTCTTCGTGTTCTCCTCAATCTCCCTCGCCCATTCCTCAATCTGTGCCATGTCCTTCTGCTTCTTGTCGTCCTCGGCGTTTATCATGGCTCTCAGTGCCTCGTTCTGCTTCTCGATGCTGTCTATCGCACCGTCTTTCGCAAGGATGAGGTCAGCCGAGCTCCATGCGTTATCCATCGCCTCTTTTAGGTCGTCATAAGCCCATTGCAGGCGAGTTATCACACGCTGATGTTCCTCAATGCGCTTCTGTATCGCTGCATCGCCACCGAGGAAACTTGATACAATATTGCCTATTCCTGACACAAGGGACATGGCACCGCCGATGTAGTCTCCCAAGTAGAGCTTTGCAATGCCACCCAAAGCCTGCTCCATGCCGCTGACAGCCTTGCTGGTGCTATCAGGAACTTCAACATCGAAGCCTTCAAGCATACCAAATATTTCACCGAAACCGCTGGCGAATTTTCCGGTAAAGTCATTTATCGCACTCGCCTGCTGCTGGATGTTCTTCTTTGCTCGCTCGCCTTCACGCACCTGCTCTGCATACTCCTCCGTTATCTTTCCCTGTGCGACAAGCTCTTTCAGGAGTATGTCGAGCTTCATCTTCTCCATGTCATACGACGTTTTTACCTCCCTTGTCTTGTCGGATTCCTTGCCGTAAGTCTTCAAGACTGTTTCATACTCCTCCTTCTTCTTCATCACAATCCTCTGCTGCTCTTCTGACTGTGATTTCAGTGCGCTCTCCTTGTTGACGCTCGCGAGGTAATCCTCTTCGAGTTTTTTTCTCTGCCGTTGGTATCTGATATACTCCTTGATATTTGCGCCGAGCCTTGCAAAAGGATTCCTGCTCACTAACTCGCTGTCAACCTTCTCCATAGCATCGACTACCTGTTTGAGTTGTTCCGGGGAGAGGTTTTTCAGACTACCACGCAACTCTCCGAGCCGCTTCTTCATAGCCTCAAGCATCCGTGACGATGAACTGTCAAGGCTCTCGAAAAGTCTGATGTAATAATCGCTCTCCTTAAACTCCTTCCAAGTGTTATCGTCCGTCTTCTGATTATACTGCTTGTCGAGGTTTCTTAAATACTCGTCCTGCATTTCCTTCGGGATATTTGAGAGTATCTTTGCACGCTCCTCGTAATACCACCTGTCTATCTTCAACTGGTCGGATAACTGTGTCTTGTACGCCTTCGTCAGCTCCTTTATCGTGTTGAGGTTCTGCTGTCTTATCTTCTCTGACAGTTTCTTCTCCGCCTCAAGACGCTGCTTCTGTGCGTCCTCGCCGGTCATTCCCTCATAAGCCTTGTCTATCGACTTCTTGATGTCGTCGAACGACTTTGGCAAATCGCCGAAAATCTTGCCTATCTCGCCGCTGTCAAAGCCCATGTCCTTCATGTCCTTAAACACGTCAAAGCCACTGAACGACTTTTCAACGTCTGATTTCGCCTTCTCTAATGCCTTTGCGTTCCTCTCCGTGTCGTATTCGAGCAGAAGTTGGGCATACACCTTCATTGCGTCGCCACGCTTCGACAGTTCCTTGTATTGCTTGCCGAGTGCTTTTATCTTCTCCGCTACCGTCAGTCCGTCGGGGACTATCTTTGATGCCTCGTCGTATATCCCTGCGTTCCTCAGCTTGTCGGCAAGTCCCTCCAATGTCTTCGCTTTCGCTGTCTCTGCGTCATACAGTTTGAGGTATTTCGCATACTCGTCCCTAAGTTCCTTGTATGCCTGTATTCTCTCCTGTATGAGGTCACGCTGCTCCTTTGCCTGCGCCGTGGTCTTCTTGCCGTCGTCATAGTTGACATCCACGCCGAGAGCCTTCGCCATATCCTCTGCCTTCTTCATTACGGCTTTTGCCTGTGCGAGGACAGCCGTTGTCTGCACCTCTCCTTCCTTCGTGAGTGCCATCTGTGGGATATTGCCGCCGAACAACTCCGCTACCTTATCGCTAACGGCTATCGACTTTAGGTTCTTGGCCGCCGATTTCGAGAATCGCTCTATAAACGTCTTGGCAGTCTTCGCCACTTTCGCCTCGTTGTCGCCCCTGCCGATGAAGTCCTCCATCATGTCCGTGTTCGTTTGCAGACTGATAGTGACGGGGTATTTCTTCCCTGCGAAATAATCCTTGATATACTTGTCTATCCAGTTCACCTGATTTTCCGCCTCGTCCTTGTCGGCCTCAATCTTGAAGCCGTATTTCTTCTGTGCGAATTTCAACAGGATATTCCTTGACAATTCACTGAAACTATTTGCCTCGGCTACCTTGTCGTAGAACACCTTTACCTCGGCTGGTTTCAGTTTGCTCAGTCTGCTGCCCCATGTTGATTCCAACCAGTCGAAGAACTTTTCTATCTGGTCGGTTGCCGTACCCATCTGGCTCTCAAACTGCCACATACCGCCTATTTGGGTCGCGAGGTCTGTTTCGTAATTCTTGAAGTAGTCGAAGGCTTTTTTAGCCCCGGACGGAATATTCTTGTCGAAGCCAAACACGTCCTCCTGCAAAGTCTTGTACGCCCTTACGATATACTCCGCATCCGTCTCTGTGCCTTTCGCTCCGTCCCTTATGCCGTCGTATGCCTTTTTCGCCTTCTCTGATAATGAATCATAGTTCTCTCCGAGCAATGTTAGTGTGGTATCAATGCGTGTGCCGAACGAGCGAACGTCCGCAGCCGCATTATCCATGTCCTTCAAGTCCTGAGAGAACGAGTCAAACCATAACCAGTCATTAGCGAGGAAGCTGTTGTCGCTCTTCGAGATATACTCCGTTGCGTCATACATCATGCCGTTCATTATCTGCATCTTCCTCCGTGCATCCTCTACGACATCACTTATATTCTCCGTAGTGACCTTATTAATCTCGACATTCAGGCTCAGCTTGTATTTCTTCAATTCCTCCTGAATTACTCTTAGCTGCGATTTCTGGTCTTCAAAGTTCTTCTCGAAGTCAAACTT
>SFIS01000058.1 GCA_004555245.1 Bacteroidales bacterium
ACCAGATGTTTGCCGCCGGCTTCCTTCAGATTCCACCTCGCGATGGACACCCTTGCCTTGGGCTATGTGATTCCCGCTATTAGGGCTCACTCGGGACTTTCACCCGTTAGACAATGCTCATGCCGAGCGTACTACTTAAAGAAAGCAGCGGGCGGTTTCTGTCCACTGCTTTCTTTTTATGTATCAATCCGGAGAAACAAAACGAAAACAGCCCCCGATGAATCTCATCGGAGGCCGCAAGCCCGAGGCAAGGCTTCGTATGTCTTCATGTGTAAACAATGGACCCAACCTCTGTTATATGTCATGCGGCGCCGTATGTCGTCGCCATAACCATCCTCAGGCAGGCTCAGTATTTGAACGAGGAGCCGCCGACAAACTCACGCATGATGGATGTAGGCGGTATGTCCTTGTCGGGAATGGGAATGAAATAGTGTATGAATTTCAGCAGGCGGTGCGCCTCAGAATATTCGGGGCAGTTCTTGGGGACAGACGCGAGAATGGATTCCGCATGATTGCGCAACACCGCAAACTCTATGTTCAGCGCACTGTTGAACATCACGTCGGCATTCTCCTGATACGGGAAGATCCATTGTTCTTCGCTCTCACACACATTAGGCCACTGCTGTATGGTCTCGCGTGCCGTGAAGGCGCCCTTGTTATAGTCGCGGATGATGCGCCGGAGCAGTCGGTTGTCTCGTGTCGGCACCCAGTTGTGGTCGTCGAGGGAGATGCTGGTGAGGGCAGAGGTGTAGATCTTGAACTTCTGGTTGTCGGGGACAAGTTCGGTGAGCATGGGGTTGAGGGCGTGTATGCCCTCGATGATGAGTACGCGCTTGTCCGTGATGCGCAGCTTCTTGCCGTTCCATTCGCGCATGCCCGTAGTGAAGTTGTATTCCGGCACCTCCACCTCCTTGCCCTGCAGCAAGAGGGCGAGATGCTCTCCCAAGAGCTTATGGTCAACAGTATTGAAGTTGTCGAAGTCGTACTGTCCGTTGGGCAGCAGGGGCGTATCGACACGGTTGACGAAATAGTCGTCGGTGGAGAAAGAGAGAGGACGCAGTCCGCAGGCGAGCAATTGCACGGAGAGGCGTTTGCAGAACGTTGTCTTTCCCGAGCTGGAGGGTCCGGTGATGAGTACGAGTTTCAGCCCGTTCTCATGATACCGGCGGTCTATCTCCTCCGCAATCTTCACTATCTTCTTCTCCTGCAGCGCCTCTGAGACCTGTATTAGTTCAGAGGCCCTGCCGTTCTCGCAAGCCTTGTTGACGTCTCCGGCGTTGGACATACGCATGATGACATTCCATTTCACCTGCTCCTTATACACGTCGAAGGTCATCGGCTGCGGTATGTTCTCCGACAGCCGGGATGGGTTGCGCTTGTCCGGCACACGCAGCAGCATGCCGTCGCCGTAGGGTTCGAGGCCGAAGACCTTGAGATAGCCCGTCGAAGGCACTAAAGGGCCGTAGTAGTAGTCTATCGTGTCATCGAGGGCGTAATAGTCGGTATAGACCTTGCCGGATGTCTCAAGCAGTTTCACCTTGTCTATGAGGCCCTGCTCCTTGAAGATGCGTATGGCGTCTTCCGTAGGCACCTCAGAGCGTTTGAACGGCATGTCGAGACGCACTATCTCCTCCATCCGCTGCCTCACCTGCTCAATCTCAAGCGGTGTAAGCCCTCGCGTGCGCCCGTCGATGACAGGTTTCATGAAGTTGCAGTAGTAGCCTTGCGAGATAGGGTGCTCGATATAGAGTTTCGAGCCGGGGAAGACATCCTGCACCGCCTTGTACAACACGAAGCACAACGAGCGGATATAGACACGCATTCCGCTCGACGACGTGACATCAAGATACTCGACGTCCCTGTTCTGGTAAAGGCGGAACTTTAGTCCCTGCGAGGCGTAATTCACTTTTGCCGACACCGGCTCGTACTTGAAATCCAGTCCGAAGAGCGGAAAGATTTCTTTCAGCGAGCTGCCTATCGGCACGGCAATGGTCTTGTTGTTGTTCTTGCAACGAATCTGAAGCATGGGTTGATAAGTGGAATATGATGTTTTTGTTTTTCTCACACAAGGCAGCATGCACTACTTTTCGATGTTCATGGCGGGGCCGGGAGTGTTGTAGCCGTATTTCTCCTTCAGCCTCTCATTGGTTCCGAGGCGGTTTTGCTCAACCGTGAAGCCGTCGGTGCAGGCATCGAAGTATATGGGGAATGCCCTCAGGTTTGTCGCATAGGGCGAGGGATAAGGTGCAGAGACATCATTGTCGCGTATGACAGACCGGGGCTGGTTAGACATGGTGTATATTCCACCGGCGTCATACAGCATCTTCGCATACTGCGAGACACGGTTTCCGACAATGCGGTTGTCTCGCATCCCCGTATCTTCCGGTGTCCACCCCCACCCTATCGCGATGCCTGAATAGTTCACGTTCGAGACACTGTTGCCCTCGATGTTCATCTCGCGAACGAAGCCGCAGCCAATGCCGACAGCCCCCCAGTCCTCGTTCGTTGCGTCGTCGATGACATTGTCCCTGACCGAGAAGCGTTCCGTGTAGCATCGGTCGCGGGCTTCGGTCATTGCCTTCCCGCCAATGGTCCATGCCAAGGGGCGGTGTACCTCCGTGGCGCCCTCGGCGAAGGAGCCTATGAGGATGGCAGTGCCGCCGATGTCGCGGAACTCGTTCTCCTCTATCCTGACATCCGAGCAGGCGCCTGCATAGTCGAGCGCGGTGGCGGCGAGATGGCGGAAGGCGCACTGCACGAAATCCACACGCTGTGCCCTGCTGACGCTCACCGCCGCTTCGGGACGTTCTGTCCACGCCTGGTTCTCGAGGGTCTTCGCCCATGGCAGGCCTTCGTTCTCCACAAGTTTGTACGCCTCGACTATCGGGAATCCGCCCTGCAACGTCACATGTCCCATTGTCGAGGGGCGTTTCCATGCCGAATGTTCAAAACTGATGTTGCGGAAGATGATGTCATGTACGCTTTCGTAGTCGCTGCCGCTGACAACGACAAGCGAGCTGAGCCGCGGTGCCACAATCTCTCCCCCCGCCTTTACAGGCAGCGTTATCGTTCCCGTGGCATAGTCCTGCCACCACTCGTCGCCGTCATCAAGAAACTGCCGCGCGTTGCGCAAGGCGAACGACGACGTGCCGTGTTCTCCACCGACAACCGGCTGCGGCCACGGGTGTTCAAACTCTATCATGCTCTCGGGCTGCATGAACGAGAGGACGGCGTCGTCGCCGTTTATCCGTATGTCTGCCACGCGCAGGATGGCAATAGCCCAGCGCTGGTGTACCACCATCTCAAGCTGGGGCGCGTCGGCGATACCGGTTATGTTGTAACGCCGCAAGACACCGGCTGGAACGGTGATGGTGCGCGCCTTGGCGTCAAAGGCCTTGATGGCATCCATCTTCATCGCGCCGGCGTGCGACGCGAGGTGGAGTTTCGTGCCGTCGGCCCAAAGGCTCCGCGTATATAGCGGCATACCGCCATGGCGGGGAGGGTCGAGAGTGATGAACGAGTGCCTGCCGTCTCCTTCCGCTACAGCTGCGCCAACGGCTTTGTCTGTCAGTGCGACGCCGCCGGAGATGACCGCCTTTGCCTCGCCGTCAGTGGTGATGACAGTCTTGCTTGTTTCCGTGCCGCTGTCTTCCGGACGCAGGAAGAGGGGTTCGTCAAGCCTGAAGACCGCGGAGGATGACAAGCGGATGACGATGTCTTCAAAAGAACGGGGGTCGGAAGTCCTGCGCCACTCGCGCGCCATACGCAAGGCGCATCTCACAGTCTTCAACGGACAGCTTCTTGTCCCGTCGGCGGCATCGTCGCCGTAAGGTGAGACGAATATTTCGCCGGCTGTCACAGGGAGAGCCGAAAAAAGAACGAGAAAGGAGAAAAGGATGTTTTTCATATCGACAGAAACGGTAAAAGAAGAAACAAAAGAAAAGCTCACCAGCCGAAGGCACGCCTGTCTGACAGCCAATGTCCCTGCGCCCGCAGCACCTGCTCAATCACATCGCGGCAGCAGCCCTGACCGCCGTCGAAGGGGCTGACATACACACTGGCCTCCCTAATCTCATGACACGCGTCGCGCGGACAGCAGGGACATCCCGCACGGCGCATCACCTCATAGTCGGGAATGTCGTCGCCCATATACAGTATCTCTTTGTCTGTCAGACCATGACGGCGCAGATAATCGTCATAAACCTCAATCTTCACGGCGCAGCCCATGAAGATGTCCTCCACACCCAGTTTCTCGTATCTGCCGCGTATCGCCTCCGAAGTGCCGCCGGTGATGATGCCAATCCTCATTCCGCACTTGCGCGCCAGCTGTATGGCATAGCCGTCTTTGATGTTCACCGTGCGCAGAGGCATCCCCTCTGCATCGGTCTGGACAGTAGAGGCGCTCAGCACTCCGTCAACGTCAAACAGTATTGCCTTTATCGCAGACAAGTCATAGTTTATCATAAATGATTCTGATAGTATATTTGCATATTTTTTGCAAAACTATATTTTTTTTTCCATTTTACCAAGGATATTGGAATTTTTTTTTAACTTTGCACAAATAAAAGACATGAAGTCCACGACACAATCGGAAAGACACTGACCTGCCTACACCTTATATTATATATAGCAGTCAGAACACAACCGAAAAATATCTCACAACATAACAAAACGACAACCTTTATGAAGAAACACATTCTCCTGTTCGCATCATTGCTTGTCGCACTGTCCGGCAAGGCACAGGATGCAGAAGTGACGATCGACGTCTCAACCCCTTCGTCAAGAATCAACAAGGAAATCTACGGACAGTTTGCCGAACACCTCGGCTCGTGCATCTACGGCGGTCTCTGGGTAGGTCCGGATTCGGAGATACCCAACATTGACGGCTATCGCCTCGATGTCTTCAATGCTCTGAAAGAGCTCAGTGTCCCTGTATTGCGCTGGCCCGGCGGCTGTTTCGCCGACGAATATCACTGGATGGACGGCATCGGCCCGCGTTCGTCGCGCCCCACGATGTCCAACAACAACTGGGGCGGCACCGTGGAAGACAACTCTTTCGGCACCCACGAGTTTCTCAACCTATGCGAGATGCTGGGCTGCGAGCCCTATGTCTCTGCCAATGTAGGCTCTGGAAGCGTCGAGGAGATGCAGAGATGGGTGGAGTACATGACCTCTGACGGCGACACGCCGATGGCAAGGCTGAGACGCCAGAACGGCAGGGAGAAGGCATGGAAGGTGAAATATCTCGGCATAGGAAACGAATCGTGGGGATGCGGAGGAAACATGCGTCCGGAGTATTATGCCGACCTCTACCGCCGTTATGCCACCTACTGCCGCGACTATGACGGCAACAGGCTCTACCGCGTGGCCTCCGGAGCCAACAACGGCGACACGAACTGGACACGCGTGCTGATGGACAACGTGGGGCGCATGATGCCGGGATGCTCGCTGCATTTCTACACCGTCACGACATGGGACGGGCCGAAGGGACAGGCTACGGTATTCAACGACGAGGATTTCTACTGGACCATGGGACGCTGCCTGCACATGGACCGCCTGATACAGATGCACGATTCTGTGATGAGCATAAAAGACCCGCAGAAGAGCATCGGGCTTTTAGTGGACGAATGGGGCAACTGGTGGGACGTGGAACCGGGTACCAACCCCGGGCATCTCTACCAGCAGAACACGATGCGCGACGCTTTCGCCGCCGCCCTCACGCTCAACGTCTTCCACAAGCACACCGACCGTGTGAAGATGGCAAACATCGCACAGATGGTGAACGTGCTGCAATCGATGATTCTCACTGACCAGAAGGGCAAGGGTCACATGGTGCTGACGCCGACATATCATGTCTTCCACATGTACAAGGTGTTCCAGGACGCCACAGCGCTGCCTACGTCCGTGAAGTGTGACAGCAGGGACGTGCGCGACGACTACACTAAGCCGTTTGCCCAGGACAACAAGACAAGTGTGCCGATGGTCTCGGCATCGGCGGCGAAGAAAGACGGAAAGATTTACATAGCACTGGCGAACGTCTGTCTCGACAAGCAGCAAGACATAGACGTGAAGCTCGGAGGGGTCAGGGCACGCAGCGTGACGGGGAGGATTCTCACTGCATCACGCATTGACGCATACAACGATTTCGACCACCCGGAAAGAGTGACGACCGCCACTTTCAGCAAGGCGAAGATAAAGAACGGGCTGCTGAAGGTTACCATGCCGGCAAAGTCTATCGTTGTGCTCGAGGTGAGCGAATGACTAACGGCGGCGTGTCCGGGCCGCCGACAATAAAAAAATGTGCAGCGGTTTGACTTTCCGCAGGCCGACATCATACTTCAGTATGTATTGATGTCAGCTTGAGGATGAGCGTCAAACCGCTGCACACGTTATATGTCCGGGAAAGCCGCAGGCGGAAGACCGGGTGCCGGCATTATTCGCCGCCGCGCTTTTCCAGCTGCTTCTCTATGCTCTTTACGAGCTTGTCCATTATAATCGGTTTCGTGATGAAATCATTTGCGCCAGCCTTGAAGCCGCGTATGATGTCGGCATCTGAATTGAGGGCAGTAAGGATGATGACGGGGAGGTCTTTTGTCTGCGAATCAGCGCGCAGTCTGGCGAGCACCTCGTAGCCGTCCATGTTGGGCATGAGGAGGTCGAGCAACACCACTGAAGGCAGCTCTTCTTTTATCATCTCCAAGGCTTCGCTGCCGCTGTTGGCTTTCTTCACCCTGAACTTGTATCTGCTCAGCATCTTCTCTACGAGCAGCAGATTGAGAGGCACATCATCGACTGCGAGGACAGTGAATTGCGAAAAGTCTTTTGACATAGTGTTTTTTTGATTGAAAGTTGTTGTTGTTTTCTATTATGATTGTATGCATTACGGGCATCACGCTGCAACAGCAGAGGCGTTTGAAAGGCACGTAAAGCACTTTCACACTGACACCTCCGCTTTGATATGCGGCCACGGGTCGTAGTCCACGAGCCGGAAATCTTCGTATCTGAAGGCGAACAAGTCCTTCACATCCTCGTTTATCAACATCCTCGGCAGGGGGCGCGGCGTGCGTTGCAGCTGCGTGTCTGCCTGTTCGAGATGGTTGAGATAGAGGTGTGTGTCGCCTGTTGTGTGGATGAAGTCTCCGGGTTTTAGTCCGCACACCTGTGCCGTCATCATCAGCAGCAGCGCATAAGAGGCGATGTTGAAGGGCACGCCGAGGAAAGTGTCGGCAGAGCGTTGGTAGAGCTGCAGCGACAGTCTGTCCCCGGCGACATAGAACTGGAACAGGCAGTGGCATGGCGGCAGTGCCATCTGCGACACCTCGGCGACATTCCATGCGCTGCAGATGATGCGTCTGGAATCGGGTGTATGGCGTATCTGGTCGATAATCTGCTGTATCTGGTCGATGTGTCCGCCGCCGGGTGCGGGCCACGACCGCCACTGGTGTCCATAGACGGGGCCAAGCTCGCCGTTCTCGTCAGCCCATTCGTTCCATATCCTCACGCCGTTGTCCTGCAGGTATCTGATGTTTGTCGAGCCGCTCAGAAACCACAGCAGTTCGTGGATGATGCTTTTCAGATGCAGTTTCTTTGTCGTGAGGAGAGGGAAGCCGTCGTCGAGATTGAAGCGCATCTGATGCCCGAAGACTGATTTCGTGCCCGTACCCGTGCGGTCGGTCTTCACTACGCCCTCAGTCTTTATGCGTCGCAGGAGGTCTAAATACTGTTTCATTTGCGTTTTGCGTTTTTCGTTCTGACAATGTCAAAGAGGTAGGACATCTTGAACACGATGCTGTTGTGGTTCGAGCGGGCGAAATAGTCGGCCTTCGTGTCGTGGTAGATATTGCCGAGCCCGTAGTAGTAACGGGCTTCGAGCAGGATGTGTCCTGCCCGTTTCATTGACATCTCCATGCCCAAGCCGGCCGTGATGCCGAAGTCGAAGTTGTTCTCGACAGCCATCGTGTCCTGTGCGATGACACTGCTCACGCGGTCGGGGTTGGTGTCGTAGGCGTTCTTTGCGGTGAAGTTGGTCTGTGTCTTCTCTGAGAGTTTCAGTCCGAACTGCGGTCCGAGGTTGATGAAGAATTTCATGCCCGAGACTTCTCTTCCGAAGCCGAGGTGTGCCAGCAGCGGCATCTGGACATAGCTGATGGTGCGGCTGTATTGCTCCGCCTCGCCCGTCTGGTTGTTGATGCACGGCTCGTCGTTCACGCTGAGTATGCTTTCTTTCCATCCTGCCTCGGCATAGTTCAGCTCCACCTGCACGGCGCAAATCATATTGAAATATTTCTCGCAGACGTATCGTGCGGTCAGTCCGCCCGTCAGTCCGCCAAGCATGGACTGCGGCACTTTTGGCACGAAAGCGATGCTGTTGAGCTGATAGCCTCCGTTGAAGCCTATCGCCAGGTCGTTTCTGAAGCTGCCCACCTGTGCGTTCAGCGCATTAGCCGTCAGGCATAGTAAGAGTGTGGTGTATAGTTTCCTTAGTCTCATTGTTCTTCTTTGTGTTGACATAAAGTCTGCTACGTCGAGTCACGGGAGCCGCCTCCGCTGTCACGCCCGCCGCCGTCTCATTTCCCTGAGAAATGCACGAGCATGAACGCCTTGTTCTGATAGCCTCCGTTGCCTACTCGCCCGAACACTAAAGGTGTCTGCACCGGTGTATGACATTTCTCGGACGGCATGCCGCGGAAGCTCTTCCCGTATTTCTTCAGGCCTTTGATGAAGAACATGGCATGGTCGTAGCCTGTGAGTGCAAAGCACGGGAGGGCATACTGCACTGCTCCGCCGAAGTTCGCAAGATAGTCCCGCTCGATGCGCTTCAGGCGCATGGAGGATGGGTCGTAGTCGTAGGTTGACGGGATATAGGTGTCATACTGTCTGAACTTCTCTCCATACACCTGTGTATATAGGAACCATTCGTTGTAGCCGAACATCGAGATTTTCATCGCCGGATTGTTTGCGGTGAGGGTGTCAAGTTTCTTCAACACCTGTCCCAGTTCGGGCGAACGTCCTGTATTGAGTATGACCATGTTTCGCCTGCCGGTGCGGAAAGCCTTGGCGAAGGTCTCGTCCCCGCTGTTCAGGTTCGTTATGCTGTACTCCAGCCCTTTCGCCTCGAGGCGTTTGCGCAGTCCGAAAGTGAAGTCCCCCTTCTTCGACGTTTGGTCGTTGCAGTCGATGAAGACGGGATATGTGTTGACGAAACGCTGCATGAACTGTTCTATCGCCGCCGCCGTGAGGTCGGCTGGTGTCTGGTACACCTGGTATATCTGCGGACAGTTCTGCACGTCGTTTCCGCTGATTGAGAAGGGGATGACCATCGGGATGTTGTTGGACATACAGAAGTCAGCCAGTCCTCTCACCTGTGCCGTATAGAGCGGGCCGAAGATGACGTTGCATTTCGCGGCGTTCTTGTCGCCCAGGACCTTCCTGATGTCATCGCCCTCAGCGACGTTCCACGCATTGACGGTGATGCTGTAGCCCTCATTTTTCAGTTCGCTGACGGCAAGCAGCATTCCGCGGTAGTATTCCGCCATACGCAGCCCGTCGCCGTTGATGTCATGCAGGGGCAGCATCACTCCTATCGTGACGTATCCCTGCTGCAGGCGTCTCTCGCGTTCGGCGGCGTCAGACATCCCGTTGGCGGTTGCCGGAGGCGTCTGGGGCGACGGTGTCCGGGGCGGGGCGCCCGGCGGTGTGCCGGCAGATTCGAGGTGCTCGGGTATGTTGACGAGCATACCCTTCTTCAGCACGAAGTCCGGCTCGCGCATTGCCGGATTGGCATTACGCAACTCGTCTATCGTCACGCCGTAGTCTTTTGCTATTCCGAAGATGGTCTCCTGTTTCTTCGCCTTGTGGACAGACAGAATCTTCTGGGCACGGCATTCTCCCGCCGCAAAGAGACATACGACACAAAGCATTGGCAGCACATACGTCAGGCGGCTCCTGCCGGCAATCCGGGCAGGCAGGCTCAGCCCGTCTTTAATTTTCAACAATAGGGTTGTCATTGTCTGTTCTGGATTTCGCCAGGAAAGTGAGAGGCGTGCAGTGTCTTCAGCCTACAGGCATTTGCAGGGCACGGCAAGCCTCTTTCTGATGCTTTGATGGCAAATTGGGTTAATTTGTTTGCAAAATTAGTGAAATATCTTTGATTAACCAATTCTTTTTGCTAATTTTGCACATATTTTTAGAATAAAATGAACTATTATATACATTGCATCCTCATTTCTTCCCTTTTCCTGGCATTGTCAGTCTGCTGCAATGCCCAGTCTGAACTGCCCGCCATCTCTCCCACCGCGACATACACCACATCCGACGGCAGCACGGAGGAGACAGAGAGCATGTCCGGCTCCGCCCCTATTGTCGGCGTGTTCCGCGCCAACCCGTCGTTCACAGACGGATGGAGCGCAAACTACGAGTGGCGGTTCACGCGCGAGGGGGAGCAGCAGCCATGGCTCATACGCTATGAGGCTGATACGGAAGTCACCTTCAACGACTACGGCACGACACAGATTGTGTGCTATGCCACGTTCACCAACGGCACGGATTCTATTGTCTATGGCGAAGAGTATTGGGCAACGGAGCTCACGCCCTTCACCTGCAGCATAGCGTCGTCGAAACTCGAGATGCCCAACGCATTCTCCCCTAACGGCGACGGCATCAACGATGTCTATCAGGCAAAGACGGGATGGCAGTCGATAGTAGAGTTTCATGCCGTCATCTTCAACCGGTGGGGACAGAAACTGTTCGAGTGGGACAACCCCGCAGGCGGATGGGACGGCACGCACAACGGCAAGCCGGTGAAAGACGGCGTCTATTACTGCTTAGTGAAGGCCCGCGGTGCCGACGGTATAAAATACAACATAAAGCGGGACGTCAATCTGCTCAGGGGATACAAAGAAACGGCAGGCGGCACCTGACCTCTCACCCTGCTGCACCTGTCACCCTGCCGCAACTCCCGCCGCAACTCCTGTTGCCAAAGCAACGGCATCGGCCCAAGCCCCGCCCCTGTAAACCAGCCAACTCGTCAGCTGTTCGCAAGTTGTCGTCTTGCGAAACGTGAACCACCCTTTACTTTCAACAATGGAGAATATGATAAACGTGCTCGGCGCGCGTGTCCACAACCTCAAGAACATCGACGTTGCCATCCCCCGCAACTCGCTGACCGTCATCACCGGGCTGTCGGGCTCCGGAAAGTCGTCGCTGGCTTTCGACACCATCTACGCCGAAGGCCAACGCCGGTATATCGAGACATTCTCTGCCTACGCACGCAACTTCCTCGGCGGACTCGAACGTCCCGACGTTGACAAAATCTCAGGGCTCTCGCCCGTCATAAGCATCGAGCAGAAGACAACCAACAAGAACCCGCGCTCTACCGTAGGGACACAGACGGAAATCTACGACTTCCTCCGTCTGCTCTACGCCCGCGCCGGAGAAGCCTACTCGTGGCGGACGGGAGAGAAGATGGTGAGATATACAGAAGAGAAAATCCTCAACCTCATCCTCACCGCATACGCCGACCGCCGCATATACATCCTCGCCCCGCTCGTGCGCAACAGGAAGGGACACTACAGAGAACTCTTCGACCAGATGAGGCGCAAGGGCTATCTCTACGTACGCATCGACGGAGAGATAACCGAACTGACAGAAGGACTGAAGACCGACCGCTACAAGAACCACAACATCGAAGTGGTGATAGACAAGCTCGCCGTCAGGGCAAACGACACCGCACGACTGCAGTCAACCGTTGCAACCGCAATGAAACAAGGCGACGGCCTCGTCATGATTCTCGACAAAGACAACGGAGACGCGAAATACTACTCGAAACGACTGATGTGCCCGACAACCGGAATGGCGTACAAAGACCCTGCACCAAACATCTTCTCGTTCAACTCGCCCGAAGGCGCATGCCCGAGATGCAACGGGCTTGGCTACGTCAATGAGATTGACATCACGAAAGTCATACCCGACAACTCGCTCTCCATACACGACGGGGCAATCGTCCCTCTGGGGAAATACAAGAGAGAACTCATCTTCTGGCAGATAGATGCCATCCTCTCCGACCACGGATGCTCGCTCAAGACACCTGTCGCCGACATTCCCGGCGAAGCGCTGCACGAGGTGCTGTACGGCAGGCTGGCTGACGTGCGCATCGCAAAAGAGCTCGTGAAGACGTCGTCAGACTATTTCACCGACTATCAGGGCGTGATGAAATACCTGCGCAACATCATAGAAGACGACGACACGGCGGCAGGACAGAAATGGGCAGAACAGTTTCTGAACCTCTGCGAATGTCCCGAATGCAAAGGCAGACGCCTGACACGCGAGGCCCTCTCCTACCGTCTGGCGGGCAAAGACATCTCTGAAGTGTCGGCCATGGACCTCTCCGACCTGAAATCGTGGGTGACAGACCTGCCGCAACATCTCGACGAGAGCCGGCGCGCCATAGCCGCAGAGATACTGAAAGAGATCGGCACGCGCCTCGGCTTCCTCCTCGATGTGGGGCTGCACTATCTCTCCCTCTCACGTCCCTCAGCCTCGCTGTCAGGAGGAGAGAGCCAGCGCATCCGCCTCGCTACACAGATCGGCTCGCAACTCGTCAATGTGCTGTATATCCTCGACGAACCCTCCATCGGCCTTCACCAGCGGGACAACGACCGCCTCATAGCATCACTAAAGTCGCTGCGCGACCTCGGCAACACCGTCATCGTGGTAGAACACGACCGAGACATGATGCTTGCAGCAGACTATATCGTGGATATCGGACCTCTTGCCGGACGACGCGGAGGAGAGGTCGTCTTCCAGGGCACGCCGCAGGAGATGATGAGACGCGACACGCTCACGGCGCAGTATCTCTCCGGAAAACGCACCATACCCCTGCCGGACACACGCCGCAAAGGCAACGGCAAACACCTCGTGCTGCGCGGCGCACGCGGCAACAACCTCAAGTCTGTCGATGTGGCTTTCCCGCTCGGCACGCTGACGGTTGTCACCGGCGTCTCCGGCTCGGGGAAGTCAACCCTTGTCAACGAGACGCTGCAGCCCCTGCTGTCACAGCATTTCTACCGCTCGCTGAAACAGCCCCTGCCCTACGACAGCATCAGCGGCATCGAGCATATCGACAAGGTGGTCACCGTCGATCAGTCGCCCATCGGACGCACGCCGCGTTCAAATCCCGCCACCTACTCGGGCGTGTTCTCCGACATACGCTCGCTCTTCGTGCAGCTGCCCGAGGCGAAGATAAGGGGATACAAGCCGGGGCGCTTCTCGTTCAACGTAAGAGGCGGACGCTGCGAGGTGTGCGGAGGCAACGGATACAAGAACATAGAGATGAACTTCCTGCCCGACGTCACCGTGCCCTGCGAAGCATGCCACGGCAAACGCTACAACCGCGAGACTCTCGAAGTGAGATACAAGGGCAAGTCGGTCGGAGACGTCCTCGACATGACCGTCAACCAGGCCGTCGAACTCTTCGAGAACGTGCCGTCAATACTCGGCAAGATAAAGACGCTGCAGGATGTCGGACTGGGATACATCAAACTCGGACAGCCCGCCACCACTCTGTCAGGAGGAGAGAGCCAGAGAGTGAAGCTTGCGGCGGAATTGTCGAAACGCGACACGGGGAAAACTGTGTATATCCTCGATGAGCCGACGACAGGACTGCATTTTGAAGACATACGCATCCTGATGGCCGTCATACAGCGCATCGTCGATAGGGGCAACACCGTCATCATCATCGAACACAACCTCGACGTCATAAGCCTTGCAGACTATATCATCGACATGGGACCCGAAGGCGGAGCGGGAGGCGGCACCCTTGTAGCCTGCGGTACACCGGAAGAAGTGAAGGCCGCCGCAAAGGGTGTGACATACAGATTCCTGTAGATATCTCTGTCAAAACCGGCAACAACAACCCAACGACACAGAGACAACGCAGACGGCCGCGCAAACAACAAACCGTTGTCCCCGTTGTATGTCACCTCGTGACATCAGCCGCTGCCTTCGCCCCCTGTTGTTTCCGTTGTCTGTGTTGTCGTAAAAAGAAATAAAACCAAAAACAACCAAATATATGAAAATAGGATTCGACAACGACAAATACTGTCGCATACAGTCGCAACACATCCGCGAACGCATCGCGCGCTTCGACGGGAAACTATATCTTGAACTCGGCGGCAAACTCTTCGACGACCATCACGCTACCCGCGTCCTGCCCGGCTTCCAGCCGGATTCCAAACTGCGCATGCTGTCCCAGCTCTCCGACACGATAGAGATAGTCATAGTCATCAGCGCCGAAGACATCGAGAAAAACAAGGTTCGCGCCGACCTCGGCATCACCTACGACGAAGACACGCTGCGCCTGCGCTCCGAGTTCCAAGGCAGAGGGTTCTTTGTCGGCTCCGTCGTCATCACACACTACAACGGACAGCCGTCTGCCGACGCCTTCCGACAACGGCTCGGCAATATGGGCATAAAGACTTTCATACACTATCTCATCGACGGCTACCCGCACAACGTCAAACTCATCGCATCTGACGACGGATTCGGGAAAAACGACTATGTCGTCACCGAGCGCCCCTTGGTCATCGTGACAGCACCCGGACCCGGCTCGGGAAAGATGGCGGTGTGCCTCTCGCAGCTCTACAACGAGCACAAACGCGGCATAAGGGCGGGCTACGCCAAGTTCGAGACCTTCCCCGTATGGAACCTCCCGCTGAAACATCCGGTCAACATAGCCTACGAAGCGGCGACGGCAGACCTCAACGACGTCAACATGATCGACCCCTTCCACTACGAAGCCTACGGCAAGGCAGCCATCAACTACAACCGCGACATCGAGATCTTCCCCGTCCTCAACGCTCTCTTCGAAGGCATCTACGGAGAGAATCCGTACAAGTCGCCGACAGACATGGGCGTCAACATGGTAGGCTTCTGCATCAGCGACGACAGCGTATGCTGTGCCGCCGCACGCGAGGAGATAGTGCGCAGATACTACGACGCCCTCAACAAACGCGCCGAAGGTGCCGACAACCAGGACGAGATAAACAAGATACAGCTGCTCTTCACACAGGCATACATCACAACCGACACACGGCGCACCACCATCGCCGCAAAACAACGCGCAAAAGAATGCGGACACACGTCGGCAGCCATAGAGCTCTCTGACGGCACCATCATCACCTCACAGTCCGGACCGCTGCTCGGATGCTCTGCCGCCCTGCTCCTCAACGCCATGAAACACCTCGCCGGCATCGACCACGACGTGAAACTCATACCGCAAAGCATGATAGAACCGATTCAGAAGACAAAGACGTGCTATCTCGGAAGCCGCAACCCGAGGCTGCACACTGACGAGGTTCTCGTCGCGCTCTCCGTGCTCAGCGACACCGACAGCAACTGCGCCGCGGCATTGCGGCAGCTGCCCAACCTGCGCGGATGTCAGGTTCACATCACCGTCATGGTGAGCGATGTCGATAAACGCATCTTCAAGAAACTCGGCATAGGCCTCTCGTGCGAACCAATACTGAAATCGGCGAAACAGAACTTCTGACCCTCCGCCGCATCTTTCTCTTCACGCCGGTTCACAACCACGGCAGCACCGGCTTGTCGGCATGAAGGGCTTCTGACGCAAGGAAAACAGGCATAGAACAAAAAAATCCGCTACTTCTGTTGGAAGTAACGGATTTTTTTGTATCCTTGCAGACATAAAAGCGGTTTTGTTACTTATTTCCTTTTGCCCTATTATGTGTCTTGCAAAGCATCTGGCAGTTGCTTTCGTCTGTAGCTCCGCCTTTGCTCCATGCTTCTACATGGTCGGCATCCATTTCTGCCAATTTCCATATCTTTTGCCTGTTGGCATCATGACCTATGGCGCATAATGGGCAATTGCTTATACCATCTGCTTTGGCTTTATTGGTTTGTCGTTCATACACTCGGAGCTTTGTTGACTCCTCAAATACACGTATGTTTAAGAGTTTTGGATCAGTGCAACCGCCAAGGACATACTCAAATACATTTTTGCGGTCTTGCACACAATGGTCACGAAGCAAGTCTTTCACCTTTTGAGAAACCTCTGTATGATTGTACGGATTCTTGTGGAAACAATTGTATAGTTCTCCCCACTTCAAGCCTTTCATCTGCGGATATACCTCGTCAAAGATGCTTTCAATCCAATTGATGACATCGTTGAAGTGGCTTTGCAGTTCCTTGATATTCGTGTCCCAACGATGTTCCTGCATATAGTCCTCAATATGCCCATTGCTTACCCATTTGAGTGCTTCTTGCAGGAAGTCCTGCCTGTTGGCAGAACCGGAGATATAAGCTCCCCATTTCTGCACTCGAGAATCATCCTTATTGCTAAACTCATGGCGAGCAGCAGAGACAAATGGGCCAGAATAAACAGCATTCAATTCTTCTTGTGGGTTAATCTTAACACCACCTATATTGATTATCTTAAACCATTCCTTTATCTCCGATTCCTCTCCTTCGCAGATATAAGCAAGCAATTGAGTGTTCTCAATTCTCTCACGTAAGTCTGTCGGCAATGAGGCAAACTTATAAGGTATGCCATTCAGCATATAGGAGAATTTTCCGGTACAGAACCGTCCAAGACTTGTTATTCTCTGCTGACCGTCGAGCACTTCAAGTCGTCCGTCCTTTGTCTTATTGAAATAAAGCAATCCTAAAGGATATTTCTTGACAACAGAGTCAACAACTGCCACTTCATTCTTTCCTCCGTTTTCCGAATAAAGATAATTTCGCTGATATTCTGGCTGTATAGTCAAAGTTCCTGCCAACCCATACAACCCCTTATTATCTGTTTCGCTATATGTAAAACCTTCACATATTTGCTTAACGGTATATATCTGCAATGTTGTTTCCATAGACTATTTTCTTTTACGGATTAATACTCTTGCATACATTTGTTTATAGTATTTACCATCTACAATATAATAAGTTTCATCTTCTAATGGTCCATCTATTTCAATGACAGCACCATCATTGAGCTTTGTCACCTCACTTTTCTTACCCTTTTTGTCAACTTGCGTCTGTTTGGGATATACTTTATTCGCCATTCCATACCAAGTTTTGGTAATACCAACTATTTCAAACTGCTCAGGGCAATATTTGTCAAGGTATGTGACAGACACTCCCATTATACCATCATAATCTGATGGAATTGCATCATAATAATTCACTTCAATGGCATCATAGTTATCATATTTCGTATATCCTCTGCCTTTTATTTCCTTATGTTTACTAAACCTAATATTCTCTGCTTCTGTCATTAACCTTAATGGTTGATGTCTTCTTCCATGTTCAATATTGGTAAACCAACAAGAATTCCCTAATCTTGTATAATTACCAAAATAACCTAGGGAGTGTCGTTAAATTTTAATATTATTTATAACTATCTATTTCTCAATGTGATAGAAATTTTGTACCTTTGTAGATGATAATAAAAATCCCCCAATCACCCTCAGAAAGTGACAAATTGGGGGGATCACAAAAGTGATACGATGGCAAAGGTACAACATTTTTCTGGAATAAGCAAGCGAATTCCGTTCGAAGGGTTCGATTTTTATGATTTATTTCGAGTTACGTTTGAAAACAGCGAACTTGGACGTATGAAACGGCTTCTCCCTCTTCATGAGATGGCA
>SFIS01000122.1 GCA_004555245.1 Bacteroidales bacterium
GACTTTTAGTTGTAAGATATGTAAACCATCTATATCATGGGGAATCATCTCCACCTCTGGCAGAGGATCCATGTAATCCCGAATCTTACTACTAATAGCCTGCTTCTCATTGCTTGTTTCGCATCGCCAGTTTCACAAATATATAACAATACATTTTCATTCTCTGAGAAAAAAGCTTCAACAATTGATGTAATTGTATCTTTTACTTTCGGGTCTCTTGGAGATTTCTTGTTGTTTGAGTTGATTATTACCAATTGATAAGTAGCAAAGTCGAAAGAACTATCGTCATATTCAAAACCTACAAGATAATGGACATCATAATCGGTCTTGAATATGACGAAAGCCTTGTTCTCGGCATATTCTACCTTATAAGGTGAACTGCCGTTAATGTCATCAATGGAAAGTATCATAAAACGAACACCTCTTCAATTTTTTTTCCTGTGCGTTGTTCACATATTGATGACAATTCTTTTGTCATGCGTTCTACACAAGCCTGCTTTTTTTGCTTGGCTGCCATAAATCTGCGCATGGCTTCTTCTCGTGTAAGTGTATTCATTTTCAGAAATGATTTGATTTTCAATGCAAAATTACGTATTTTCTGCCAAAACGCCAAAGAAAAAACATTTTTTTGCTGGTAGCGGGAGTGGAGTGAAGCTGACGGTTTGTCTTCCGACAACAGTGGGGATACGTACAGCAGCCGGTGTTGTATATGCTGTCCGGCTTGTCCCGGTTGTTGTTATTTTTGCCGTGATGTTCTTTTCTCTCGGGAAAAATGCTTAACTTTGCGGGGTGATTGAAAAAATGGAAAAATGAAGGAAATGAAAAAACGTGCCGTTGTGATGGGTGCCACTTCTGGCTTGGGGCGTGAGGTGGCTCTTGTGCTGGCAGAGAAGGGATGGACGGTGGGCGTGGGCGGCCGGCGTAGGGAGGTGCTGGAGGAGCTCGTGTCCGGCCATCCGAATATCGTGGCGATGTGTGTGGCTGATGTCACCGAGGCGAGTGCCACCGCCGCCCTCGACCGTCTGATAGACGAGATGGGCGGTATTGACCTGTATTTCCACAGCTCTGGCGTCGGCTGGCAGAATGTCGGTCTCGACATGGAGCGCGAGCTGGCTACGATAGAGACAAACTGTGAGGGCATGGCGCGCATGGTGGGGCATGTCTTCAACCGCTTCCGCACGCAGCCCGACAGTCCTGTCCGCATCGCTGTCATCAGTTCCATAGCGCGCACGAAAGGGTTGGGTGCTTCTCCGGCATATAGCGCCTCGAAGCGTTTCACGAGCAACTATCTCGAGGCGTTGCAGCAGCTCACCGCCATTGCGCGCCTTCGCCACATCTCGTTTACCGACATCCGCCCCGGCTTTGTGCGCACTCCGCTGATAGAGGGCAGCAATTTCCCGATGCAGCTGGATGCGCACCGTGTCGCGCAGACTATTGTCCGTGCAGTGGAGAGGGGCAGGTCTGTCGTCACGATCGATGCGTTCTATCGTCTGCTTGTCATGTTGTGGTCTCTTGTGCCCCGCTGGCTGTGGGTGCGCCTTCGCATCTCGTGAGTCGGTTGTGGCAGCGATCACTCTTCTTCGGCTGTGTCTTCCGCCTTCTTCTTTCCGAGGATTGCTTTGCCGAGAGCTCGTCCGAAGGCTCGCATGAGTGTGCGTTTGTATGAGAACTTCGGGTTGTGGCGGTTGCCGGAGACGGGTATGTCGAGTTCGCATTTGCCGTCGCGGTCAGTGATGAAGTACAGGCATGTCTTCAGCGGCAGGCTTCTGAACTCCGGCTTGAACGCCAGTCCCTTCACCTTCTCCACCTCGACGTCGTCGATGATGATTTTGTTCGTGCCCTGCATCTCTCCGTCAACAATCCTGATGTCGGATTTCATCTGCAGTTCTCCGCCTTTTATCTCGCGTCCGAACATCTGTATGAAGAGTGGCGAGAAATCGGCGAGGTTCACGTCCTCGAGCTCCACCTTCGTCTCTATGTTGTTCTGGTCGGCGAGTGCGCCGTGATATTCCACTGTTACCTCTCCGCCGTTGCCGAGGTCGGCAGAGACGTAGATGTGGTTCTTTCCCGATGTGGTGAAGTCGTCGGCCTTCACCTGCATGTCGTGTATGGTGTAGGCGAATGGCACCGACGGGAAGCTCATGTCCTTGTAGTGTATCTCAATGCTGCTCATGCGCAGTTTGCCGATGGAGTATTCGCTGGATTCGCCTTCCGACATGTATGCCACGAGGTCGTCGTAGTTGTATGTTGTGTCTCGCTGGACGATGTTCATCTTTGCGTCGTCGATATGTATTCCGTCGATGTGTATGTCGCCCGTGATGAGTTTCATGAGCGAGAAGTTGAGGCTCAGGTCGTCCACCTCCATGAAGGTGTCTGTCCCGTTTTTCTCGTAGATGGTGACATTTCCGAGCGTGGCGTTGCCGGTGAGGATGTTGAACCTGAAATCCCCGATGTTCACCTTGCGCCCTATCAGTTCTTCGCCGTGCGAGTTGACGTAGCGTTTGCCCATAGGTGCGGTGAGGAATGCCACTGCCACTGCTACTACGGCGAGCAGGATGATGATCACGACTAATGTCTTTGCTAATTTTCTCATAACTCTTTGTTTTTGTCGGGTTTGATTTTTCTCTTTGCAAAGTTAGGATTATATTTTTACAATGCTGAAGAATATACATAATTTAAGAAAACTATACATCTCCTAACTAAAATTCAGCCGATATTTGCGCACCGGACAACCGGGAGACGTTTCTGCGCGCCAGATTTCTGATTTTCCGTAATGTATTGTATTGCAGCTGATTGCGCAATCCGTTGTAGCGGCGATGTCTTTCTGAAATCCCAAGATAGTCAAAGTGAGGCTGCAAGATAGTCTATGTTGGGCTGCAAGATAGTCAAAGTGAGGCTGCAAGATAGTCAGTTTTGACATGCCAAACAGTCAACTTTGAGTTGAAAAACGCCGTTTTTTGCCTTCCGTGAGAGCAAATCTTGGGCTGCCGTTCACTTGGATTGACGTTCCGGCAATGAAAAACCGATGAAAACCCGTTGATTTTCTATGTTGGAAAAACTGTTAAACGATGTGAATGTAAGACTGCCGATCACACCTTTTGTTCTTGACTGCCGCCTTGCCTGTATTTGCCAGTTAACAACTATGGTGTACAGTTTGATGTGCTTCCTATGAAATTTTCAAAATATATTTAGTTAATAAATTCAAATTCGTTGATTTATGCAGATGTTGTTAATCTC
>SFIS01000004.1 GCA_004555245.1 Bacteroidales bacterium
ACATACGCGCATGAGGGCTTGGAATCCATATTTTTGTTTGAATTCATTGAACTGCAATGGGTTCAAACCGACTTTTTACGTTTATCGGACAACAATAAAAGAAAATGTTAAAACACCTGCAAAACAAAATGTCACAACATCGTGCTATATCTTGGCAAAACGTCATGAAGACACTTCTTTGTTGTCTCTTGGTGTCATCCGCCTTCTCCCTCCTTCCGCCGCTTCTCAAAGCACATAACCCTCCCGCCGACGAGACAAAAAAATCCCGCAAGGTCTGTTGAACCCTGCGGGACGCGTGTATGCAGTGTGTGTGATGTACTATAACTTAATTGATTTGACGTTATCTTTTGTACGACATACCTACCAGTAGTAGCCGTCCTCCTCCTCTTCTTCCTCGTCCTCGTCGAAGAAGAACTAGGTTTGTTTGGTTGTCGGCATACCAACACCTTCACCAGTTTCAGGACCTGTTGCGCTGCCCGATACAGAAGTCCCAAGAATCTGCTCCACCGTGATGTGGTGGAAGCATTGTATGTAGGGGGCTTGATAAGCCTTCTTGGGTTGTTTAAGTATTCTCATAATAGTGGTTTCTGTAAACGGTTAAACAAAGTCGTGACAGGAAAGGTATGAAACAGCGGTCGCCTTCTATAAAGAAAGAGGTGTATTCTATTCCTTGACAAAATTATTAATTTTATCTCGAATACACCTCTTTCTGTGAGTTAAAAAGTGTTATGTGTGACTTTATGGACAACTTTTCAGCGTTTCTTGAACAGAATAGCGAGGGTTGCAGGGGCAATAGCGTCGCCTTTCAGAGGGTTCAGCGAGCCGTCTTTCTGGTTCACGGCAAATGCCTTGGCACGGGCGGGGAGAGGGACGGCTGTCTCTGAATTGTTCATGATGAGCGTGGCGTTGTCGCCTTCCATAGTATATACGCCGTCTTTCTCTCCTGCGGGACGCATCAGTGGCAGTGCCTCGGCGAGGCGCGTGTCTCTCAGGACGAGCGAAGGGCATGAGCCGCCTGCCATGACGACAGCCCAGGGATGGCGGTCGAAGGCTTTGGCATAGTACAGTACGGCTTTGCCGGGAAAGGCTGTGACGGCGTCGCGCACAGTGGTGTAGATGTCGCTGAAGTCCGGGTTGCCTGTGCGTGTGAGACGCAGATGCTGGCGTGGGGCGAGGTTCTTGCCGCCTTCGGGGGCGTAGAGCTTGCCGCCGTGACGATACCACTGCTCTATCTCCACTACATCGACGAGCATTGCAAGCGACGGCTGCTGCATGACGGCTGTCGTGACGTCAAGCGTAGCGTTGAGCACTACGTTGGCCTTGCGGTGGCGAAGTGTCTGCCATTCGTCGATGCAACGCAGCCAGAACTCTACGAAATGTGCCGGCCCGGTGTATTCTTCGCTGACTGAATGGAAGATGTTCCGTGCGTCGGCGGTGGCGTCGAGCACGTTCCAGATATACTGGCGGTAGATGTCGGCGCGTCCGGCGTTGCTTGTGTCGTAGAAGAGGTCGGCGGTGAAGATGCGCTTGTCGCCCGTGAACGGCACGGGTTCGAGGAACTGTGTGCCCTTACCCTTGTTCTCTCCCCACGACTGGATGTTGTTGCGCGAACGCCAAGGAGCGTCAACCCAGTGTGCGCCTGCCTCAAGGATGTTGTGCTGGAAGAAGTGCTGGTTGATCATTATCATACCCGGCGCCGCCTCGGCGAGGGCGTTGATGCGGTGGAAATACCAGGTGTTGAGGCGCGAGAGGTCGTAAAGCGACAGTCCGTCCCATGCCGTGCCTTCGCCCGAACGTGCTATCGCCTGCTCGAAGAATGGCGGCCACACATTGCCGTCGGTGCGGCTGACGCGTTCGTGGTCGTCGCGGCGGCGGTCGTACCACAGGCCGTAGTTCTGGTTCCACACTGCGATGTTCTGACGTTCGACGACAGCCTTGAGGGTGTCGATGCGGTCAGTGCCGCCCCGTTGTTCTGTGCCCGGCACGAAGCGGGTGACAGCGTATGCCGCCTTGTCCATATAGGGATAGCGTGTGCGGCCGTTCCACCACGGCGTGCGATAGAATGTCCCGGCGAGCATCTTGCTGCCTGACATGAGGCGGCCGCCGCTGACAGAGATGGTGTCTTGGCTTTGTGCGGCTGCTGTCTCATGTGCTCTTCGACCTGGTCGAAGAGTACGAGAGAGGGCGGCTGCCGTCTCGCACGAGGGCGGACAGCTTGTGTTGCAGCACGTGTCTGCCCATTCTTTCATCGTGATGCGGGGCATCAGGGCTTCGGCTGCCATCTGTGCGGCACGTTCGACAGACGGAGAGGATGAGCCGTCGAGGTTGCGCATCAGCAGCCGGCAGCGCCGGTCGGCGGCTTCGCCGATACGTTGTGCGAGCTGATGGTGGAATATAGAGCGCGGCTGTGAGATGTGGTTGTTCGTCTCATACCATCTGCTGTCGCCCTGACAATATCCCCAGCAGCCCATCGCGAGGCAGCGGGCGTCGGCAGAGACATCGTAGCAGTCGAGCCGTGAGGCGGCACACTGCCACATCAGAGAGTTTGCCGTGTTCCATCCGCCGCCCCAGTTGTCGAGCCCGAGGTTCTTGAACGAGATGCTGCCGCCGTTGATGTTCACGTTGTCGAAGAGAAGGCCGGTGGCCCAGGAACTGACGGAACCGCTCATGCCGTGAGACTCTTCCGCCTCGCACTGTACGAAGGCGTTGGGTCCGGGAGCGCAGAAGCCGGCGGCGAAATCATTGATACCCTGCTCTGAATAGCATCTCTGGAACAGTGTCTTGCCTCCCATCGTGAGGAAGGTGCGGCGACGCCAGCCTCCTATCTCCGATGCCGGGGCGAACGACCGGCAGTCTTCTACTGTCACCTGCTGTGCATACCGCTGCACGATGACGGCAGAGCCGGCCATCCCGTAGAAGTCTGTGCGGCGCACCCAGCAGTCTTCTGCCGCGTCGATATATACTCCGTCCCACGGATGGTTCTCGTCTTTGGAGGACAGGGCAGTGGAGTGTATGGTGAGGTTCTCTACACCGCTGTCGTGTATTCGCCCCTTCCATTCGTACGTGAGGGCGTAGGCCCCGCCTTGTTCCGTATCGAGAGCGACGGTGAGCGGTGCGTCAATATCTATCTTCTGTATGCCGTCAGATGTGCCGTCCGCCGTTGCCGACGCAACATTGCGCATCCACCGGACATCCATCTCGCCCGCTTTCCATCCCCAATATGGCAGACTTCCGCCGAAGACGGAGCATCCGATGCCGGCAATCCATTCTTTTGTCGATGGGCGCACGATGATGAGTCGTGTGCCGGGGCGTAGCGTCTTGCCGCCCATGAGAGAGAGACTGCGGGAGTTGACGGGGACGTAAGGCGACGTGACGCGTAGCGTGTCGGTGATGCACAGGTCGTTCTTGCCTTCGATATACACTACGGCCCCGCGTTCCACGCCCGTTGTCTTCAATATTGTGGAGTGCCTGCCGGCACCGCGCAACACTACGCCTGACGCTGCGATGTGCAGCGGTCTGGATAGCGTGAACGTGCCTTCGCCGACAAGTACGGCACCACGCATCCCTGTCCGTTTGTCCGGCTTGAGCGACGAGACATAGTCGATGGCATTCTGAAGACGTTCGCTCTGGTCGCCCTCCTGCCATTCGACATAAATCTTTGCAGGCAGGTCGGGGATGCTGTCTGTCTGCTGGCGATAGCCGCAGAAGGAGAAGTCGAGCACACGGTTGCCGCGTTCGTCAGCGTTGTATGTCACTTCGCCTCCCTTCGTCACGACGATGGGAGCTGTTGTCTTGTCGTCTTTACCCGAAACATTATAGCACAGGGCAAGGGCGATGAATGATGTCAGTATGGATTGTATGTTCGGCATGGTTGTGGAATCAACTTGTCAGCTGTCAGCCCGAAAGCCTGCCAGCTCGTAAACTGTCGGCTGCCAGCTCGTAAACTTGTCAGTTGTAACGTCTATTTCTTCTCTCTCGCCTTCACGCGTTTCTGCCATTCCTCGTATTCTTTCGAGAGGTTGTAGCCGCGTTTCGAGAGATAGTTTGCGATGCGTCCCTTGTATTTGTTGAACACCTCGTGTTTCTGCTTGCTGCCTTCGGCATCTATTGCAAGTTCGCGTGCCTCTGTCAGCCATGCGTACATCTGCGCCTTCTCCTCGTCGGTGAGTGCCGGAATCTGGTCGAGATAGACATCGTATGTCACCTTCACCTTGTTGTATGTCATGGCGTCCTTTATGGCAGTGACTTCCTCTGGCGTGAGGTAGAGCGACAGCTGTGTGTCGAAGGCGAAGTGCGCGCGATAAAGTCTTGAATCGCATTTCATGCGGGCAGCCTCTGTCGCAGTCTTCTTCTCTGAGCCTGTCAGCGAATCTTTGGCAAACTTCAGAGCCTTGTCGCGCTCCGTGTAGATGTCGTTTAGGAGGAAATATTTGTTTGCCACGATGTTGCGCACGGCTTCGTGCTTCTCGCCTGTGAGTTTCAGGGCAGAGATGTTCTTCGTGGCGCGTGTGATGATCGTTCTCACATAGGCTGTGTCACGCCCCTCGCTCTTCAGCGGCACCGTCTGTGCAGATGCCGTGAGAGAAACGAGAAGCGTCACTATCAGTAATGATATGTTCTTCATAATGTATGTTTCAGGAGTGTTCTTTGGTTCAATCCACCCCACCTTTCGCAGCGAGAGTGTCGTAGTTGTTGGCGAGGTTGCGCCAGTCAATCTTCACGCGTGGGTCGATGCCGTTGATGTATTTCTCGATGTTCGTGTATCCGTCGCCGTTGCAGTCGAGTATGGCGTCAGTCGGGTCGTTAGGGTTCAGCCCGTATTTCTTCTCCCATTCGTCTGGCATACCGTCGTTGTCAGAGTCTATGCGTGGCGTGCCGTGGTATTCGGGATAGCCTCCCATTTGTCTTGGGTCTGTGATGATGCCGAGTTTGTAGGAATCTTTCGGCAGGCGGCGGTATTTGAACGAGCCGTCTTCAGCCTTCGATTTCTCCGCCAGTCCGCTCGTGTCGCCGTAGGGATTGTCTTTCGGCAGTTTCTTCTCGTAATATACCTTTCCCGTCCGCACCTCTTCAATGATGCGCTGATCTACTATGTCGCGTGTCGGTATTGTTGCTCCAGCGTTGTCGAGAACAAACTCATACGCCTTCTGTGCGCCCATAATCTGCACGTATGGCATAGCGAAGGGCTCGTCGGCTTTCATCTGTGCGGTGTAGCCCTCTGTGTTCGGCTGGCTCTCCACCTGTATTCCTCCGTCCCAGTTGTCTCTTGTGACACGCTCGTTGCCCTCCATGATGTTTCCCGTAGCATATACACGGCCGTACTGCTTGTAGGAGAGTTTCGAGCGGCCTGATTCCGGTTTCAGGATGCGGTGTCCTATCGGGCTGTCTTTCGGCGTGAGGGGTCCGGGCTTGTAGTAGTTGTTGATGAAGTTGTACATCGCCTGATAGTCGCCTCCGTCCGACGAGCGGTGTACCCAGTTGAACACTACGTTGTTCACGAAGTTGAATATTCCGTTCCATCCTACAGAAGGGTTGCGTCCGGAGTTGTCCGCCCACAGGTTACGCATGAAGCAGCAGTTCTCGCCTCCGAGAGTAGAGCCGAATGCGTGGTTGTATGTGTCGAGAGCCTTTGCGGAGATGGAGTTCTGTATGGTGACGTTCACCGTTCCACGTTTCTCAGCCTTATAGTCTGCTCCGGGATGCCACATGTGTCTGTAGAATGAGATGTTCTCGTCCAGTCCCCATTCTGCGGAGATATGGTCGAGCATGATGTTTCCGACGGGGTTTCCTCCGAAGGAGTCTTCGCGGTGGTGAGCGTATGTCTCTCCTCTGCGGAAGCGCATGTGTCTGATGATCACGTCGTGCGTATCCACTCCGAAGGTCTGCCCAGCCACGCAGACGCCGTCGCCCGGTGCCGTCTGTCCCGCGATGGTAATGTACGGAGCCTGTATGATGAGCGGGCTTTCAAGACGTATGATTCCCGATACGTTGAACACCACGATGCGTGCGCCGCCCGCTTCGCACGCCTCGCGTAGTGTGCCGGGTCCGCTGTCGGCGAGTGATGTCACGACATATACCTTGCCGCCTCGTCCGCCGAACGAGTACATACCTCCACCTTCCGCACCTGGGAATGCGGGTATCTTTGCCTGCGGCAGGTCGTCGGGTCTGCCGGCCCATGGCACGTATGGTCTGCCCTCGGCGTGTTCTTTCATCACGATGGGCTCGCATTGCGCCCATACCTCAGCCTGGTGTTTTGCCCACGAGGCTGTCATAGAATCAATCTTCGCCTTCGCTTCTTTGCTAAGCTGAGGATACTGTGCATAGCAAGGAAGAAGTGCGAATGTAAGTGGTAATGCTAATGTTGCTTTTTTCAGTAGGTTCATTTCTTCTTATCTATTATATAGGTTGACAGGTTTTACGTGTTGACAGGTTTCCAAATTGTCGGGTTGTCAACTAAATCATTATTCTTTCCATGTTATCGAGAATCGTCCGGCATCCTGCAGAATGATGTCGTGGTTTGATGGCGAGGCGATGTTCTCGAATGTCACGTCCTCTATCGGCGACTCCGGCAGGCCTATTGCTTTTGCAAACTCTTTTGTCTCGGAGACGGTGATGTCTTTGAAATGAATGTTACGGAAGAACGGCGTGAGCTTAGGGTCGTTGTCTCGGTTGAAACGTTCTGCAAGTTTTCCGACGTATGTCGCGGAGCCGAGCATGTCCCAATATATGGCTCTCCTCTTCGGATGTTTCATGCGTATGTTGTTGAAGTGGAGGTTCTCTCCACCTCCTCCTCTCGGTCGTCGTGTCTTGAAGTATATTCCGTATGACGATTCGTCGATGTCCACGTCGTACATATATACATTTCGTATGCCAGCCGCTGTCTCCGATCCTACCGTGAGTCCTCCAGCTCCCCGCTTTGCGTGGCAGTGTCTGATGACGACATTCTCCGTGGGCCGTGCCTTGAGCAGTCCGTCCATTCCGCGTCCCGCCTTCAGTGTGAAGCAGTCGTCGCCGCAGTCGAGAGTGGTATATTCGATGAGTGCGTTGCGCGACGAGTCGATGTCTATGCCGTCGGTGCGTGCAATGCCGTGGCTCTCCACCGTCACGCCTCGTATGATGATGTTCTCGCAATATACGGGCACGATGTTCCAAAATATGGAGCCGGTGAATGTCACGCCCTCGAGCAGGATGTTCCGGCAGTTCATCGGTCCGAAGAAGACAGGCAGGCAAAGCGTGCCGTAGTATCTTCCGTTGGCGTTTCGTTCCGGCTTTCCTTCCATAGCGTCGAATCCGAAAGCGGCGCGTGGCTTGCTGCCGTCGAAGACACGGCCTGCAAGCGGAATGTCCTGTACGGCGTCAGGAATGCCCGCCATGGTGATGTCGAGTAGCTCGCAGTCGCGCTGCGGCGCCACCAATTTCCCTTTCCCTATGACAGCGATATTCTCCGCCCCGTCGGCGTATATCATCGCTCCCGGGCCGTAGATATCCACGCCTTCGTTGCGGCAGGCGACAGCGGGGAGATAGTCTTTCACCTCTCCGGAGAAGTGAAGCTCTGCGCCCTCGTCAATCTGAAGGCAGATATTGCTCTTCAGGTTGATGCGGCCGGTGAGCCATTTCCCTTTTGGTATGACGACCGTTCCGCCACCTTGCTTTGCGAGGCGGTCGATGTGTCGCTGTATGTCGCGTGATTTCTTCACCACCGCCTTGCGTTTCGGGAAAGTGGGACGTTGCAGCTGTGGCATGGCGAAAGGAGCTTCGATGGGTTCAATCTCTTCGGGCATGGCGGCCGCAACACTCTGCCCGGAGGCGCAGAGAGGGAAGAGGGAGAGCAGAAGTATGGTCAGGATAGAATGCATGCAGTGTCTTTATAGTAGTTAGGTGTAAGGCAAAAGGAAGTGTCTGCTGTTTTCTTTTTTTATATTATAGGAGGAGAGCAGCCTCCTCCTATAATATATATAATAAGGTGTGATTACTTCACGAATTTCTTTCCGTTCTTGATGACGATGCCACGATAGCTGTCGCTCACCTGCTGGCCGGAGATGTTGTAGATGCGGTTGTCGGCAGAAGCGTTGTCTGTTGTGATGTCGCGGATGCCGGCAGAGCCGCCTGCGATGAACTCATATCCGAAGATGCCGGGCTGTGAGGTGCTGCTTAGGATATAGTATGTCTTGCCAGCCTGCACTTCGAATGTGAAGTAGCCGAAGAAAGGTCTGTTCTGTGGTGCGGCATTTTCAACGTCCTGCACAATCAGATAATTTTCGGTTAGTTTGTATTTGTTTGTGCCACAAGCGTTGCCGTCTGCGTCTTTTTCAAAAGTGTTGTTTTGCATGAAACCTACTATGTCGATGCTGCCCGGTGCAAGTGCCTGTTTTGTCTCGCCGTCGATAAAGTAGAGCGGACGGCTTGCAAGATTCTTGTTCTGCCAGAGTGCCACTTTCAGTTTGCCATTAGCTTTTGTCGTGAAAAGGAAGTAGCATCCTTTTTTAGGCAACCATCCGCATCCCGGTGTCCAATATGGTCCGTCATATACACGGTGTACGGCATCACCATCATTGTTATACTCGTAGAAGTCCTTGTACGACTGCGTCGGGTTGCCGTTCTTTGCAGAAGTGCCATAGAGGAATTGCGGGTCGCATCCAGCCACGTTGAGAGCCTCGTTGCCTGTCCACGAACCGTCCTCTCCAATCGTGCCGTTTCCTCTCTTCTGCCATGCATCAGTTGCAGAAGCGTCGGCGTTTGGTGTAGAGACGGCCTTCAGATTGACATTTGCCGTAGCATATTCCCAGATGTATGTCTTCAATGTCACCGGTACGCCGTCGGCTGCAACGACATCAGAAGCTCCTGCATCTTGTGTGCCTTCAGGGTATATCTTCTTATCTTGGCTTACGATAAAGAAATTCGGGTCTGACAAGTCGATAGGGTTGGCAATTGCGTTGGCAATCTTAGTCTGCACATCATCAGATGCTACAGACATGATTTCTCTTTCCTGTGCGCTGACAGAGACAACAGCAGCAAATGCTGCGCAAAGAGTAAAGATTTTTTTCATATTGAATATGTTTTAGTTAGTAATATTATAGTATCGATGTATAAAAGCTTTCACAAAGGTAGTGCATTTTCCGTTTCTTTCCAAATCTTTTAATAAATAATAAGAAAAGTGCAGCGTCACTTTGCGGAATTGTGAAAGGTGGTGAGGGGTTTGTGCCCCTCACCGCCTTTTATGTAATCATGTCATTCAGCGAGGGGGTCGAATGTGCCCATACCGCCGTTGATGTTGTCTTCCCAACCCATTGTCTGGTAGAGGTCGGGGTTCTGTGTCTGTATCGAAGAGCCGAATCCGAGGAAGTAGTAGTGCGGACGATAGAGCATGTGGTAGTCCTGATAGTTGGAATCCCATCCGTCGCCTTTGCGCAGTTTCCGCACGAGGTATGACTTGTAGAACGTTGCGAGTTTCTCAAGCTGCGGTGCGAGTTCTTTGCGCAGATCTACGACATACGCCGCTCTGTCGATGCCTTTTCCCTTGAGGTATTTTAGCAGCGGGTCGGGGTTGTTCGGGTCTTCGAGCGGGTTTGAGACAGTCTCGCTCTTCTGCCAGTTGACGCCTCCGAGACCGTTGCTGATGTCAGAGGATACGCGGAAGAGGAGATTCTCTCTGCGCTGTCCGTTGAGAGGTTTGAATCCGAGATATGTGCATGTGTTGCCACCCCATCCAGTCAGAGCCCATGATGCCGGTGCGCCGGTCACCTTTCCGAAGTCCGCTCCTCCGTCGAAGAGAAGCCAGCGGTGTACGTCGTCGAAGCGTTTTCCCTCGTATGCCAGTTCTATCTGCCGTTCGTAGAGAATAGCCGCCATACATGCGCCCTCGTCAGAGGCGAGGTTTGTCTGCAGGCCGTAGTTGTTCTCCGAAGTGTATCCGACGCGTCCGCGTATGCGTTTGAGAATTTCCACCGCCTCGTCGAGTTTGCCCGTCTGGCATGCCGCCTCAGCAAGGTTGAGCAGCACCTCTGCGTAGCGAATCTCCATCCAGCAGTTTGACGACTGTTCGAAGCCGGTCTCCTGCGAGTAGATGTAACGTTGTGAAGCGTTGACGTCAGCGTCGTCCGTGCGTTTGCGTACGTAGAATCCCTTCACGCCAGAGCTGAGGTTGTCCGAACCGTATGCGCTGCCTTTCTCTCCGAAGATGTCGTCGCGTGCGTCAGCGTTCTCAAACCATACATAGTTCCATAGCACATAGTCTTTTCCCTGATACGGGTTGTTGAGCGTAGAGGTGTTCGGGTCGCCGTTGAACGCCCAGCGTACGCCCGGGAAAGCGAATGTGCGGTAGAAGCGCGGGTCGCGGTTCATGAAGGGTGCGTCGGCATCGTAAGCCATTGCGCTGTGCTCGAGTTTCGATGCGTCGTAGTTGCCACATTCAGCAGGAATCTTTCCGTCTGCCATGGGGAACATGTCGATCATCATAGCCGAGGGGTTAAGTCCCGAACCGAGTGCGTTAGAAGGACGTATGAGGTCTTCCCACGAGTTGTTGAAATGATAGTCTGGCGTGCTGCCTTTGAGGATGTCGTTGTAGAGCGTGACGAGCACTGCCTCCTGGTTCACCTTGCCAACCTGCGAGAACATGAGAGCCCAGTTGGATGCGTTGGTGCCGGGGTTGCCGTCGTAGGCGAGGTCGTTGCCGCACGAGTTGAGGACGGGGATAGAAGCCTTGATGCAGTCGTACGCCTCCTGCCAGCGTGCCTTGTCGTTGCTGCGGTTGAAGAGAGGCGAAGCGTACATGAGCAGTATTCTGCCCTTGAGTGCGAGAGCCGCGCCGGATGTCACGCGTCCGTAGTCGTCAGAGCTCTGCCACCCTCCGTTTGTGGTGTAGGGTGCGAGATATTCGGCCGCCATGTCGAGGTCCTTGCACATGAAGTCGATACACTCTTTCGTTGACGAGCGTTGTGTGAAAGAGCTTGCCGACACTTCCTGCGGCTCAGTGATGATAGGCACGCCGCCATACCATTTCACGAGGAGGTAGTAGCACCACGCCCGCCAGAAATATACCTGTCCGAGGAGTTCTCTTTTCTCTTCCTCCTTGAGGCTTCCGTTAGATATGCCCTTGATGACGTCGTTGATGTTACGGATGCGTCCCCATGCCATGGTCTGTATGTTTTTTGTCTGTTGGAAGCCATAGTCGGGCACGGTGTTGGGTGTGTTCGAGGTGTATTCTACCAGTTCGTTTACGAAGCCTCCGAATCCGGTGAACTCCTCAGTACACTTGTCGAGGTCATCGCCGCGTCCCGTGCTTGGGAATTTCCATGACGCGCCGGAGTTGACGTCCGGCTGGCTCCATTTATATACGTCGCTGACACGTCCGGCAGCACCGGAGTAGTAGTTGTAGCAGTCTTCGGTTGTCTGGTCGTATGAGATTTTCTCCTTAAGGAAGTCATCGCTACAGGATGAGATGGCAAGGCTTGCGATGAGCAGAGCCCCGAAGGATTTTATTGTTGTGTTCATTATCGTTCGGTTTTAGAATGAAACATTTACACCGATAGTCCACTTGCGCAGTGTTGGATAAGCAGTCCAGCTTGACATCGGGTCCATGAAATTGTCAGGGTATGGGTTGTAGAGGCTGAGCAGGTTCTGTCCTGTCACATTCAGGCGCACGCTGTTGATGCCGATGGGCTTGAGCCATTCCGACGGCAGTTTGTATGCGAGCGTGATTCGGCTGAGGCGTATTCTTGTGCCGCTGATGCGCCAGAAGGATGATGTCTTGCTGTTGATGCCGTATGCGAGGTTAGGATAGTATCCGCTTCTGTTCTCTGCCACGACGAGGTTTCCGCTGTTGTCATACACGTCCTGGTAGCTGTACATGTTGTCCACCTTCCAGAACGACGGCATGTTTGACTTCTCGTAGATGGAGTTGAACGATAGCATTGACGAGTCGAGGAAGCTGTATCCTCCCCAGCTTGCCGAGAGCTGTGCAGTGAGCGAGAACGACTTGTAGTCGCATCCGAGGTTGGCGGTGAATCCGTACGGGTTGCTGCGGTGGTTGAGTTCCACGAGGTCGAAGGTCTCGTCAACCGAGCCGTCGGGTCCGGTGTAGTTCCCGTTCTCGTCTTTCTTTCCTCGCACGTCCTTGTAGATGAGCATTCCGGGCCGCACGTCGTCTTTCACCATGCCCATATATCTGATGTCGTCGATGTCAACGCCTGAATCCTCGCTGAGCTTTGCGAAGTATTCTTCGATGTCCTGGAAGCTGCGGAACATTCCGAGACACTGCAGTCCCCATGTTCCCATGTCGGCGCGGTGGCCTTCATATACCGAGCGGTATTGTGTGTCGCCCGTGTTCCACTCCTGCAGAATGACTTTGTCGTCAGAATAGCCGGTGTTGATGCCGACGCGGTATTTGAAGTCCTTGCCGATGCGGTCTTTCCAGTTGAGCGAGAGTTCTACGCCCCATCGGTCGCTCTTTCCCCAGTTGAGGTTTGCCGACTGTGTGCCTATGGTAGTGGGTATCGTCTCGGAGTATGCCATGAGTTTCTCGCGGTCCCACTGGTAGTAGTATTCCAGCCCGACAGAGAGGCGGTTGTTAAGGAAGTTGGCGTCGATGCCGGTGTTGAACTTGTATGACTTGTCCCAGTGTGCGTCGCGGTTTACCGCCGAGTTGTTCTTGTTTAGCGTGATGTGCGATCCGGCGTTGTTTGACGTGCCGTCGCCGAAAACGGCGCCTTTGTCCTTGTCTGTGCCGTATGTCTGCAGCCACTGCCAGAAGTTGGTGTTGTCGCGTCCTGTGAGGCCGAACGAGATGCGTGCCTTGAGATAGTCAACCCATGTGACGTTCTTCTGGAACCATTCTTCCTGCGAGATGACCCATCCTGCACTTGCCGATGGGAAGTATCCCCAGTAGTTCTCCGGTGCGAACTTGGTGGAGGCGTCAGAGCGGAAGAGGAACTCGAAGAGGTATTTGTCGGCGTATGCGTAGTTGAGGCGTCCGATGTACGAGAGTGAGCCGGCCTCGCTGCGGTATGAGTTGGTTGTCGGAATGCTCTCGAACGTCACGGAGTTGAACTCTCCTGTCGTGAACTCGTAGGGGTGTGTCACCATGCCGTCAACATATCTTGAAGACGATTCCGACTTCTCGATAGAGAAGAGGGCTCCGACGTGGTGCTGTCCGAAGTCGCGTGCGTAGTTGACGTTGAAGTTGAGCTGGTAGTTGTCGGTACGTGTCATGGCGCGGCGGAGGTATCCTCCCTCCTGTCCGTTGCTGATAGGCTTGCCGTTGTTAGCGAGCAGGAAGTTGTTCTCTGTCATCAGGGCTTCCCATTCCGCCTCCTGTCCTGCGATAGGGGTGTAGAGGTGTTCGCCCGAGCCGGAGCGTATGACCATCTTGTACAGGTCGTATGACGAGCCGTACTCGTCGCCGGTGTTCTGGCTGATGCTCTTCGAGTATGACACGCGTGCCGTGAGGCCTTTCAGCGGCTTGTATATCTCGCCGAAGTCGATGTCGATGTTTCCGCTGATGTTGATGTTGCTGTTCTGGCTGCGGCTGAAGTCGCCGGAGTTCTGCAGCACGTTGAAGTTGTAGTTCTGGTTCTGGTTGACCTGCGTGTTGCTCAGTCCGTATGCGGCGATGTCATATCCCTCTACCGATTCCGGGATGTATCTCGGGCGGAAGAGCAGCGACTGGTAGTCGCGTTCCGAGCCTGAGCCACCCACCTTCACGAGCGGTTTGTTCTTCTTGCCGTAGTCGCCGTTGATGCTGAGGCCGGCCTTCATCCATTTCGTCACTTTCACGTCTGTTCCGGCGCGGAAGTTCCAGCGGTCGTAGTCGAGCTTGCCGAGGTTGCCGTCCTGCTTGAAGTAAGAGACGGATGAGTAGTAGTTGGCGCGTTCTGTCGCTCCGCTGATGTTGACGGCGTGTTTCTGTGTGAACGCTGTTTTCCAGTATTTGTCGAGCAGGTCATAGTCGAGTGATTTCATAGCCTCGAGTTCGTCAGCCTGGAAGATGTCGCGTTTGCTGTCGATGGTGTTCTTTGGGTCAGCGGCGACGACGGCGTTGACGAGGCGTCCGTAGTCGTATGTGTCAAGCATCTTTGGTGTCGCCACGGCGTCAGTCAGACCGAATGTTCCGCTGTATGATATTTGCGGAGCTCCGATTCTTCCCTTCTTTGTCGTGACGAGGATAACGCCGTTTGCGGCGCGTGCTCCATAGACGGCAGCCGCCGCGTCTTTCAGCACAGAGATTGATTCGATAGTAGTCGGGTCGAGGTTGTTGAACGCCGTCTCTCCGAGGTTCTCGCTTGCTGTGCCAACCTTCACCTCATTTGGGTAGATGTATCCGTCGATGACGTAGAGCGGTCCGCCGGAGTTGCCACGAATGGTGATTGTCGCGCTCTCTCCGGGACGTGACTCGCCGCCCGATACGGAGACGCCGTTGACAAGGCCTGAGAGTGTGGATGCGAGGTTGCCTGACGAGAGGTCGGTGATTTCCTCTACTGGCACGGTAGCTACGGAACCGGTGAGGTGTGCGCGCTTGCGTGAGCCGTAGCCTACGACAACGACTTCGTTGAGCGTGGTGTCTGCCGGCTTCAGCTTCACTGTTGCGCCGGCTGTCACTTCAACAGTCTCATATCCGATGTACGATACTTTTATTTTAGTGTCTTTCGCTACGTTGAGCACGTAGTTGCCGTTGAGGTCAGTGACGGTTCCCGCGCCTTTCTGTCCTACAATCATGACAGAGGCTCCGATGACGGGTTCGTTGTTCTCGTCAAGGACGGTGCCCTTCACTTGGTTCTGCGCTATGGCAGGCATCGCCACGAGAATCGTGAGGATGACGGATAGGGCTATGCTGAATAGTTTGTTGTGTTTCATCTTGTTTAGTATTGGATGTTATGATGTGTGTTACAGCCAGCGCGGGTCGCCCATGTTGAGGGCTTTCTGTGCTGCGCCGGAGTAGTGGAAGTCGCCGTTGGCGGGGTCTGCGAACATCGGGTCGCCCAGCACTTGCTGCTGCGAGGGGTCCCATGATTCGCCCGGCTCTTCGTCGGCTCCGTTGTAGAACCATGTGTTGTTGACGAAGTTCTTGTTGGCGTTGTTGTTCGAGCCGCTGGTGAAACGGCGCGGCGTGGCGCCGCTGCTGCAGTCAACCATGATGTTGTACGACATCGTGAAATAGGATGTCTTTCTGCCGCCGAAGCTTGAGTAGTTGCCCCACTGCCCTGTCTTCGCCATGTTGTAGAAGGTGCAGTTGCTGACGGTGATGGAGTTAGAGGTGTAGCCGGCGCGGTCGCAGCGTCCGGAGTTGTTGTACTGCACGACGTAGTTCTGGTTCACCGTGCCGGAGTTCCACAGCGTGGAGTTGGTGATTTTCAGGTCGTTGATGAAGCCTGTTGGCATCTGTATGAACTGTATTGCCTCTGCCGGGCATGTCTCGAAGACGCAGTTGTCGATGATGACGGTCTTGAAGCAGTATTTCACCTTGTTGTCGTAGATGAAGCGGCGCTTCAGCCCCTTCACCTGTACGTTGCTGATGTAGATGGGGTTCTCTATGCGGTAGTAGTTGTTCGAGGGGCTGATGTTCACCTCTTTCGGCGTGGTGTTTCCGACGATGAGGTCGTTAGTTCCCTCTGTCGCGTCGATGTTGATGTTCTTGATAGAGAAGCCTTCGTCGATGACGAACGACGCCTCTCCCTGCACCTTTATTGTAGCGGGCTTTGTCGGTGTGGTGCATCTCAGTGTGGCGAGACACGCCTTGAAGTCGGCGTTTGCCTTCAGGGTGTATTCCGCCCCTGCCTGCAGGTCGATGCAAAGTTCGTCGGCCGATTCTTCCGGCAGCGGGTTGGCGGCGAGCCATTCTGCGATGTCCGCACCGGCCGGAATCTCTGCCCACGACGGTGTGAATGACGAGAACTTCAGCTCTGTCGCCGTCTCGGCGTCTTTGTTGCCGAGCTGTTTGTTAGCGATGGTGCGTATGTCGAGCACATAGTTGCTGTCTTCTGAACGTGGCAGCTGCAGTGTGCATCCGTCGATGAGCGAGTCTTTCACCATCTCTATCACGGCATCCGGGTCTGTGACGTTCGTGACGTTGCACAGGAATCCCTCTGCGCCTTTCACCAACGGCCATGTGATGATCCACAGCGAGCCGTCGGCAGACTTGCCTACACTGATCTCTTCGCTCTTCGGTGAAGCCAGCTGGCTGTTCTTCACTGTCGAGGAGAATGATTCATCTTCAAAACCGTCCTGCGCACACGAGGCGAACAGCAATGCGGTTGACAGAATCATTAGTCCTAAGATTTTGCTTTTCTTTTTCATAGATTGACTTTCGTTATTTTGGTATTATTCATTTTTTTTCGCCTTTTCTCCTCCCTTCTGGCGGCGGCATCCGTTGTCAGGCAGTTTGAATACCTCTTTCAGGTAAGCCACGTTGTCGCCGAAGTTGCCTCTGACGTTGCGTACGTCCTTTGCGTTTCGCGAGCGTTCTACGGTGAGCCATCCCTTGTACTTTATCTTCTTCAGCGTCTTCCTTATCGCCGGCATGTCGATGTACGGGTCGTGGCGCAGCGTGACGCTGTCTGTGTTCGAGACGTGTATCTGGCAGATGCGTCGTGTGCCGAGTGTCTGCAGCTCTTTGCAGATGAGCTGTGTCGCAGACTTCGCTCCGTGTGCCTCTCCGGCTTTGAAGCGGTCGCAGGCGTCCTGGAAGTTGTAGTAGATTTTTATGCCGTCAGAGTTGATGTCGTCGAGCATCTTCAGGGAGAACTCCGCCGGCATGGCGGTGCGTATGCCAACGACGACGCCGTGTCGCGCGGCTTCCTCTCCGATGTCGTGTAGGCGTGTGCAGATGGTGTCGTAGGCGGGGCCTTTGCCGCTCTGCCACTCTCTGCCCGAGCCTCCGAGAGGCAGGAAAGCTGTCTTTGCGTTGAATGTTTTCATGGTGGCGAAGAGGTCGGCAAAGAGCAGGCGGTAGTTCTCCGCGCGTTCTGCCGCCGTGTGTTCATGGCATGTCTTCGTGCCGTCGGGCAGGGTGTATTCGTCGTATCGGCGGCTGATGAGCGACTGTGCGAAGAAGCCTGACATGGCGATTGACGAGACTTTCACGCCGAGGCTGTCTGCCGTGCGTATGAATTTCTCCGCCTCCGCCTCGTTGCCGCGGAAGCGGTTGTCGAACATCACGCGGCGTCCGAGGGGTCCCATGTCCATCTCCACACCGTCGCCGTTGATGTCCTTGACGAGCTGCAGCTGTCCGAGTTTCTGCCGTTTCAGCATCATCCAGTCGCAACAGCTGATGCCGGCAATCTGCGCGCTGGCGTCGGTGGCGGTCAGGAAGAGTGTCGCTATATATATAATAATGTGTCGATGCATGTTGTCTGTTGTCTTTTGTGTTCTCCGGCTGTTATTTCCCGGCTTTGAAATATTCGAGGTCGTTGATGTACAGCTCGATGTTCATATATCCCGACGGTGTCAGCGCTGTGGCGTCAGTAGGGTCGCCGGGGTTGAGTGCGTGTGCCTTCTCCCAGTCGTCGGGCATTCCGTCGTTGTCTGTGTCGGTGCGTGGCGTGCCGTTGTATTGCGGCAGTCCTCCAGTCTGCTGCGGGTCGGTGATGATGCCGAGTTTGTAGGAGTTGTCCGGCAGGCGGCGTTTGGAGTATGGCGAGACGTGTACCTCCGCGTCTTTTGCGTAGTATGGCAGTCCGTCGCGCACGCCTTGTATTATCGTCGCGTCAACGTTGTCGCGGCGGGGTATGGTGGCTCCGACGTTGTCGAGGACGTAGGCGTAGCTCTCTGCCGCCGACATCACGTTCTGCGGCTTGTTGTATGCGAAGGGCTTGTCGCTCTTCAGCAGGCTTGCTATCCGGTCTTTCCCTCCGATGTCGGCGGGCTGTACTCCGCCGTCCCAGTTGTCGCGTGTGACGTTGTCGAAATATTCCACGACGTTTCCGCTGACGTATGCCTTGCCCCATGCGTTCTGGTTGTCTTTCGAGCGTCCGTGTTCGGGCTTGAGTATGCGGTAGCAGATGGAGGGCGCCTTGCCGTCCTTCCCGCTGCCGGCTTCAGAGGTGTAGTAGGCGGAGAGCCTGCCTTTCTTCAATGCCTTGCGGTAGGCGGCGATGGTCTTATCTACGTTCTTTGTCTGGTCGAAGCCCGTGACGGGGCCCGGCTTGAAATAGTTGTTGATGATGTTGTATTCAGAGAGGTTGTCGCCTCCGTCGATCGAGCGGTTCCACCAGTTGAAGATGACGTTGTTGACGAAGTTGAAGTCGCCGTTCATGGCGATGGACGGGTTGCGCGAGATGTTGTTGGCGAAGAGGTTGCGCGCGAAGAGAGAGTTGTGTCCTCCTATCGACGCTCCGAAGGCGTGGTTGTAGAGGTCGAGGCCGTGTGCGAAGATGCAGTCCTGTATCGTTATGTTCACCGTCGGCAGCTTATCCTGCTTCTTGTTGTGGCGGGCATAGACGTGCCGGTACATCGACATCACCTCGTCGAGGCCCCACGATGCGGAGCAGTGGTCGTAGATGATGTTGCCGATGCCGTTGCCTCCGCAGGCGTCGTCGCGGTGTGCCACATCCATTGCGCCGCGGCGGAACCTGGTGTAGCGTATGATGACGTCGTGCGTGTCAACAAGCATCGTCTCGCCGGTGATGACGATGCCGTCGCCGGGTGCCGTCTGTCCGGCTATGGTGATGTATGGCGCGACAATGTTGATGGGCCGCGTGAGCCTTATCTCGCCCGCGACATTGAAGACGACAACGCGCGGGCCGCCCGCCTCACATGCTTCGCGCAGTGTGCCGGGGCCGCTGTCGGCGAGCGACGTGACGACATACACCTTCGAGCTGACCGGCGCACCGAGATAGTTGACGCCGCGTCCGCCGAACGAGTACATGCCGCCGCCTTCCGCTCCGGGGAAGGCGGGGATATTGGCTTGCTTGAGGTCGCACGGCTTGCTGCACTGCGGGACGAAGGGCTTGCCCTCGAACATGCCGCGGACGACATCGGGCATCGCTTTCTGCCATGCCGCACCGTTCATTGCGTCCCATTGTGCCTCTTCTTGTGCACCACGTTGCTTCACTGTGTCTGGAATAGTCGGATATTGTGCTGTTGCTGTCAAGGAGACTACGGCTAATGAGACTACCGTAAGTATCTTCTTCGTTTCCATAAAAAAAAGTATATAGATTTAAATGCGCTGCAAATTTACAACATTTAATTTGATTGACAAAGAAAATGGGCAATAAAAATTGATTTAGGTTAATTTTTGTCTGTTTTGGATTGTTTTTCTTATTGCAGCAGATTTTTCAGACATCAAAAGCCGTGTGTTTTTATGAAAAATCTTGACAACGGAAAATCTTGAAATTAACATTTTAAAACAGTGTTTTTCAGTCTCCGGAGGCTGCTTTTTAATGGTTTTTCGTGCAGAAACGCCTCTTTTAGATACCAAAACAGTCAATCTTGGACGGTAAAACAGTCTTTCTTGCGTTCCAAGATTGACTTTCTTACCGTCCAAGATTGACTATTTTACGTTGCAAGATTGACTATTTTGCCTCTGTTTCGCCTTGTTTTCGGGCTGTGTTTTTGTCTATGCTGGGTCTTAACCATTCATTGTCAGACACTTACGCAAAACTCAAAATTCAGCGCGTGTAGCGCGCCGTCGCTCACGTCGTTCGTTTTTTTTCAATTCTCGCGAGTTTGAAATCACAATGTCTTGTGTTTTCCGGGGGTGTTTTCCTGCCGTCCGTTGCGTCCGTCGGTCATTCTTTTTAGCCGTCGGAGGGCTCTGCCGCAGTGCCGGATTTTGCAGCTCCGGCGCTGCTCCGTTTTGGCATTCGTCTCGCTTTTCGCAGAGCCTCGGCGACGATCCATTGCAGCTGGCCGTTGGTTGAACGGAACTCGTCGGCCGCCCATGCCTCTATGGCGTCCATCATGTCGCTGTCGATACGCAGTATGAAGTTCTTTGTCTTTGCCATCAGGGGGAAGTTTTACGTTTCGGAAGGTCTTGGTATTCCCGGCGCAGGGTGTCAGTGGTTCAGCGTGCCGGTGTTGACGACGGGTTGTGCCGCGTCTTCTCCGCAGAGCACCACCATGAGGTTGCTGACCATCGCCGCCTTCTTGTCGTCGTCGAGTTCCACGACATTCTCCTGTGCGAGGCGTTCGAGGGCCATCTTCACCATCGACACGGCACCTTCGACAATCTTCTCCCTTGCGGTGATGATGGCAGAAGCCTGCTGGCGGCGCAGCATGACGGCGGCTATCTCGGGCGCGTAGGCGAGGTAGTTGATGCGTGCCTCCACAACCTCGATGCCTGATATGGCGAGGCGTTCGTTGAGTTTCGTCTCCAGCTGGCTGTTGATTTCCTCGCCGCCGCTGCGCAGCGTGAGCTCTTCTGTCTCTCCATCGACATCGTCGTAGGCATACTGTCCTGCCACCTGGCGCAAAGCGGCGTCGCTCTGTGTCTTCACGAACTGCTCGAAGGCGTTCATGATGCTCTTCACGTCTGTGCCCGTGGCGGCGTTGTTCGCATTCTGTGCCATCGTCTGCGAGTCGATCTCGAACATCGCCTTGTATGTGTCGCACAGTTTCCAGACGAGCACGAGACCTATCATGACGGGATTGCCAACCTTGTCGTTCACCTTGATCGGCTCGGCGTCGAGGTTACGGGCGCGCAGCGACAGACGCTTTGTGGTGATGAAGGGATGTACCCAGAAATATCCTGTTTCGGTGAATGTGCCGCGGTATTCTCCGAAGAACATCATCACCCTCGCCTCTCCTGGCTCGAGGAGTATGAAGCCGCAGAGGAGGATGATGAACGCGACGAAGGCGGCGATGCCTGCCACGATGGCGCTGACACCTGTTGTCATGTCATAGTCAGAGACTGTTGTGGCACCCCAGATGATGAGTGCGATGCTTGCGGCGAATGTAGCAAGTGTCACGGCCAGCATCACAAAACCGTTGACGACTGTTCCGGCGAATTTGGTTTCTTTTTTTTCCATGATTGTTATGTTGAGTATGATATCATTTTGATAGCACAAAGATAGAGGTTTTCCGGCGATGCCGCAAGAAACGGGGCGGCGATTTAACATTGTTTTCAATTATGTGCTTGCTTTCCCCGCACGGCAGGCTCACAATTGGAGATATTTTTGTATATTTGCACACTATTTCTAAAAGCAGAATCAGCCATGACAAATAAAGTGTCGAAATATATAGAAGGTGTGGGCTGGCGATACGAAACGGAGCACTCCATGACCCGACGGATGGGAGAACATGACTATCGTTCGAGATGTATCTATATGCTCACTCTCACACTCGCCGACAGGACAACGGAACGCCTCGGCAGACTGTCCTGGCTCACGGCGGAGCATACTGCGGAGAACGCATTCTTCATGCCTTCACCCTTGGGCTGTGAGGTGGAAAACGAGTGGCACCTATTGGAGGAGGAGCATCCGGAGCTTCAGATAATAAAACTTCAGCTGATGCCGGAGCATCTGCATGTGGTTATATTCGTCAGGGAAAACTTAGAGAAACCCCTCGGCAAATATGTTGCCATAGTGAAGAGCCGCTGCAACAAACACTACTGGAGAGAACTCACCGCACAGGGCCTGCTCGGGCCGAAAGGCGCCGAAGCACCGCCGCCGCTGTTCGCTGACAACTTCACAGACTCCATCCTCATGCACGAGGGGCAGCTGGAGCACATGATACGCTACGTCGAGCACAACCCTTACCGGGCATTGGTGAAGAAAGCGAACCCCGGCCTGTTCAGGACGGTAGGCGAGTTGAGGGTGAAACTGGGCGAAGAGGGTGAGAGGACGTTTGCCGCCATAGGTAACCGCTGGCTGCTGGACCGCCCGCTGAGGATGCAGGTGAGGTGTCACAACAACACCTCGGACGAAAACCTGCGGCTGATTGCTATGCAGAAGGCGTATCTGTTAGACAGGGGAAGGAAAGGCGGTGTGGTGGTGAGCCCGTGTATCTCGGCGGGTGAGAGGGAGATAGCGAGGGCTGCACTCGATGCCGGCGTGCCGTTGATTGTTATCCAGGAGAACGGCTTCGCGCCGTTGTACAAGCCGCCGGGAAAGTATTTCGAGGCTTGCGCAAAAGGCTTGCTGCTCATGCTCGCACCGTGGCCCTATCACATGGAGAAGCGGACAATCAGCCGCGACCAGTGTCTGGCACTCAACGCCATGGCATACGAACTGAGCACCGAGCCCTGGACACAGGACCTGGAGGACAGACTGAAAGGCTGAGCGACGACGGCAAGGCGAAAGAGCGGTGCATCCCGGATGCGCCGAACAGGACAGCAAACCGCCCGCCCGAGGCCCCGCACCGTGCCTGCCTGTCCGCAAGCCAGGACGGTCGTGTTTGATGGAACTCGGTTCCATCACTCCATCTGCTGCTTGCGTGCATAAAAAAAACGGCCCGGGACATCATGTCCCGGGCCGCTGCTTCTCTTTGTTGAGGGCAGTGCCGGAGTGTCTATCGTACACCTACGGATTTCTCCACGAGCCAGAGGCGTGGCGATGTGCCTGTCACTTCCTTGAATTTGTGGTTGAAAGCCGATGCGCTGAGGAAACCGCTGTTGCGCGCTATCTCCTCCTGGTTGGCGGCCGGATGCTGCATCATGAAGCGTATGCTCTGCTCGATGCGGTAGGTGTTGAGCCATTGGCGGAACGACATCTGGAAATTCTCGTTCACTGCCTTTGAGAGATAGGTGCGGTTGGTATGTAACATCTCGGCAAGACCTTCGATGGTGAGAGAGACGTCTTTGAAAATCTCGTCTTTCTCCATGATGACCGACAGACGTTCTATAAGCTCGGCACTGTCAAACTTTTGTTTTTTCTTGTATATTTCTTCTGTTGAACTCATCTTGGAAAATGATTATGCTATGTTGTCTGATATATAGTTGATTGAATGTCGTTTGCCGTAATTATGCGTTTCCACGCTTTGCAAAATTAATAATTATTTGAATAATATGCAAGTTGAAAATTGTCTTATTTCGTTTTCTATGAAATTTATAGCATTTGTTAACAAACGTCTTCTTGCCGTGGGCTGTCAGTATTCGAGGATGAGTGTCTGTCTCGGTGCGAGGTTCAGAGTGGTGTCGGCAGAGAGGTTGTATGTCCTTCCCGATGTCACCTCGCGTGCTTTCGTTGCGGCGGGGATGCACTCCTTGTATCTTGCGGCGTTGAAGGTGTTGGGCTGGTTCTTGCCGTTGATGATCAGCATAGCGTGGCGGTTGTCGTATTCGTGGTGCATGACATAGATGCCGCCGTAGGGTATGAACTGCTTCTGCCTGCCCTTGATGATGACGTCGTTGTTCTGCCTCCAGTGCAGGAGTTTGCTGAGCCAGTTGAACATGGCGTTCTGCGCCTTTGTGCGACCTTCGGCAGTGAAGCAGTTGCGCTTGTCGCCGGGGAAGCCGCCGGGGAAGTCTTTCCGCACATATCCGTCAGAGCCTTCTTTCGTGCCGTTCATGAGAATCTCCGTGCCGTAGTAGATTTGTGGGATGCGGTTGATGGTGAGCAGGAGGGCGAGACCCTGCTTCAGGGCGAGCGTGTCGCAGCCGGTGCCGAGGAAACGGTCGGTGTCGTGGTTGTCGAGGAAGGCGAGCACACTCGACGGGTCGGCGTAGAGCTTGTCATAGACAAAGACGTTGTAGATGCGGTTCATGCCCTGCCACCAGTCGTCTGTCTCCTCGTTCTTTGCGAGAGACATACGGTCGTAGAAGGCGAAGTCCATCACGCTGTTGAGCCATGTGTTCTCGTCGTTCAGGCGGCAGTCTTTCTGCAGAGAGGCGGTGAAGCCCGGCTCTGTCACCCAGGATTCGCCCACGACGTTGTAGTTGGGATACTCCTCGTTGATACGTTTCATCCATGCCGACATACCTTTCATGTCGGCGTAGGGATAAGTGTCCATGCGTATGCCATCGATGCCGAACGCCTCGATCCACCAGATGGAGTTCTGCGTGAGGTAGAGCATGAGGTGCGGGTTGCGCTGGTTGAGGTCGGGCATCGACTTTACGAACCATCCATCGACCGTCTCCGCCATGTCGAAGTCAGAGGCGTAGGGGTCGATGACGGGAGTGAGCTTATAGCTTGTCTGAAGCCCGTAGCCGGGGTTGTTGAACCAGTCGGCGGAGGGGGCGTCGCTCATCCAGGGATGTCTGTCGCCGCAGTGGTTGAAAATCATGTCCATGACAACCTTCAGACCTTTGGCGTGAGCCTCGTCGATGAGGCGGCGGTAGTCGGCGTTCGTGCCGAAGCGCGGGTCAACGCGGTAGTAGTCGGTGGTGGCGTAGCCGTGGTATGACGACATGCCCTTGCCCTCGCCCATGTCGTTCTCGAGGACGGGAGTGAGCCAGAGGGCTGTCACGCCGAGCTCGTTGAAATAGTCGAGGTGCTGTCTCACGCCCTCGAGGTCGCCGCCGTGACGCAGCGAAGGCTGCGAGCGGTCGATGGTGTAAGGCATGCGCGTCGTCTCCTTGCTGTTGTCTGCACGCCCTTGTGCAAAGCGGTCGGGCATGAACATATACAGGACATCCGCCTTTGTGAAGCCGAGGCGACGCTCGCCAGGCATCTCGCGCTCCCGCAGCTCGTAGTTGACGGTGAGGCGGCGCTTGCCGAGGCGTATGTCGAGAGGCATCATGCCTGCCTTGGCGTCTTTCAGGTTGGCATAGACGAAGAGATAGTTGGGCGAATCGAGGCGAACGAGAGAATCAATCGTCACGCCGGGGAAGGAGGTGGTGACTTCCGCGTCGCGTATGCCCGGGGCGGTGATGAGAAGCTGCAGCGTGGCGTCTTTCATGCCGACATACCAGTGTTTCGGCTCGATGTTTGTGATTTTTAGTTTCGGTGCTGCGGTCATGTTGAGTGTGAGAATGAGCAGCAGAGCTGCTGTCAGTGTTCGTTTCATAGGTGTTCTTTTTTTAAATGCAAATGATTGAAATGGCATATCCTCCGCCGGGTGCGGCATTGACGGTGAGGCGGTCGCCGGCTTTCACCCTGCGTTTCTTTATCGTGTATGCCTTCGGGTTGGTGACGTATGATGCTGTCTTGTCGTCGGCGTAGATTGTCGCGATGTATTTCTTGCCGGGGTCGAGGAAGTCGAGGCGTATGCTTGACTTATGCCCCGTGCCGTTTGCCTTGCATCCCACAAACCAGTTGTCGGTGCCTTTCGCCTTTCGTGCGATGGTGAGGTATTCGCCAATCTCTGCCTCGAGATAGACGGAGCGGTCCCAGTCGAGGGCGACATCACGTATGAACTGGAAGGCGTCCTTGTATTTTTCGTAGTTCTCGGGAGTGTCGGCTGCCATCTGCAGCGGCGAGTACATCGTGACATAGAGGGCGAGTTGTCCGGCGATGGTGGAGTTGACGTGGTTCTTGTTGCCTGCCCAAGAGAGGTCGGTCTCGAAAATGCCCGGTGTGTAGTCCATCGGTCCGCCGTTCAGACGCGTGAAAGGCAGGATGGTGGTGTGTGCGGCGTTGGTGTATCCGAACGCCTCGTATTCTGTACCTTTTGCCGATTCGTTGCCCACGAGGTTGGGCCATGTGCGGCACAAGCCGGTGGGGCGCACTGCCTCGTGGCCGTTTACCATCACATTGTGACGTGCAGCCTCTTCGACGACATACTGATAGTGGTTGACCATCCACTGCCCGTAGTGGCGCTCGCCGTAGGGCAGGATGTCTCCGACGTAGCCGGTCTTCACCGCATTGTAGCCATAGCGCTGCATCAGTTTCAGCGCGTCGGGGAGATGACGCTCGTAGTTGCGCGAAGAGCCGGAGGTCTCATGGTGCATCATCAGACGCACGCCGCGAGAGTGGGCGTAGGCGTTCAGTGCGTCGATGTCGAAGTCGGGGTAGGGCGTCTGGAAGTCGAAGACGTAGTCTTTCTTCTTGCCTGCCCAGTCTTCCCAGCCGATGTTCCAGCCTTCGACAAGCACCTGGTCAAGACCGTTCTCTGCCGCAAAGTCGATGTAGCGCCGCACCTCGGCGTTGTTGGCGCCATGTGTGCCGTTGGGATTCACACTGTTGTAGTCGTCGAGAGAGAGATTGACAGACGGCAGGTCGTCGGTGTAGGACCATGTCTGGCGACCGGCTATCATCTCCCACCACACGCCGCAATATTTCACGGGCTTTATCCACGATGTGTCTTCTATCTTGCACGGCTCGTTGAGGTTGAGCGTCAGGCGGCTTGCAAGCTGCCCCACTGCGCTGTCGCTGATGCGGACGGTGCGCCACGGCGAATGGCACGGAGCCTGAAGATGACCCTTGTTGCCCTCGGCATCGGGCGTGAGGTAAGAGCGGAAGACGAATGTCGTGTCGTCAAGATCGAGGTGCATGCAGCTGTAGTTGACGAGCGCTGCCTCATGAAGCGCGATGTAGATGCCGTTGTCGGTGAGCATCTGGAGTGTCGTCTGGACACCGGTGGGAGAGAACGTCTTCCATGAGAGGTTGTGGGTATGCGCCTTCATCACGACAGGGTGGAGCGAACGAATCTCTGACAGGCGGGACTTTGTCCAGGAATACTCCTGGGTGTCGAAGTCGCCGGGTATCCACCATGCGGTGTGGTCGCCTGTCATCGCAAACTCAGTCTCCTCTTCTTTCAGGGTGAAATAGGTGAGGTGCGGCTGGCGGGGAAACTCGTAGCGGAAGCCTACGCCGTCGTCATAGACGCGGAAGCGTATTGTCATGCTGCGCTCAGTGGATGCTTGCAGAAGCGTCACGGACATCTCGTTGTAGTGGTTACGGATGCTTGACTCCTCGCCCCAGACGGGATGCCAGGTCTCGTCGAACGACGAATGGTTGGTGGACATCACCTCGAAGCCGTCAACAAGGTCGGCACCGCCATCGGCAAGTGTCATGCCGAGATGAGAAGGGGCGACGACAGGGCTATCTCTGTAGAGTATGCTGTAGCAAGGACGACCATTGTCGAGTGTGAAATCAACTTTTATGCTGCCGTCAGGACTGCTGACACTCTCACCATAGGAGTGGGTCATGACGAGAAGGGAAAAGAGAAGAAGGGCTATGTGTCTCATGTCTTTTTTGTATGGTTGACGGGTGATGGGTTTACAAGTTGACGGGTTGATGGCTCAGGGGGTACAAGTTGACGGGTTGACAGCTTTGAGTTGACGAGATTCTTCCTGCCAACGTAGTCTGTCAACCCGTCAATAGAACATATTTTATTCAATCACGATTTTTGTCTCTTCGCTCTGCATGGTGGCAGAGATGTGGAGGGTGGCGGTGGCCTCGTCGTAGAACCAGGCGTCGCTGTCCGTATGCTCAAAGTCGTCGGGTGTCTTGGCCTTGAGCAGCTTCTTTGCCTTCTTCATGCCGCGCTGCATGTACGACACCTTCTTCACCGGCATCTTCCACTGAGGCACGACAAAAGAGAAATGGCGCACCTGGGCCATCGTGTTGTAGCCCTTGCCCTCGTCCGTGAGGGTGATGACATGACGCATCTCCTCCTGGACTCCTCTCATGCGCGTGATGCGCCAGGCTCCGTCAGCAAGAGATGTAGGCGAGATGTGGTTGTCGTCGAAGATGTAGCTCTCGACAGGGGACATCTGCTCAGTCTTGTCGATGAGGTAGAGGACAGAGTAGGATGTCTTGTCAATGTCGCGTGTGTTGGTGAACGTGTCCTGCTTGTAGCGGGTGATGAACGAACCGAGACGCCCGAAATGGGGCAGGACATTGAGCGGGGCGGTGTAGGATGCCGTAGTGCCCCCCTCGTAAACCGTAGAGAGATTGTTCATGTCTATCCACCTGCCGGCGGGGAAGATGATGTCGCGTGTCGTGCCCTCTGTAACTACCGGCGCAACGAGGATGTCGCGGCCGTAGAGATACTCGTCGGTGACATTGGCCGTAGATGCCATGGCTTGGTAGAATGACAGCGGACGTGCGGGGGGCAGACCGGCGGTGGCGTTCTCGTAAGACAGGGTGTAGGTGTAGGGCAGGTATTTGTAGTGGAGATTCACGAAGCGGCGCACATCGTCACGAACTCCGTCGTAGCAGGGATGGTAAGGCTCCGGAAGAACGGCGCTGTGCGTGCGGAGCATGGCGCCGAACACAGCCTGCTCGACCCATCGCAGATACAGCTCGGGATGGGCGTTGCCGTCAGAGGCGAAGCCGCCAACGTCGCTGCCCATATATGCCACGCCTGACATGCCCGTGTTGAGCATGGCGGGAATCTGGGCATGAAGGCCTGCCCATGAGCGTGCGATGTCGCCCGTCCACGGCATCACGCCGTAACGCTGCATTCCTGCTGTGCCGGAACGTGTCATGAGAACTGGGCGGAACTGGGGAAACTCGCGGCGTGTGCCGCTGTAGAGCATCTCCATCCAGCGGTTGGCATACTCGTTGTGCACCTCCTCGCGGCTGCCGAGCCTGTAGCATGTTGTGCTGTCGTCTTTCTCCGGCTCGCCAAGGTCGAGCCACCAGCCAGTGACACCCTGACGCGCTGCCTTGCGGTAGTAGCCCCACATCCATGCAGCAGCATCCGGGTTCGTGATGTCAATCATGCCGACAGGGTCTGCCTCAAGCCATGCCATCTGCTCGACGGAATCGTCGGCAAGCCAGCACTTCTCTTTCAATAGGGTGTAGTTGTCGGAACGCGACGTGACGTAAGGCTCGCTGATGACTACGGTGTGGACACCCTTCTCAAGCAGTCCGGCGGTCATCTTCTCCGGCTCCGGCCACCGGGGAAGGAACCACTGGAGGTTGCCCATCTGTGACGTGGTGTCAACCTGCCAATAGAGGTCGAGGACAACACCGTCGATGGGGAACTGGATGCCCTGTATGTCGGACACGACCTTCTCTGTCTCCTCGCGGGAGAAATACCCGTATTTCGATGTCACATAGCCGAGAGCCCAGTAGGCCGGTAGGTCCTGGCGGCCGGTGAGATGGGTGTAGTTAGACATCACGGATGCCATCGTGCCGTCGCCGCCGACATAGTAGTAGGCGAAGGGCGAAGGACTATTGCTGCGGTAGGTGGTGCCCTCTGAAGAGGAGGGACGGATGACGGAGCCCATATACTGGTTGTCGAAAAGGATGCCGTAGCCGTTGGTGGAGACAATGAACGGGATGTTGAGGTTGAGAGAACCCTTACGCCCCATCTCCCAACCGTATTGAGGCTGGTTGTTCATGCTGAGCTCCATGCCGTCGATGTTGGCTGACACACCGTTGTAGCCGCCTCCGTAGAATGCCACGTCGCCCATCGGAGCGAACGACGCCGTCTTCTCTTCGCCGCTGTTGTCGAGAGCCTTGCGCTCTTTCAGACGCACTTGTCCCTGCGCGTCGGCAAAGGAGAGGGTGCAGTCTGACTTGCTCAGCGTCACCGTAGTGCAGCGCGTCTTGAGCAACAATGCGTCGGATGTGTCATCGACGGTGAACGAGGATGTGGGCTGCGCGACAACAGAGACGCTCTGGCGCTCGCCTGCGGACAGGCTGTCAGGCTGCTGGAAAACCTTTATTATATAATCGTTGTAAGGAACGAGAACTATGGTGCCCGCCTCGTTCTTGACGCTGACGCTGTTGCCCGTCTGCTGGTGGCTGAGGTATCGCTGCGCATGCAGCACGGCGAAAGATGCCGTCAGAAACAGCGAAAGGATTAATCTTCTTTTCATTGTGTGGCGTTTTTGTTTTCTGGGAAGTGCTTCCCCGCCGTGTCTTCTTGACATACTTGATGTGCAGGGAAACAAAAAAAGGTTATACGGACAGCACGTGATATACATTTATTATATATACGTGCAATCCATATAACCTGTGGAATGTTTATTCGGCTGAATACATGATGATTGCTGACTGTGCCGGAACGGTGACGCTATTGCCCTTTACGGTGCGTATGCCTGCCGTATCTACCTTGCCGTCGGCACATACTACGGTGTATGTCGCCTTAGGCACAGCCTGCTTCACTGCCTTCGTGTTTGAGTTGAGGATGACAACAATCCTGCCCCATTCGTCGCCTGCCGCCTTGCCGTTGAGTGTCCAGGCTACGACGTTGCTGGCCTTGACAGGCAGGAAGGTGAGATTCTCCCGCACCATCTTCGCACATCCCATGCGGAAAGCGGGGTGTGACTTGCGCAGCTTCACAAGGGATGCGACATAGTCGAAGACATCCTTGTATTCTGTCTTCCGGACCCAAGGGATGGTGTTGATGCTGTCAGGAGAAGAGAAGGAGTTGTGGACACCCTTCTTGTCGCGCATAATCTCGTCGCCGTTCCAGATGAACGGAACACCCTGCGACGTGAGGACTGCCGTCTCTGCCAGCTTCTGCAGACGGCGGCGGGCAGCAGGGTCGCTCACGCTCTTCGGATTCTTCTTCTTCGCGATATTGTCGAGCGTGCATTTGATACGGTCAGCAAGACACATGTCGTCGTGGCAGGAGACATAGCTGATCATCTCTTGTGGCTGGGCTGCCCAGGGGTCTTTGCTGTAGTTCACCTTGCTCATGTCAACGCCGGGATGTGCTATCGCACCCACGATGCCGAACTTCACGCTCTCTTCATTGCCAGGGATGGCGACGAGGAAAGCTCCCTCCTTGTCGTCCTGCCAGCCGCCGCGCAGACCGTCGCGCATCTCGTCGCCGAAAGCCGCTATGCCTCCGAGACGTGCCGTGTTGGCCTTCATCGCAAGCTGCTCGGAAGGAAGTACGGGCGAAGAAGCCGCCCAACCCTCGCCGTAGAGAACAACGTTGGGGTCGATAGACTGCGCCTTCTGGCGGATGAGGTTCATCGTCTCGATGTCGTGGATGCCCATGAGGTCGAAACGGAAGCCGTCAACATGATACTCCTTCATCCAATATTCGATGCTCTCTATCATGTACTTGCGGAACATCTCTGTCTCCGATGCCGTCTCATTGCCGCAGCCGGAGGCATTGGCTGGTGTGCCGTCGGCATTGTGACGGAAGAAATATCCCGGCGCAGTGCGCTCGAAACTGCTCTTATCAAGGTCGAAGACATGGTTGTAAACGACATCCATCACGACGCGGATGCCTGCCTTGTGCAATGCCATCACCATCTCCTTGAACTCCCGGATGCGGGTGGTGGGGGTGTAGGCGTCTGTGCTGTACGACCCTTCCGGCACGTTGTAGTTGACCGGGTCGTAGCCCCAGTTGTAGGTGGAAGGCACGCGGTTGCCCCCGCCGTAAGCATTGCCGGTAGTCTCGTCGATGCTGCCGTAGTCGTAAGAGGGCAGGAGATGGACATGTGTCACGCCAAGCTCTTTCAGATGGTCGATGCCCGTTGACAGACCGGAGGCATTGTGTGTGCCGTGCTCGGTGAGTGAGAGGAACTTGCCCTTGTGCTTTATGCCAGACTCGCTGTCCATAGTGAAGTCGCGATAGTGCATCTCATAGAGCACAGCGTCCTTCTGGCCGGTGAAGAGGGGAGCGCGGTCGTTCTCCCAGTCGGTAGGGTTCGTCTCGCGAAGGTCGATGATGGCGCCGCGCTGGCCGTTCACGCCTACAGCGTAGGCCGAGGTGCCGGGATTCTCCTCAAGCCATTTGCCGTCTTTCTTGATCTGGAATGTATAGAACTTGCCTTTGTTGTCGCCGGGCAGCAGAGCTACCCACTTGTCGCATATATTCTCCTTGTGAAGAGTGAGAGAACGGAGGGGTGTGCCGCCCTGACCGTCGGTGTAGATGTTCACTTTTACTGAATCGGCAGACGGTGACCATAGCGAAAAACGGGTCGCCGTAGGGCTCCAGGTCATCTCCTGCGCCATGGCGTTTGATGCTCCCATAGCAATTAGTAATACAGATAGAGTTAGTTTACGCATATAGTTTGTTGGTTTTGTTGTTGCGGGTGTATATCGCACGGGGCGAAGACAGCAAAACGGCAAAGGGGAACAACAGGCCTTTCTGTCCTGAGGTTTCCCTTTGCGGTGTTGCGGTGGCGTATGCGGCATGGCATTGTGCCGTTTGACGTTATCTCATTGTCTCACGTACAAGCCCTTGGAGCGAGTAGTTGAAATCGTCGCTCGACAGCAGCTGCTCAAGTGTGAGATGCATACGATAGCGCCAGTAGTGTTTCGGATTTGCCGGTATGTTGATACGTTCGGCATTTGCGTCTGCAAGACGTATCTTCTCGTCTGTAGCAAGCCAGTCCTGAAGAGTGAGGATGCAGAGCATCGAAGGACAGGCGAGATGGCGATAGACTATATCGCGTGCCAGCCATCCCGGCATCGGGTGGGGAGCCGCGTCGCCGCGGTAGAGACGCGACTGGTAGTAGTCCTGGGTCTGTTCCCAGTCTTCGTCCCACCACATACGCATCGTGGCCGTGTCGTGACTTGAGATGGTGCAGACAGAACGGTATGGGTTGTGGCCCAGGATTCCGAAACGGAGATTGGTCTCTTTTGGCATCGTCTGTATCTCAAGGGAGAGAATCTTGAGCTCGTTCATAACCCAGGGCACGCAGTCAGGAACCATGCCGAGGTCTTCTGCACATACAAGCATACGTGTCGCATTGACGAGTTTCGGCATCTTCTTCATTGCCTCGTGATACCAGAAATGGTTGTTGCGGCGGTAGAAATAGTCGTTGTACAGAATGTTATAGGCGTTCTTGTCAACATCCCACAGCGTCTCGTAGCACGGGTCGAACTGTGACGAGATGCGCGGATGGAACCTGTTCGGATCCTTGTGGTCGCGGAGGAAGAGGACGTTGCTGATAAGAGCATAGAGCGTGTCGCGCAGCGCAGCGTCCTCCTGGCTGATGGCTGAGGCATCGCCGTCGTATTTGCCGAGGAAGTAAGCCTCTACCTTACGCTGGGTGTCGAACTCAGGTTTCATGCGGTAGCAGTCGTCGTGTGTATGGTCGAGGAATGTCTCGCGCACAAAGTTTCCGTTGTCGCCGAACCAGCGGTTGATAACCCAGTCGGTGATGAACGGCTCTGTCATGAGCTCTTCGTTCCAGTGCAGACCGTACTGTTCTATCTCCTGAACCGACATGCCGAGTGCCGGCTGGAACTGTCCGAGGAGACCGTGGACAGCGTGGACAGGTATCTCCCAGATGCGGAAGAAGCCAAGGACGTGGTCGATACGGTAGGCATCGAAGTATTTCGCCATATTGGAGAAGCGGCGAATCCACCATGCGCAGTCGTCCTTCAGCATCTCGTCCCAGTTGTATGTAGGGAAGCCCCAGTTCTGTCCGTTGACAGAGAAGCTGTCCGGCGGAGCACCTGCCTGACCGTTGAGGTTGAAATATCGAGGCTCCATCCATGCGTCGCAGCCGTAGCGGTTGACACCGATGGGGATGTCACCCTTCAGTACAACGGAGGCGTTGCGGGCATACTCGTGCGCTTCCTTCATCTGCTTGGCGAGGATATACTGCTGATAGTAGAAGAACGCAACGTCTTTGTAAGCCTTCGTACGGTTGTTGGTGAGCGACTTGCGGTCTGCCTCGTTCCATACGTTGTGGTCTTTCCACTGGGTGTAGTCCGGCGTGCCGTTCTGGTCGCGGAGCACGCTGTATTGCGCGAAAGGCACAAGCCACTGCTCCTCTTCTGCAAACCAAGCCTTGAAATCTGCCGATGCGAGGACTTCCTTTCCCTCCTGTCCGAAGACGAGACGGAGATACTTGTCCTTCGCTTCGTTCACACGCTCATAGTCAATCTGCGGAAGTGCGTTCAGTTCCTGACGCAACGCCTCCATCTCCGAAGCCACTTTGGCATCGGCAATGGCAGGCAGCTGGCGCAGGTCGCAGTACATCGGGTGCAGGGCGAAGATTGAGATGCAGCTGTAGGGATATGAGTCTGTCCATGTGTGGGTCAGTGTGGTGTCGTTGATAGGCAGCAGCTGAAGCACTTTCTGCCCTGTCTTCTCCACCCAGTCAATCATCATCTTCAGGTCGCCGAAGTCACCTACGCCGAACGAACCCTCAGAACGGAGAGAGAAGACAGGCACTGCCGTACCGGCATATTTCTGCTGTGGGAGGTCAAGCCATACACGGTTAAGCTCATATACAAGAACCTCTCCCGGCTCCAGTTCTGGCAGCTGTATCGTTCTGTTGTCGCCTTCTTCCCAGATGATAGACGGGTCGCCCGAGTCTTTCTTTACAATGAACTTGAACTTTATGACGGCTTGCGAGAAACGCGAGGCGTCAATAACCGCCACCCATTCGTTTGCCTGATGCTCGTACATCGGCGTGGCGAGGTCGCTGCGCCATTCGCCCAGCACCACGCCGTCGCCTGCAAGATAGAGTTTCTCGCCCTTGCGAACCTGCGGAGCCTTTACCTTTATGACGACAGGCATCTGCAATGTCGTCTGTGGCACAGCCTGCAACTCTCTATGTTGTATGCACTCTGTGAATGCGGAACTGTAGAGATAAGAGTCTTCCGGCATGTCGTTCCATGCGTCATAACAGGTGTATGAGCCTTGACGCACACAATCCAGACGGTGTGGGACAGGCTGCCACTCGCGGCGTAGCTCTGTCGTTTGTCTGTGAACGGAGTAGTAATAGTCGGTGCTTGTCCCCTCTGCAATGCTCGTATCGACGATTGCCTTCCACCTGATGTTGTCTGTGGAGTGCATGCGATACTGCTTCACATTGCCGTCAGGTTGGCAGACGTTGACACACAGCTCTTCGCCGATGTGTGTCTGGTAGCGCAAACAGAATGTTATTTTCATTTTTTTTCGTAGATAGTTTTGTGTGGCACAGCCTGTCAGACGCTTGTTCTCTCATGTCTTGGGAGAACGGGATGGCGTGTGACGCTGTATGCCTTATTTGTTTATTATTTTTCTTTCGTTCTGTATGTAGATGCCTTTCGGCAGCTTGCTCATGTCTTTTCCGCAATACTGTCCTTGTATATTGTATATGCGGTTTTTGCCTGTTGTGTTGTCTCCTGCAGTCTCCGGTGCCGTCATTCCGGCAGCCTCCGGGCAGAGGAAAGTCTTCATCGTCCACAGCACTCCGCCATCTGATGTCTTCAGAGGCCAGTGTCCGTTGTTTGATGCAGGCCACCACAGTCCTCTGTTGAGCCATTTTGAGATGACGATGCCTGTATTGTTCGTCCAGTCGGCGCTGTCTCCGTTGCCCGCTTCTTCCGGGAACCACCAGTACAGACCTGTCACGCAAGGATATGAAGCGAGAGTCTTGATGAGGTCTTTCGTATAGGCGTACTGTCCGTCACACTTTCCTTCTTCCACCGGCCATGTGCTTCGTGTGTCGTATTTCGCATCTCCTGGCCACCATTGTATGGGATATGCGGTCTCCACGATGTGTACCTTCTTTGTCGGGAAGTCACTGGCGATGGTCTTCAGGGTGCTTATGAGATATGCCAGGGTGTTGTGGTAGAACGGGTAGTATGACAGTCCGATGATGTCGTAGTCGAGTGAGGCGAGCTTCTTGTAGAAATACTGTGTGCGCAGATATTCTCCCGATCGTTCGGTGTGTATGATTATCTTTGCCTCCGGACATTCTTCCCTTACAGCCTTGCATCCGTTTTTGAGTACGTTTATGAAGCCTGTCCAGTCGTCCCCGTCTGCATCGTATGGGTGTACCTTTATGCCTACGATGCCGTACGTTATCTCGTTTCCTACCTGCACAAAGTCAGGCGTTGCGCCTGCCGATTTGAGTGTCTGCAGTGTCTCTTTTGTGTATGAATAGACCTTGTCAGCCTTTGCCTGTGCCGTTGTGCATGAAGCCCATGATGCCGGGAGCTTCTGATTGACAGGGTCAGCCCATGTGTCTGAGTAGTGTATGTCGAGCAGGAACTTCCCTCCTGCGTCCTTTATTCGTTTTCCAAGTGCCTTGACATAGTTGATGTCCTGCACCACGCCGGTTATTGAGGAAGCGTCCGGCTCTGTCGGGTTGACAAAGAGTCGCACGCGGAACGCGTTCCATCCGCACTCGTTCTTAAGCCAAGGTATGAGGTCCGGAATTACATTTCCCGTTCCGTCGAGATATATGGTGTTGCTTGCCTCGTATTGCGGTATCATGGAGATGTCTCCTCCGACCACTTCGCCATGCTGTGCGCTGATCGTTGTTGTCTGCATTGCGATGATGCATGCTAATAGTAGTTTCTTCATAGTTTAAGGATTTTCGGTTTTTTGTGTTGTCAAGTATGTGTTGTTAAGCTATGTTCCCTGCATGGCAGGATGCTCTGACAGAAAATGTCGGTTGACACCCCACAGGATGCATTTCTGTCGTTCTCATCCTGCGGGGTGTGGTTATGGGCAGTGTTTATCTCACTGTGAATTTCTTTCCGTTCCTTACGTATATGCCTTCTTTCAGACTTCCGGTGCTCTTTCCGACGCACTGTCCGTTGATGTTGTAGATAGGCATTGTAGTCTCCATCTCGTCGGCCTGTATGTCCTTTATGCCTGTCGAGTGTTCCGAAGTGACATCTTTGTAACTGTATTTGGTTCCGATTTTCTCGTTTGGCACTTCAAGGTAGATGTCGTTCTCGATGCCCTCTATGTCAACTGTCTGTATCGATCCCGTGCCGGAAGATAGCACGATGTTTATCGGATGGTTGGCCTTTGTGACGTTATAAGTCTGGTAGAACCAGTTTATTCCGTCAATGCTCTTTGTCTGAGTGATTTTGTCGCCCGGCCATGTCTTATTGTTGCAGAGGTTGGAGCCGTCAGTGTCGCTCCATACCCAGAAGTTCACCGATCCGCTTGTCCATCCAGTCGGCAGGCTTGTGTTGACGTAGATGGTAGCCTGACGGTCGTCGAACGGCTCTTCCGGTTCCGGCACGTCTTCAGCCGCGATGCGGTCGATGATTGCTTGCCATCCGCTTGTATCGACCTTTCCGTTGACGTAGAAGGCATATCCGTCGCCTTCGCATAGCTTAGTGAAAGCTGCTGCGGGAGTGTATTTGCTGACATTGGAACCTACTACTGTCAGCAGGACTTTACTCTTATCAATGCCTCCGTAGGTGAAGACGGCAACATAATCGGGGTCTGATGTGTTCAGAAATGTGTATGTACTTTTGTTTGTTATGCCCACGAGTTTGCGCACCTCAATCATCTTCTTGATGTCGTTCTTGTAGTCGAGCCAGTGCTTCAGGAAGACGCAGGGCGTGCCCGGCATGGCGAGCATGAAAGCGTTGCATGCCAGAATATTCGACAGGATAGGTTCTGAACCTGTTGAGGAAGAGCTGCGCCACTGTGTATCGTGGTTTTCCACGAAGGTTATTGCATATCGGTTGTAGTTGTCTCCGCTCTGTATGATGTGTTCGTTGTTCGTGCGGAGTATTGTCCAGTTCTTTTGATTTATGGCCTCCGCGAAGCGGTAGTGGAGCTGGAAGTCGAAGCCAGCCGACTGTATTATGCCATTGTATTTAGTGGAGTTGATCCAGGCCTTTGTCTGGTCTGCAGAGCTCCAGTGCTCACCCACGCTGTATTTCACGCCGGCATGTACGTTGTATTCGCCTACATAACTTCCGGCAAAGCCTTTCACCATGTCGTATCTGAATCCCGTATATCCGAGGTCATCGACAAGATATTTGACGTAAGCCTTGATACATTTGTTCACGTTGGCAGACCTGTGGTCGAGGTCGCGCATACCACCCCAGTCCTCATATCCGTCTTTGTTGTTTGACAACTTGTATCCGTTCGCGTCGGCCCACTCCTTTGTCTTTCCGCCGTCGTCATCAGAGCAGATGTCTGTAGATTGCATCTGATACGTCACGCCCTTGTATTCTTCTGCCGGGAAGTCCACCCAGTTGGTGAGTGTCCCGCGGTGGTTGACCACGACATCACCTATCGTTCCGATGCCGTTGTCCTTAAGTGTCTTTATCATATCTCGCAGTTCCTGCTCTGTGCCGAACGAAGAGTTCTGGTTGAAATAGTAGAGCGGGTTGTATCCCATAGACTTTCCGCCGCCGCAGAAACCAGACTGTGGAATCCATATAAGCTTGAAATAGTGGCTGAGTTCTGGTGCCTGCTTTGTGAATTTCGTCCATTTAGAGTCGTTGAACGAATCCCAATAGAACCCCTGCAGCATCACGCCGTCATAATTGTCAGGCCATCCCTGTGCGTTGGCAGTAACCACTCCGAGAAGGAGGGAGAGAGAAAGTATAATTTTTTTCATATAGTTGAATTTGGGTTTAGTCTTAAGTAATGGTGTGCCGTGAATGTTCCCGGTCATTTATTCGTACAATTCTTTACGCAAATGTTGCATAGCTACTCTTGCACTTTGCAAAATTAATGATTTTAATCAATAAATGTATATACGTGTGTCTTATTTTTCATCAATTTCAATGCAAACGTTTACAATTTGTTTGTTTTGGCAGTATATATAATAATATGTATAAGCCAGAACTTTCAATCCCCCACGCCACTGTTGTGGGTGAGGGATTGTTGAGTTGCATACAGGGCTTTCCTGTCCCTGTGTATGTCGTGAGATGTTTTTCTGTCGGTATAGTGTTGAGTTTTCTGTTGTTTTTCAGAGCTTCATTACGATACCCGCCTTGATCCATCTTCCGGGCTGTCTGACGATGCTGTAGTCGTAGTATGTCTTGTCGAGAATGTTAGTGCAATCGACGTATGCGCTCCAGGCGGCTGTGTCCCATGACAGTTTTCCGTCGAGCAGAGCGTATGGTGCGTTTCCTGCCCCTTCTCTTTCCTGCCATCTCCATGCGAGAGAAATGTTTAGGTTTCGCCATATTGTTCCGTCAGCCTGCACCACAACTTTGTGCTTGAGATATTCCTGTGCGTATTTCGATAAGGCAACCGGCCTCTCGTGTGCGATATTCTCAGAGATATAAGCGTATGATACAGCGATGCGTCTTAGTGGCGAGTGTTCTCCGAGGAGTTCTATTGGCATGACGGCAGCGTTGAGTTCCACGCCGTAGTTGTCGAGTTTGAAGTTTCCCGAACGGTATATCCATTCTTTCTGAGGTATAGAGTTCCCTTCGTTGTCGTATGTCTCGTCTTCATACACCACCCAGTCAATCATGTCCGATTTGTGCGAGTAGAATGTTTCGGCTTGCAGTTCGAGAGCCGTTGAGCGGTATTTTGCGCCTATTGAGACATCGTTTGTCTTCTCGGGTTTCAGGTTTGAGTTGCCTTCGATATTCGTTCCGCTATAGTATAGGTCTGTGAAAGTCGGCATTCTGAGCGCCATGTTCCACGAGGCGAAAAGTTTCATTTTCTCTGTTGGTCTGTAGCTGATGTCAATCCCCGGATAGAATCTCCATCGTTCGTCGAGCCCGGTGTTATAGTTTGCGAGCAGTCCGAGCGAGACGGTCCATTGTCTGAGCAGTATGTTGTGTTCGATATATGCCGAGATGTTGGTTCTCTGGTCGTAGTGTGTGTATTGTCTGTCAGGTGTTCCGTCGTGTCCTGCCGTGTTTCTGTATTCGTCTTCTTCGAGCGGTCTTCCGAGGTTTGTTGACCAGATGGCATCAGATTTCATCTCCACTCCGAATGCAGTCTTTCCGATGGGCGAGTCGAGCCATGAGTTGATTGCGAGCGCATATACATCCACCTGATGGAAATTTTCTCCCGCGGGCGAGATGTTACGGTGCCATTGGTAGTGGTCGTTCCATCTGTTCCAGTAAGCCATCGGTTTCAGGTGCAGATTTCCTACCTGCGTCTCAGCCGAGACAGATGCGAGCAGGCGTTCGTTGCTTTCCCATTGGTCAGTGGAAGCCAGTCCGTAGAAAGTGTTTGCCCCGTACGGTTTGTAGCTGTAGCCGATTTGCGCATCCACCTTTACGTTGTCCGATGTGTATCGTGCCTGATAGAAGAGGTGTGAGTTGGTGAAGAATGAGTTTTGTGTGTCTCCGTCGCTTCTTGCGTATCCTCCCGACATGGAGTGTGCGAACGAAGCGTTGCCTCCGACCTCATGTTTCATTGCCAGTCTGACGTCGGCTGCTGCATATCCGTAGCTGCCTCCTCGTGCGTGTATAGTTGCTTTCAACGGTGAAATAAAGTCAGAGACCGAGCCGTTGTCCTCTTTCCCTGCAGATTTTGTCACGATGTTCACAACGCCTGTGAACGCTGATGTTCCGAATACTCTTGCCGCGGGACCCTCAATCACTTCTATTCGTTCGATGTCGTCGATAGAAACGGGGAAGTCCGCTGACAGGTGTCCTGTGTGTGGCGACGAGATGTTCACTCCGTTCAGAAGCAGTGTCACCTGGTCGAATGTGCCACCTCTGACAGCGATGTCCGTCTGCACTCCGAGTTCTCCTCTTTGTCTGACGTCTATTCCTGCCGCATATTCGAGCAGGTCATTGATACTGTGTACTGCCGCCGCCTTGATATCCGCCGCTTTCATGACGGTCACCATACGTGGCGCCTGGCTGTCGCTGAGCGGCACTCTCGTTCCGAGAATCTCCACATCATCGAGTCCGATGCCCAAGGTGTCGAGCAGCAATGCGTTGTCTTCTGTACGTGCTTCAGTGTTTCCTGCGAATCGTGCGTTGCCTCCGCCTGTCGTGTTGCTCGCCTTGATGCCTGCGCTCTGCAGCATGGCGGCGGTCAGTACGCCGATTGCAATCTGCTTGTGAAGACTGTTGAAGACAGCATAGGAAGCTCTGCTGAAGCGCTTCCATTTTACTGTTTTGTTGTTTGACATAATTTGGTTTTGTTAAATATGAGAAATAAACATTCTGACACGTTGACGTGTCAATGTTTCTTTTGTTAGTCGGCAAATAACGTTCAGCTTGTCGTATCAGAATCCACTTTCAGGATATTGTCACAGAATTGGCACACCATCTTGCGGTGTGTGATGAAAACGATAGTCTTCTTACGAGTAGCGAGAATGTTTCTCAGCAGCTGTTCTTCCGTTTCGGTGTCGAGAGCCGATGTCGCTTCGTCGAACAGCATTACCGGTCTGTCTCTCAGGAGTGCCCTCGCTATTGCGATGCGTTGTGCCTGTCCTTCCGACAATCCTCCGCCTTGTTCGGAGCAAGGCGTGTCCAGTCCGTCGGGCATCGAGAGCACGAAGTCTGCGCAGCTGGTGTGCAGTGCCTGCCTCATCTCGTCATCCGTTGCGTCAGGTTTTGCGAGCAGCAGGTTCTCGCGTATAGTGCCGCTCATGAGGGTGTTTCCTTGTGGCACATATACGAAGTTGCATCGGTGCAGGTGTGTGAGTGTCTCCTCTTTCTGCGGGTCCGTTCCGGACGCTATTGTAACCGAGCCTTTCTGCGGTTTCGTCAGTGCGAGCAGCATCCGTATGAGTGTTGTCTTTCCCGCCCCTGTTTCTCCCATGACTGCAGTAGCCGTACCCGGGCGGAAAGTATATGAGAAGTCTTTCAGCACCCATGGCGAGTTCTCGTCGTATCTGAATGATACATTCTTCAAGTTCAGACAGCACGGCGGTTGCACGAATAGCGGGTTGCCCTCCTCCTCTTCCGGTATGTCTTCGAGTTCCATCAGTCTCTCCGCCGCCGTTATTACCGCTACGGACTGTGGCAGCAGCTTTGCGAGGCTTCTCGCGGGCCCCTGTATTCTGCTTACGAGTTGCAGGAACGCCGTCATTCCTCCGAACGATAGCGAGCCTTGCGACAGCCTTATCGCGCTCCATGCGAAGGTGAGCAGGTATGAGAGTGCGAAGCCGAGGTTCAGCGTTAGGTTTGACAGGACGGAGAACAGCGTGCGGCTCACGATGTTCTGCCTCAGCTGTCGGTGCGATTCTGTCAGTCGTCCTATCATGGGCTGGTCTCCTTCGAGCGTTCGTATGAGCATTGTGTGCTGTACTATCTCCTGCATGACCGACTGTATCTTGGAGTCCGAATCTCTCACCTGTCTGTTCAGTCTCCTCATTTTCTTCACGTAGAACTTGCTCATGACCACGCATAGCGGCACGACCGCCACAGTGATGAGTGCGAGGGTGCTGTCCATGGAGTATAGGTAGCAGAAGGCGCCTATGAAGAGCAGGGCTGTAGATAGCGCTCCGGGCATTGTTTCGGTGAGAAATCCCACTACAACGTTCACGTCACCTTCCAGTCTGTTCACGATGTCCCCGCTGTGCATCGCCTTCCTTGAGTTCCATTCCGACCTCAGCACGCGTTCGAGCATCTTCTGCTGCATTCTGTTCTGCGCCTTCACTCCGAGAATATTCCTGACATAAATGCCCGAGATGCTGAGAGCGAAGTCTATGATTATCACCGCTCCCATCCATGCGATGGCCGTGTATATGTCACCGTCAATGGCGTGTGACGCTATGTCAATGGCGTTTTTCACGACATGTACGGAGATTAGCGACATCGCCACCGACGCGATGCCGATAACGGCATTGAGCAGTGTCTGCAGTCTGTTGCCTGCCGCCACTGCCCAAAGCCATTTCACAATCGGTATTATGGGTTTCTGTTTGATGTTCATCAGTTAGCCATCTCGGATATGAATTTCAGTCTGACGAGGCGTATCTCTTCTTCGCTGAAGTCTCCGTCAAATTCCCGTACGGCAGCCTCTATGCTGTCCGTTTCGCTGTGCATGAAGTAGTCGTATATATCCTCGATGTTCTCCTCGTCCAGAATGTCCTCAATAAAATAGTCGATATTCAGTTTAATGCCGCTATACACGATTGTCTCTATCTCCGTGAGGAAATCGTCGAAGTCCATTTTCAGTTCTATTGCGAGGTCGTCGAGCGGTATGCGTTTGTCGATGCTCTGTATTATCTTCACCTTCCATATCGACTTTTTCGGCACAGTTCTCACTCTGAGAGCCTCGAGGCGTTCGATGTCGTTCTCCTCGCAGTATGCCTTTATTATTTCGCAGAATGTCTTTCCGAATTTCCTTGCCTTTCCGGCTCCCACTCCTTGTATCTGCTGCAGTTCTTCAATAGTGACGGGGAAGACGGTAGCCATCTGTTCTATCGAGACGTCCTGGAACACTACGTAGGGCGGGACATGGTTTCTCTTCGCCACTCTCAGTCTTTCCTCCGTGAGCATTTTCTGCAGCATAGGGTCGAGTGCAGCCGTACCGCCTTCCATGTTCTCTTCGCCCGTCACGTTGAAGTCGGCGTCTTTCACGACCATGAAGGGAGACGGATCTTTCAGGTATCGTTTTCCTGCTGCCGTGACTTTCAGCAGTCCGTAGCTTTCCACGTCTTTCTTCAAGAATCCTGCGAGCATGGCATGTCTGATGACGGGGTTCCATAGTTTCTCGTCCATGTCTTCTCCGGCGCCGAATTCTTCGAGTTTGTCATGGCTGTGCGACACGATGTCGTCCGTTCCCCTGCCTTTGATGAAGTCAATGATATATGGCGTCCTGAAGTTTTCTTTCACTGCAAGAACAGCTTTCAGAACGACCACGAGTGCGGCGCTTGCCTCTATCCTTTCTTTCGGGTGTAGGCAGTTGTCGCAGTTCTGGCAGTTGTCTTTGTCGTATGTTTCTCCGAAGTAGTGCAGCAGGAGTTTCCTTCTGCATACAGACGATTCGGCGTAAGCCGCCGTTTCCTGCAGCAGTTGTTTCCCTATGTCCTGTTCGGCGATAGGTTTCCCCTCCATGAATTTCTCGAGTTTCTGCAGGTCCCGGTATGTATAGAATGCTATACATTTACCTTCTCCACCGTCTCTTCCCGCCCTACCAGTTTCCTGGTAGTATCCTTCGAGGGATTTGGGGATGTCGTAGTGTATGACGAACCTCACGTCCGGTTTGTCTATTCCCATGCCGAACGCTATTGTCGCGACAATGACGTCAACGTCCTCCATGAGGAATTTGTCCTGTGTGTCAGAACGTGTCGGCGTGTCGAGGCCTGCGTGGTATGCCGCCGCTTTAATGTCGTTAGCCTGCAGGATGGCAGCGAGTTCCTCCACTTTCTTTCTTGACAGGCAGTATATTATTCCGCTTTTCCCGTGGTTTGCCTTTATGAATTTTATTATCTGCTTGTCTATGTCGTTCGTCTTGGGTCTGACCTCATAGTAGAGGTTTGGTCTGTTGAACGAGCTTTTGTATTCTATGGCGTCCGTTATGCCGAGCGATTTCTTTATGTCGAGTCTCACTTTGTCCGTCGCTGTTGCAGTGAGAGCGATGACGGGTGCGTCTCCAATCTCGTTTATGATGGGTCTGATGCGTCTGTATTCCGGTCTGAAGTCGTGTCCCCATTCCGAGATGCAGTGTGCTTCGTCAACGGCATAGAACGATATCTTCACTCCGGGTGATTTCAGGAAATCGACATATTCGTCCTTTGTGAGTGATTCTGGAGCCACATACAGCAGTTTTGTCCTTCCGTCCCTGACATCCCTTTTCACCTGGTCGATAGCCGTTTTGTTCAGCGACGAGTTGAGGTAGTGTGCCACCCCGTTCTCTTCGCATAGTCCGTTGACCACGTCAACCTGGTTTTTCATCAGTGCGATGAGTGGCGAGATGACGATAGCCATTCCGTCCATCAGCAGAGCGGGCAACTGATAGCACAGGCTTTTCCCTCCCCCTGTGGGCATGAGCACGAAGATGTTCTCGCCTTTCAGCAGTGTGCGAATGACAGCTTCCTGGTCGCCTTTGAAAGAGTTGAAGCCGAAATATTGTTTCAGTTTTTCTGTCAGGTTGATGTCCATAGTGTGAGAGTTGTTAGGGGTGTTTGTGAATCGTTGTTCCGAATCGTCAGTGGTGTCGTCTTATGCGATGTTAGCTTTCTCGAGCTGTTCTTCTGCGTATTTTTTAGTCACTTCAAAAGTCTTTTTCCGTTTTGCCGGCATCTCGAACATCACATCGTTCATCACCGCCTCGACGATAGACCTCAGTCCTCTTGCTCCGAGCTTGTATTCCACCGCTTTGTCCACGATATAGTCGAGAGCCTCCTGTTCGAACGAGAGTTCTATGCCGTCCATCTTCATGAGTTTCTGGTATTGTCTTACGATGGAGTTCTTCGGCTCGACAAGAATCCTGCTGAGTGCCTCACGGTCGAGCGGGTGTAGGAAAGTGAGCACGGGCAGACGTCCGATAATCTCCGGAATGAGTCCGAACGACTTGAGGTCTTGCGGCAGGATGTATTTCATGAGGTTGTTTCTGTCAATCTGTTTCTGATCGTTGACAGAGTTGTATCCCACGACATGTGTGTTCAGCCGCTGTGCGATTTTCCGTTCGATGCCGTCGAAAGCCCCTCCGCAGATGAAGAGTATGTTTCTTGTATCGACGTGTATGTAGTCCTGGTCCGGGTGTTTTCTTCCCCCTTTCGGCGGCACGTTGACCATTGTGCCTTCGAGGAGTTTCAGCAGTCCCTGCTGCACGCCTTCTCCTGAGACGTCACGCGTGATGCTTGGGTTGTCGCTCTTTCGTGCAATTTTGTCTATTTCGTCGATGAAAACGATGCCTCTCTGTGCCGCCTCGAGGTTATAGTCTGCCACCTGGAGTAGTCTTGAAAGTATGCTTTCCACATCCTCTCCGACATATCCGGCTTCCGTAAAGACGGTTGCGTCAACTATAGTGAACGGCACGTTCAGCAGTTTTGCTATCGAGCGTGCGAGCAGTGTCTTTCCCGTGCCTGTCGGTCCAACCATTATGACGTTGGATTTCTCTATCTCCACTCCGTCCTGCGTGTCCGGCTGTTGCAGTCGTTTGTAGTGGTTATATACCGCCACCGCGAGGAATCTCTTTGCTTCGTCCTGTCCTATGATATATTGGTCGAGATGTTCTTTTATCTCCGTAGGCTTCGGCACCTGTTTCAGTTTGAATTCTCCTTTGCCTGCGCTTCTGTTAGCCCTTGCCGCTATGGCGTCAGAGCTTCTTCCCATAGTAGCGAGTATGATGTCGTGGGCTTTCTCCACACAGTCGGCACAGATATATCCGTCAAGTCCTGTGAGCAGCACCTCCACCTCATTTTCCGAGCGTCCGCAGAAGCTGCATCTGTTTTGTTTTCTTGCCATCAGTTAATGTTTGTGGTGTATGTTCAGTATCTCTCAGTGTTTTTGTTGTCGTTATTTTCTTTCGAGCACGTTGTCTATCATTCCGTATTCCTTTGCTTCCTGCGCCGTCATCCAGTAGTTGCGGTCAGAGTCTGCCCACACTTTGTCGTATTCGGTGTGCGAGTGTTTTGCGATGATGGTATAAAGTTCCTTCTTGAACTTCATTATCTCGCGTGCCTCTATTTCTATGTCCGAGGCCTGTCCCTGCACACCTCCGAGCGGCTGGTGTATCATCACCCTGCTGTGTGGCAGAGCCGATCGTTTTCCCTCCTGTCCAGCTACGAGCAGTACGGCTCCCATCGATGCCGCCATGCCTGTGCAGATAGTGGCGACGTCAGACGATATGAACTGCATGGTGTCGTAGATTCCGAGTCCGGCAGTGACCGAGCCGCCCGGCGAGTTGATGTAAATGGAGATGTCCTTGCCTGGGTCGCACGAATCGAGATACAGCAGCTGTGCCTGCAGCGTGTTTGCGGTATAGTCGTCGATTTGTGTCCCGAGGAAGATTATTCTGTCCATCATCAGTCGCGAGAAGACATCCATCTGTGTGACGTTGAGTTGCCTTTCTTCCAGGATATATGGGTTGAGATACTGGCTGTTGACATTCGTCATAGCGCGGCTCTGCACTTTCATTACATCATCGAGAGCCAGCCCGTCCATGCCGAGGTGGCGTGTTGCGTAGTGTCTGAAATCGTTCTTCATTACCTTATTATATATATTATATACTGTGTCTTTGCCTGTAGTCCGCATATCATTTATGCGTCATGTTTTTGCATGCTTTACGGTTTGTTTTTACAAAGTTACGATTTTTTTGTGTTTCGGGCAAACATACGGCATAGTTTTTTTTCATAAAAATACTTAATTTCGTCTTCTTCCCTTCCCTGTGGCATGCGGGGTGCAGTGTTGCCGTGCGCATGGCGTAGTGTTTTGTTGTAAAAAAACTTAACAAATTACATCTTATTGAAAATAAAAATATATCTTTGTGGAAAAATTGAAAAGCCCCGTTTTCCCTATGTCCAAGAGCCCCGAGCCATCTTCGCTTGTCCGTCTGCGCCGCCTTTTCCGCCGCGCCTGCGCCGACTATTCGTTGCTGTCAGATGGCGACCGTGTGCTTGTCGCCCTCTCGGGCGGCAAGGATTCGCTTGTCATGGCCCGTCTTCTTGCCGATCAGCGCCGCATACTGAAGCCTCGCATCGAGGTTGAGGCCGCCCATGTCATCATGGACAACATCCCCTACGAGACCGACCGCTCGTATCTCGAGGCATATTGCGCGTCATTGGGTCTGCCGCTTCATATCCTCCACACGTCGTTCGACGACAGCGAGGCGGCGCCTTCCGACACCCTTGCCGCCCGTCGCCGCAAGACGAAATGCTTTCTCTGCTCTTGGAACCGCCGCAAGGCACTCTTCTCTTTCGCCTCCGCAGAGGGTTTCAACAAGGTTGCGCTGGGACATCATCAGGACGATGTGATAGTGACGTTTCTCATGAACCTGACCTACGAGGGCTCGCTCCACAGCATCACGCCGTCCATGCCGATGCGCCATTATCCGCTTACCGTCATCCGTCCGCTCTATCTTGCCCCCGAGCCGCTCATCCGCGAGCTTGCCGTTAGTCTCGGTCTTGCGAAGCAGAAGACCCCCTGTCCCTATGAGACGGCGACGAAGCGCGACGCGATGACACAGGTTTTCGAGACCCTGCAGCGTCACAACGCCGAGGCGCGCTACAGCATCTGGAGTGCCCTTCGCGGCTGGGAGGGTGGGGCAGACCCCCATGATGCCGACTGACGCCCCGCATACAAACATCCACGCCATACATTTTCCGATATATGAAAATCACACTCATCACCTGCACGTACAACGCCGCCGCCGTCCTCCAGCGCACGCTCGACAGCGTCAGCCGCCAGACCTATGCCGACATCGAGCATATCATCATCGACGGCAAGAGCAGCGACGACACTGTAGCCCTTGCCGAGCAATACAAGACTTCAAGCTATCTCCACCATACGGGTCATCAGATACGCATCGTCTCCGAGCGCGACACGGGCTTGTATGACGCAATGAACAAGGGTCTCTCGCTTGCCACGGGCGACTATCTGTGCTATCTCAACGCCGGCGACACGCTTGCCTCTCCCTCCACCATCTCCACCGTCGCCGCCGCCGCGTCGGCCTCCCCCGCGGGCTACGGCGTGATATACGGCGAGACGGACATCACCGACGAGAGCGGCGCCGTCATCGGCCACCGCCACCATTCGGTGCCCGAGCGTCTGACCTGGCGGTCGTTCCGCCATGGCATGCTTGTCTGCCACCAGGCTTTCTATGCCAACACCGCCGTTGCCCGCAGCGTCCGCTACGACCTCCGCTACCGTGTGTCTGCCGATGTCGATTGGTGCATACGCGTGATGAAAGAGGCTGAACGGCGTAACCTCGCCAACTGCAACGTGCATCAGACGGTGTGCCATTATCTCCGCGGCGGCATGAGCGTGCAGTCCCACCGGCAGTCGTTGGCAGAGCGTTTCCATACGATGCGCCGCCACTATGGCCTCGCCGACACCCTCCTTATGCACGCCTGGTTTGTGGTGCGTAGCGCCATCGCCTCGTTGCGATGATACGGCTGAAAACATTCACTTAATATAAATTCTTATGAGAAACAAGATTCTTACACTTCTTCTGGCAGCCCTCCCGCTGTCCCAGACGTTGTCAGCGGCGCCTACGGACAACACCGCGCGTTGGCTTCGCGACGTCCAGATTTCGCCCGACGGCACCGCCGTCTTGTTCTGCTACAAGGGCGACATCTACAAGATTGGAGTTGACGGCGGTGTCGCCACCCGTCTGACGACCCTCCCGTCTTACGAGGCTTATCCCCTGTGGTCGCCCGACGGCAGTCAGATCGCGTTTGCCAGCGACCGCCACGGCAACTACGACATCTTCGTCATGCCCTCTTGTGGCGGTTCCGCCCGTCGTCTGACGAGCAACAGCATGTCAGAGATTCCCGCCGCCTTCACTCCCGACGGCAAGCACATCCTCTACAACGCCGCCATCCAGAAGCAGGCGTCCAGCATGCTCTTCCCCCACCGTTCGCAGACGGAGGTGTATAAGGTGCCGGTCGGTGGCGGCCGGCCGGTGCAGATGCTCGGCACGCCCGCCGAGGCCATCGTCTTCACTCCCGACGGCAAGACGATGCTCTACCAGGACCGCAAGGGCGGCGAAGACGAGTGGCGCAAGCACCACACCTCGTCCATCACACGCGACATCTGGCGCTACGACCTGAAGAGCCGCCGCCACACCAACCTCACCCGCCATGCCGGCGAAGACCGCAACCCTGTGCTCTCTCCCGACGGCAAGACGGTGTATATCCTGTCCGAGCGCGACGGCGGGACGTTCAACGTATGGTCGTTCCCCTACGCTGACGCCTCTAAGGTGACGCCCGTGACTACCTACGCCGACCATCCCGTCCGCTTCCTCTCCGTCAGCCGTGGCGGCACACTCTGCTACACATACGACGGCGACATTTACCTCCGCGAGCCGGACGGTGCGACACGCCGCCTGCCCGTGGCTGTCACGCGTGACGACGACGAGACAGTTGTCACGCTCACCCCCCGCCGTGCGTCGGATGCCGATGTCTCTCCCGACGGCAAGCAGCTGGCTTTCGTCAGCCGCGGCGAACTCTTTGTCACGACGACGAAATATCCCACGACACGCCAGCTGACACATACGGCGGCGGCAGAGAGCTCTCCGTCGTTCGCCCCCGACGGCCGGTCGATAGTTTATGACAGCTACCGCGACGGCCGCTACCAGCTCTACCGCATCACGATGTCTCGCAAGAGCGACCCCGACTTCGCCAATGCCATGACGTTCAAAGAAGAACATATCGCGCCTTCTGACGCCGACAGGGCAATGCCGCAGTATTCTCCCGACGGCAAGGAGATAGCCTTCATCGAGGACCGCAACCGCCTCATGGTGCTGAACATCGCCACGGGCAAGGTGCGCCAGGTTACCGACGGCACGCTGTGGATGTCGCGCCGCGGCGGCTTCAGCTACGCCTGGTCGCCCGACGGCAAATGGTTCACGCTCAGCATCATCGGCAACAAGCGCGACCCATATACCGATGTCGCCGTCGTGCCGGCACAGGGCGGTACGGTGACAAACATCACGCAGAGCGCATACACCAGCTCCGCACCGCGATGGGTGATGGACGGCAACGCCATCCTCTTCGCCAACGAACGCTACGGGATGCGCAACCACGCCTCGTGGGGTTCGGAAGAAGACATCTTCCTCGTGTTCATGAACCAGGACGCCTACGACCGCTTCCGCCTCAGCGAAGAGGACTACCGCCTGCTGAAAGAGCTTGAAGACGCCAACAAGAAGAAATCCGTGGCGGATTCGGCAAAGAAACTGGCTGACAAGAAAAAGGACAGCAGCAAGAAGAAAGCCGCCACCGAAGCCGTGAAGAAAGACGGCAAGGACGAGGCGGCGAAGACGAAGGACATCACGGTGGAGCTTGACGGCATCACCGACCGTATCGTGCGCCTCACGCCGAACTCCTCAAACCTCTATGACGGAGCCTTGTCGAAAGACGGCGAGACACTCTATTTCATGACGGCATCCGTAGGGAAAGGCAGCGAGCTGTGGAGCATCGACCTGCGTAAGAAAGAGCCTAAGATGATGCAGAAGGCGGCAGGCGGGGCGCGTATGCTAACCGACCGAAGCGGCAACATCTATCTCCTCGGCAACGACATAAAGAAACTCGACCCGAAATCCGGCAAGACGGAGAGCATCACGTTCAACACGTCGATGAAGCTGAACCTCGCCGACGAGCGCGCCTTCCTGCTCCAGTATGTGCGCCACGAGGTTGGCGAACGCTTCTACAACACCAATATGCACGGCGTGAAATGGGACGCCCTCGTCGATCATTACGCCGCCTTCCTCCCGCATATCAGCAACAACTACGATTTCCAGGAGCTTCTCTCCGAACTCCTCGGCGAGCTTAATGTCTCGCATACCGGCGGCAGATACACCCGTCCTGCGACGGCCGACGACGACCGCACGGCACAGCTCGGCCTGCTCTTCGACCTCACCTATACCGGCAAGGGCATGAAAGTGAGCGAGGTGCTGAGCGGCGGGCCGTGCGACCGCAAGAATATCAAGATAATGAAAGGCGACATCCTCACCGCCGTCAACGGCGAGGAGATAGCGGCAGACACTGACATCGCCACGCTGCTGAACGGCCTGGCGGGCAAGAAGACGCTGCTCACCTTCAACGGGAAGAACGAGGTTGTCATGCTTCCCGTCACCGCCTCGGCGCAGCAGGCACTGCTCTACGACCGCTGGGTGAAACGCTGCGAGCACATCGTGGACAGCGTCTCGGGCGGCAGACTGGGCTATGTCCACCTCCAGTCGATGGGCGACCCCAGCTTCCGCACGGCATACAGCGCGATGCTCGGCAAGTATAACCTGCGTGACGGATGCGTCATCGACACCCGCTGGAACGGCGGCGGCCGCCTGCACGAAGACGTCGAGATACTCACCAGCGGCAAGAAATACCTCACGCAGGTGATTCGTGGCGTGGAATCGTGCGATATGCCGTCGCGCCGGTACAACAAGCCGACCATCATGCTGCAGTGCGAGGCGAACTATTCCAACGCCCACGGCACACCATGGGTTTACAGGCACATGGGCATCGGCACGCTTGTAGGCGCTCCCGTGCCGGGCACGATGACATCGGTCAACTGGGTGACGACGCAAGACCCGTCGCTCATCTTCGGCATACCCGTCATCGGCTACCTCCAGGAAGACGGCAAGACATATCTCGAGAACACCCAGCTCGAGCCGGACATCTACGTCCTCAACGCTCCGGAAGACATCGTGCGCGGCATCGACACACAGCTCATCACCGCCACGAAAGAACTGCTGAAGCAGATTGACGCCAAGAAGAAATGACGTACCGCTCACGGCCGGCGGGGCGCAGTGGCATCCCGCCGACCGCGAGAACGGCTTTCCGGCGGCTGACGGTGACATTTTGTCAAACCGCGGCAACGCCTCTTTACAGGCCGCGAAGCCGCTTTCCGGCGTGCGAGAAACGCGCAGAAACCGCCGGGACGTGGGACGGCGACGTACAGACGGTTTATTTGCCGTTTTGCGTAAAGTGTTGTGAGCTAACATTTTGCGGTATATTATGCCGCAAGATACAATCTTTTGCATGGCAAAACAGTCATTCTTGAATCGCAAGATAGACTATCTTGGCTTGCAAAATAGTCAATCTTGGCTTGCAAGACAGTCAATCTTGACTTGCAAAACAGACTGTTTTGGGGTGCAAGAAAGACTGTTTTGGGGTGCAAAAGAGACAAAACAAGGGTAAAAAACGCAAAAAGCGGGGTTCAGAAAGGCTGAATCCCGCTTTTTCGGTATGTTAAAACCATGATTTCCCGTTGTCAAGATTTTTCATATTCCGGCTTGGTTTTTGCCGGAATGGGCGACTGTCACAATGTAAGCAAAAGTCAGGGTATGCGTTGCAAAGTGTCAGGATGGGACGGCAGCCGCTATCGTCCGCCGGCTGTCGTCCGCCGGCCGGAGACATGAGAATTTGCCGCAGGAGGCGTGTCAGCTGATGGAGCCCCAGTCGATGTCAGTCTTCTTCAGCTGTTTCAGCCGTTGCCAGAGACAGGCATATTCCGGGCGGTCGGCGTCGGGGTCGTTGGTGATGACCTTCTGCGCCATGTCCCGGGCCGTCTGCACGAGCAAGCCGTCGCGTGCGATGTTGGCAATCTTCAGGTCGAACGCCATGCCCGACTGCTGCGTACCTTCGAGGTCTCCCGGTCCGCGCAGCTTCAGGTCAGCCTCCGCGATGCGGAAGCCGTCGTTCGTGTCGCACATGATGTCGAGGCGCTTCCGGGTCTCCTCAGACAGTTCGCGGCTTGAGACGAGTATGCAGTACGACTGGTCGGCCCCCCTGCCCACACGCCCCCTGAGCTGGTGCAGCTGCGAGAGTCCGAAGCGCTGCGCCTCCATAATCATCATCACCGAGGCGTTGGGCACGTTCACCCCGACCTCTATCACCGTCGTGGCAACGAGAATCTGTGTCTCGCCTCTGACGAAGCGTTGCATCTCCTCCTCTTTCTCCGCACTCTTCATCTTGCCGTGGACCTTGCTGAGCCGCATGTCGGGGAAGGCGGACCGCAGCATCTCGTAGCCCTGCTCAAGGTCTTTCAGGTCCATCTTCTCGCTCTCCTTGATGAGCGGATAGACGATGTATGCCTGTCTGCCTTTCGCGATCTCGCGCCGCAGGTTGGCGAAGAGCGGTGCGAGCTGGTCGTCGTAGCGGTGTATGGTATGCACCGGCTTGCGGCCGGGCGGCAGCTCGTCGATGACAGAGACGTCGAGGTCGCCGTAGAGAGTCATGGCGAGAGTGCGTGGTATAGGTGTCGCCGTCATGACGAGGATGTGCGGCACGGCGGCTGACGCGGTGTCAGACGTCTTCTTCCACAGACGGGCGCGCTGCGCCACGCCGAAGCGGTGCTGCTCGTCGATGACGGCGAGGCCGAGGCGTTTGAAGACCACCGTGTCTTCTATCACGGCATGAGTGCCGACAAGAATGTTGAGCGATCCGTCGGCGGCAGCCTCCAGCACCTCTCTCCGGCGTTTGCCCTTCACCATGCCCGTGAGGAGGGCGACGTTGATGTCCATGCCTTTCAGGAAGTGTGAGATGGTGGCGAGGTGCTGCTCGGCGAGAATCTCGGTGGGTGCCATAATCACCGCCTGATAGCCGTTGCCTACGGCGATGAGCATGACGAGGAGTGCGACGAGTGTCTTGCCCGACCCCACGTCGCCCTGGAGCAGACGGTTCATCTGCCGTCCCGAGCGCATATCGTCGAATATCTCGCGCACGACGCGCTGCTGGGCAGAGGTGAGCGGGAAGTGGAGGTTGTCGTTGTAGAACCGGTGGAGCGGCGCACCCGCCGTGCTGAAGACGCAGCCGGAGAACATACGGTGGCGGCGGTTCACGTACCTTACTATATTAAGCTGCACGAAGAACAGCTCTTCAAACTTCAGCCGTTTCTGTGCCGCGGCCATCTCCTCGCTGTTGCGCGGATAGTGGATGCGTCGCAGTGCCTCGTCGCGCGGGATGAGGCTGAGCGGCGCGGTGATGAACGGCGGCAGCGTCTCCTCTACGGCAGGCATACGCGCTACGAGAGCCTTCGTCAGCCGTTCCATGCCCCGCGAGTTCAGTCCCGCCGCCTTCATCTTCTCCGTGGTGAGATAGTGGGGCTGCAGACCCATCTCCGAGAGGACGAGCGAATCGGCGGCGTCGATGTCAGGATGCGAGAACTGGTAGCGCCCCATATATACGGAGGGCTTGCCGAAGACGATGTATGTCGTGCCGACGGAATACGTCTTGTAGGCATACTCGCCGCCTTTGAACCATACGAGGTCCACCGTTCCGGTGCCGTCGTTGAAGTGTGCCACATAGCGTTTCTGCCGCTTGCCCGTGTCATATACTTCCCACGAGAGGATGCTGCCGCGAATCTGGACATACGGCATCTCGCCGCACATCTCGCGAATGGCGTAGATGCGGCTGCGGTCGATGTATTTGTAGGGGTAGTACTCTATGAGGTCGCCGAACGTCTCTATGCCCGCCTCGCGGGCAAGGATGTCGCGCTTCTTCGGTCCCACGCCCGACAAGAACTTTATGTCCTGTGAGAAGAAGGTCATGGAGATGTGTATATGTTCTTCACGTTGTCATCGTTGTCTCTGTTGCAGTAAATACAACGCCAACTTTTTTACCCGTCAGCTAAAAAGTATAAATCATCCCTTCGCGCAGTGCGTCAGCCGTTGTCTTGCCGAAAAGAAGCTCGCACAAGGTGAAGGCGTAGGCGAACGATGCGCCTGGACCCTTGCCTGTCACCACGTTGCCATCGACAGTGACAAGGTCGCCGGTGTATGTCGCACCTGTAAGGAGAGGCTCGAAGCCGGGATAGCATGTCATGCGCTTGCCGTCAGAGATGCCCAGCGCACCGAATATCATTGGTCCGGCGCAGATGGCGGAGACAAGTTTCCCGGCGTCATACTGGCGCGCTATGGCGGCGCGCACATCGTCGTTGTTGCACAGAATCTCGGAGCCGGGCATACCGCCGGGTATCATCAGAAGGTCGGCGTCAGACGTGTCGGTGTCCTCGAGGAGACAGTCGGCGACAATCTTCACGCCATGCGCGGACACCACTTCTCTCTCGCCTGTCGTAGAGACAAGCACCACCTCTGCACCGGCGCGGCGCAGCACATCGACCGGGACAAGGGCCTCGACCTCTTCGTTGCCGTTTGTAAGGAATTCGTAAACTTTTGCCATGATTTCTTGTAGGTTAGAATGAAAAATATTAAATTTGCATCTGCAAATATACGAAACATTTGTCAAACGGCATCATTTTTAACAAAGAATAATGAAGAAAACACTCACTTTTGCCATTTTCGGCAACGAATACCAGACGCGGAAATCCACGGCGGCGCAGAAACTGCTGTCTATCCTGAGCGAGAGGAAGGCGGTGGTGCATATCGAACGGCGTTTCTGCCGCTTCCTTTCCGACGTGCAGCAGCTGGCGGTCGAGGGCTGTCATGTCTTCGACACGCTCGATTTCGATGTCGATTATGTCATCTCGATGGGCGGCGACGGCACCTTCCTCAAGGCAGCCTCGATGGTGGGACCCCGCTGTGTGCCCATCGTAGGCATCAACACCGGGCGCCTCGGCTATCTCGCCGATGTCTCGCCGACAGAGATGGAGAAGGCGATAGGGATGATATACAAAGGGAACTTCATCGTGGAGAGGCACGCCGTCATTGAGGTGGAGGCAGAGGGTGCGGCACTCGGCAACTGCCGCTTCGCACTCAACGACATCGCCGTGCTGAAACAGGACAACGCCTCGATGATAACCATACACGCACGCATAGACGGCGAGAACCTCGTCACATACCTCGCCGACGGCCTCATAGTCTCGACACCGACAGGCTCCACTGCCTACTCGCTGTCTAACGGAGGACCCATCATAATGCCGCAGACCGACGTGCTCTGTCTCACGCCCGTAGCGCCGCACAGCCTGAACATACGCCCCATCGTGGTGCCGGCGACTGCAGAGATTTCGCTCGACATAGAGAGCCGCTCACACAAGTTCCTCGTAGCAATCGACGGACGCTCTGAGAAACTGCCCGAGACGGCACGACTGCATATACGCAAGGCAGACTACGAGGTGAACATCGTAAAACGCAGACACCATAAATACATCGCCACACTAAGGGAGAAAATGATGTGGGGAGCAGACACGAGAGGGTAGATTGTCCGGTTGGTTAACTAAATAGGGTGTACAGTTTGATATGCCCAAAAAGGAACTGTTCCTGATTTACCCAGGGTGTCGCTACGCTTTACCCTGGGCTATGCGCTCGTTGGGCTTTCAGCCCGTTACAACGTAAAAGTAGGCTCAAGTGGCAACCAGCCTTTAGGCTGGTAAAAGTTGTTTTTGTTGTTGTAAACAGACAACATAGAGTTGAGAATCAGACCGTTGTTCCTGTTGTCTCTGTTGTCGTAAAAACCAAAGCGCAAAAGCGTTAAATATCCTGCTGTTATCTACGCTTTTGCACTTTCAGCGCGACAATTACCTCCATGAAATAACCCAGGGTGTCGCTTCGCTTTACCCTGGGCTATGCGCTTTTGCGCTTTCAGCGCGACAATTACAAACATGAGCTTCAGAATTAGGATATTCAATTTTTGCACATCAAACTGTACACCTTATTAACTAAAATATTATAAAAATATCCCGTAACCGCTGTCTATATAAAGATTTTTTGGTAATTTTGCACGCAATAAAAAATAATGTATTATGTCATCTTTTGTTGCAGATAAGATTGTAATGGACGGTCTGACATTCGACGACGTCCTCCTCATCCCGGCGTATTCAGAAGTCTTGCCAAAGACAGTAGAACTGAAAACGCAGTTCTCACGGAACATCAGTCTCAATATCCCCTTTGTGACGGCAGCCATGGACACTGTCACCGAATCGGCAATGGCTATCGCCATAGCCCGTGAGGGCGGCATCGGTGTCATCCACAAAAACATGACCATCGAAGAGCAGGCACGCCACGTCGCCATCGTGAAGCGTGCCGAGAACGGCATGATCTACGACCCCGTTACCATACGCAGAGGCTCTACCGTCGCTGACGCACTCGCCATGATGGCGGAGTATCACATCGGAGGCATACCGGTGGTGGACGACGAGGGGCATCTCGTGGGCATCGTCACAAACCGAGACCTGCGCTTTGAACGCCGCATGGACAAGGCTATCGACGATGTGATGACATCTGAAAACCTCGTCACGACACACCAGCAGACTGACCTTGCCGCCGCAGCGGAGATACTGCAGGAGAACAAGATCGAGAAACTGCCTGTCGTGGACAGCAGCAACCGCCTCGTGGGCCTCATAACATACAAGGACATCACGAAGGCAAAGGACAAGCCGATGGCGTGCAAGGACGAGAAAGGACGCCTTAGAGTGGCTGCCGGAGTGGGCGTCACCGTCGATACGCTCGACCGTATGCAGGCTCTCGTGGAGGCAGGGGCTGACGCCATCGTCATCGACACCGCACACGGACACTCGAAGGGTGTGATAGACAAACTCGTGGAGGCTAAGGCCGCTTTCAAGAACATAGACATCGTGGTGGGCAACGTATGAAGGTGGGCATCGGACCGGGCTCTATCTGCACGACACGCGTGGTGGCTGGTGTGGGAGTGCCGCAGCTGTCGGCTGTATATGACGTGTATTCGGCACTGCAGGGCACCGGAGTGCCTCTCATCGCTGACGGCGGACTGCGCTACTCAGGAGACATCGTGAAGGCTATCGCAGCCGGAGGATCGTCGGTTATGATAGGCTCGCTCGTCGCAGGAACGGAAGAAAGCCCGGGTGACACAATCATATACAACGGCAGGAAATTCAAGTCGTACCGAGGTATGGGCTCGCTCGAAGCCATGGAACAGAAGAACGGCTCGAAAGACAGATACTTCCAGTCGGACACAAGCGACGTAAAGAAACTCGTGCCGGAAGGCATCGCAGGACGCGTGCCATACAAAGGAACTGTGCAGGAGGTCATTTACCAGCTCTCCGGCGGACTGCGCTCGGGTATGGGATACTGCGGGGCACAGACCATAGAGGCGCTGCACAACGCAAAGTTCACACGCATCACAAATGCCGGCGTGATGGAATCGCATCCGCACGACATCACCATCACTTCCGAAGCGCCTAACTACAGCAGGCACGAATGATGACGGCGTGGCGTGACTTACTCTCAATGTACTCTTAATGACAGACAGAAACAACACTACGACATAACAACAACGCACAAAGCCCCGCCCTTTACGAAAGGTGGGGCTGAATGCCTTTTGACGGTGAATGTCACAAAGCCTCAGGCACTACGGGGCGACATCGCCGCACAGAGGCAAAAAACTGACAATAATGAAACGGAAAAACCTGATAGCAGCCTTACTCTTCTGTGCCGCACCGATGATGGCACAGAATCCCGACCCCGTAATCATGAAGATTGCAGGAAAACCGGTTCTGCGCTCTGAATTTGAGTATTCGTACAACAAGAACAATTCTGAGGGCGTCATCGACAAGAAGAACATCGACGAATATGTGGATCTCTTCATCAACTACAAACTCAAGGTACAGGCGGCACTCGACGAACAGCTTGACACCCTCTCGTCATACCAGCAGGAGTTCAGACAATACCGCGACCAGCAGATAAAGCCTGCCATCGTCACCGACGCTGACGTTGAAGAGGAGGCACACCGCATTTATGACGCAGAAGTGAAACGCATAGGCCCCGACGGACTGCTGCAGGTGGCACACGTCTTCGTGCGTCTCTCGCCCGATGCAGACAAGCAGACCGAGGCGGAAAAGAAACAGCGCATCGATTCAATCTACAACGCAATAAAGAAGGGCGCGGACTTCAACGAGATGGCATCGAAGAAATCTGACGACGGAGCCGCGGCAGCAAAAGGCGGAGTGATAGGATGGATAAGCCACGGACAGACTTTCGAGGAGTTTGACAAAGCGGCATACGCTCTGAAAAACGGAGAGATGTCAGAACCCGTTCTCTCGCCTGTAGGATGGCATATCATAAAGGCTATCGACAGAAAGATGCTCGAACCGTACGACTCGCTGCGGCAGAACATCATGACGTTCATAGAGAGACGCAACATCAGAGACCGCATTGCCGACCGCAAGGTTGAAAAAGAGGTGGAGGCATCGAACGGACAAATGACACCGCAACAGGTGATGGACAAACACGCCGCGGAACTTCAGGCTAAGGACCCGGAACTCGACAACCTCGTAAGAGAATACCACGACGGACTGCTAATGTTTGAAATCAGCAGCCGCATGGTATGGGACAAGGCTGCGAAGGACGAAGAGGGGCTGAACGCGTTCTTCAAGAAGAACAGGAAGAAATACAAATGGGACGAGCCGCGATTCAAGGGCATGGTGTATCACGTGAAGGACCAGAAGGACGTGAAGAATGTAGCTAAATGTGTCAAAGGACTGAAGTTCGCAGACTGGAACGAGAAACTGCGCTCTACATTCAACGGAGATTCCATAATCAGAATACGCGTAGAGAAAGGACTATTTAAAAAAGGTGACAACGCCATCGTGGACAGCCTCGTCTTCAAAGTGAAGAACGTGGAGGTGAAGAAAAACGCAGACTATCCCATCGACGCCATATACGGAAAGAAACTGAAAGCACCGAAAGAGATGAGCGATGTCAGAAACCTCGTCCTCGAAGACTATCAGACAACGCTCGAAAAAGAATGGGTCGAGGCACTGAGACGGAAATATACCGTCGAGGTGTATCCCGATATCATCGCCACGGTGAACAAACATTGACGCTTACAGGGTGGTTCTATAAATTAGCTTTGTTAGATTTCGAGATTATTTTCGAGGACAAATTGAAAGTTGTAGAATGAGCGTAGCGGGCTACGTGACTGATACA
>SFIS01000059.1 GCA_004555245.1 Bacteroidales bacterium
TCTTGCCCTGACCGAATTATGGAGTTTTTTTATCAACTTCGTCACTATGAGGGGGCACATCTGCTACTCTCTGTCTGTTGCAGGAAATTAATTCAGCAGCCCCTAATTGGTAATATGAAAAGTTCCGGACAGTCTGCATTCAGAGTGTCCGGAACTTTTCCGTTTCATGTGGAGTGTCCTGCTTTTCCGCTTGAGTCGCTTGTCGGATTACAGTGTGGCAATGACCTTCTCGTCCAATCCTGTCATTTCCGAGATTTCAGCCGTAGTAAATCCCTTTGCCTTCATCTTCTCTGCTATTGCGATGGCTTTTGTCTGTTCTCCTTCGGCACGTCCTTCGGCACGTCCTTCGGCAAGCCCTTCTGCCTTGCCTTCCTTATGTGCGGTGTCTATCGAGTTCTTGATGTCGCGGTAGGCCTTGCAGCTGTCTTCGTACTCGCGGAGTTCCTGCGGAGTGAACTTCGCTATCTCAGCTTCCTGGAACAGTCGGTCGAACACCTTGTCCCTTAACGCTTTCGGTCGTTGTCCGAGTTTGGAGAGATTCTTCAGTACATAGAGCCATTTGTCGTACAGCGTTTCCAGTTCATCCTCCGACTTTCTGAATTTGGATATCTCAACGTAAATGAAGTCGAGTTTCTGGTAGAAGACTTTGTTCGTGTCTATGTCGCATAGTTTCACCGTGTGGCTTATTGTATTGGAGTCGAAAGCCTCTTCCTTCATGTCGAAGTTCAGCAGGGCGACGGTATATACCCTTGTCAGTTTGAAATCCCAGTCAGAGCCTTTCACCGCCTGTTCTCTTATAGGGTAGGTTGAATAGAAGAGAGCCCTGTCTTTGTAGAATTCCTGATATGCGTTCTGCATCTCCACGATGAATTTCTCTCCGTTCTCTCCTTCGCAATAGACGTCGAAGATAGCCTTTCTGGCTGCGATATTGTCGCCCAGATGTTCGTTGTTGAGATATTTTATGTTTTTGATGACCTGTGCTCCGTCGAACAGGCTGTTGAGGAAGTTTATCAGCAGTTCCTTGTTGGGTGCCGTGCCGAATATCCTCTTGAAGCCGAAGTCGGTGAGCAGGCTGATGTATCTTTCTTCTATTCCGTTCATAGACTTATATGTTTTATGCCGTTATGGCAGTTTTTGCTTCCTCATGTCATTTGCACAGTTTGCATCCTTCGCATTTCGAGAGTTCTCCCCTGAAACGTTTCTCTATGAGGTAGTGCAGCCGGTTGCGCAGCGGTTCGAGCGGAATGTTGTCCACCACTTCGGTGACGAAAGCCGTCTGCAGCAGCAGTCTTGCCTCCCTTTCGGGTATGCCTCTCTGCTGCATATAGAAGAGTGCTTTGTCGTTTATCTGTCCCACTGTTGACCCGTGCGAGCATTTCACGTCGTCGGCGTAGATTTCGAGCATCGGCTGCGTGTACATCCTTGCCGTCTTTGTCGCCACGATGTTCTGGTTGGTCTCTTCGCTTGTTGTCTTCTGTGCGTCTTTCCTGACGAGCACTTTTCCGGCGAAAGCTCCGGTGGCATGGTCGTCGATGACGTATTTGTACAGTTCGTGGCTGTCGCAGTGCGGCACTGCATGGTCGATGAGAGTGTTGTTGTCAACGTGCTGTTCCTTGTCGGCTATTACGGCTCCGTTCATCCAGCATTCCGCGCCTTCGCCGGCGAGTGTGAGTTGTGTCGTCTGCCGTGTCGTGCCGTTGTGCAGTGTGATGAGTGTGTGGTGGAGCCTTGAGTTCCGCTCTTGCCTTATGTATGTGTTTGAGACAAGTGTGTTGCGCTGGTGCGTCTCTTCCAGTCCGTATATCTCCACGTCGGCGTCTTTTCCGACGAAGATTTCAGCCACCTGTGTCGTGAGAAACTGTCTGTCGTCAGCCGCATGGTCGCAGAACAGAACTTTCACGGCCGCCCTCTCTTCTGCAACGATGACGACGCGCCTGTTGACCATCATGTCCACGTCGGCTCTGAGAATGTTTACCACCTGTATGGTTCGTCCAACCGTCACGCCCTTCGGCACATAGATGAACAGTCCGTCTTGTGCGAGCATCGTGTTGAGAGCCGTTACGACATCCTTTCCGTCAGCCATGGTGTTGTAGAATCTCGCGACGAGTTCCGGCTTGCGTGTCGCCACGTCCTTCAGCGACCCTATGATGACGCCTTCCGGCAGTTCGGGTCGTGGCGTGCTGTCGTCGTAGAAGCTGTCGTTGACTACGAAGTACAGCTGTGTGGAGAGGTTCGGCACGTCGCATCTGAAAGCGTTGTACGGGTTGACGGGTATGTCCAGCCGCTGCAGGTTCAGTCCGAGGTCGGGTGCGAAGAGCTGCTGCATGTCCGTGTATTTGTACTCTTCCGTCTTGCGGTCGGGCAGCGGCGTTGTGCTCACCGTCCCGTAGGCCGCCTCGCGGTGTGCGTTGAGGACGGGTGCGCTGTTTCGGCACACCATGTCGCGGCATTCGTCGTAGAGTGCGGTGTATTGTATGTTGGAGTTATCGTTCATTTTCCGTCACCTCCGCTTTTATCCAGTCGTAGCCTCGTGTCTCAATCTCTTTTGCGAGTTGCGGCCCGTCGGTCTTCACTATTCTGCCGTTCCACAGCACGTGTATTACACTGGGGCGTATCATTTCCAGGAGCCTCTCGTAGTGTGTGATGACGATTGTCGAGGTCTTCGGCGTGTGCAGTTTGTTCACGCCCTCCGCCACGATTCGCATGGCATCGACGTCGAGCCCTGAATCTGTCTCGTCGAGAATGGACAGGGTGGGTTCGAGCATCGCCATCTGGAAAATCTCGTTGCGCTTCTTCTCTCCGCCGGAGAATCCCTCGTTCACCGAGCGGTGGGCGAGTTTGTTGTCCAGATCGACCACTTTCCGCTTCTCGCGCATGAGTTTCATGAAGTCGCTGGCGTTCATCGGCTCCAGTCCCTGATATTTGCGTTTCTCGTTTATGGCTGCGCGCATGAAGTTCGTCATCGATACGCCCGGAATCTCTACCGGATACTGGAATGAGAGGAAGAGCCCTTCGTGTGCGCGCTCTTCCGGCGTCATGTCGAGCAGGTTCTTCCCGTTATACCATGCCTCTCCCTCCGTCACTTCGTAGAGCGGGTTGCCGACGAGGACAGCCGAGAGAGTTGACTTTCCGGAGCCGTTTGGGCCCATGATGGCGTGCACCTCGCCGTCGCCGATGGTGAGGTTGATGCCGCGCAGTATTTCCTTGTCGCCGATGCGGGCGTGCAGATTCTTTACTTCAAGCATAGTTCTTTTTATAGGGTGTTCTGTGAAAATTATGTCGGTTATGTTGTTGCCTTTTTGCAGTATGATACGGAAATCATCTGCAAAAGTACAATTTTTTTATGTAATATTCCACACCCGCACGTATCAAAAGTAAAAATAAGGTGTATAATTTCACTTTTTTCTATGATTATCCTCCTTCCTTAAAAAATTTTATGTATGCGGAAGCCATGTTTCACATATTTTTTTCATAACTTTGCAAGTAGAAAAAACTAACCAACCAAACAAACACGTATCTTTTATGAACCTACGTACCTTAACCCTCGCGCTCTGCATGGCGGCCCTTGTTCAGCCGTCTTCAGCGCAGAGCCCTTCCAAGACTTGGAATCCCGACCTTGGCAACGGGAAGTATCGTAACCCGGTGATCGACGCCGACTATTCTGACCCTGACGTGTGCCGTGTCGGCTCAGACTATTACATGACTTCTTCGAGCTTCGCCTGCTTCCCCGGTCTGCAGATTCTGCACAGCACCGACCTCGTAAACTGGGAGCTTGTCGGTGCTGCGCTGCTCAATGACTATCCCGTCCTGCCCGAGAATCAGGGCGGCGACCTCGACTGGCGCAAGCGCATCCAGCACGGCAACTACGTCTGGGCGCCGTCAATCCGCTATCACGACGGATGGTTCTACATCTATTGCGGCGACCCCGACCAGGGTCTTTTCATGACGAAGACGCAGGACCCGCGCGGCCAGTGGAGTTCCCCGACATGGGTGCTGAAAGGCAAAGGCATGATTGACTGCTGTCCGCTGTGGGACGACGACGGCAAGGCATATCTCTCGTTCGGCTGCGCCGGTTCGCGCGCCGGTGTGAAATCCGTCCTCTTCGTCGCTCCCCTCTCGCCCGACGGCACTGCCGTGACAGGTCCGGCACGCATCGTATATGACGGACACGAAGACCAGCCCACCATCGAAGGCACGAAATTCTACAAGCGCAACGGCTACTACTATATCATGTCGCCCGCCGGAGGCGTGAAATACGGGTGGCAGGTAGAGCTGCGCTCAAAGTCGCCCTACGGTCCGTACGAGGAGTATGTCGGCCTGGCGCAGGGCAAGTCTAAGGTGAACGGCCCTCACCAGGGCGCATGGGTAGATACGCAGAACGGCGAAGACTGGTTCCTCCATTTCCAGGACAAGCACGCCTACGGACGTGTCGTGCATCTGCAGCCCGCACGTTGGGTTGACGACTGGCTCGTCATCGGCGACGACAAGGACGGCGACGGATGCGGCGATGCCGTGGCGACATGGAAGAAGCCCAACCTGCCCGGCTCCGGAATCTTCCAGCCGGCGGAAGACGACGATTTCAACACCACCTCGCTCGGATGGCAGTGGCAGTTTGAGGGTCCGTACTCCCACTATTGGTATTTCTGCGACGCAAAGAAGTCGCGCCTGCGCCTCTACGGCGTGCAGCAGCCGGAAGGCTTCCGCAACCTCTCCGACCTGCAGAACGCCATCCTGCAGAAGTTCCCCACCGAGAACTTCACCGCCACGGCAAGGATCCGCTTCATACCCAATCCCGGCTACAAGCCCAAGGGCGAAGAGGCGGGCTTCATAATAAAGGGCATGGACTACGCCGCACTGAAATTCGTCACCACCGCCGAAGGCTGCCGCCTGAGATATGTCACCTGCCACAACGCCATGAAGGGGGCGGAAGAGAAACTCGTCGCTGACCTGCCCGTAGAACTCATACCTATGGACAAGCCCTACACGCAGAAATACGCCGTCGATGACATACCGCAGCCACGCAGCGCAACGCCTTATGTCTATGTGCGTGTGAAGGTGAACAGCAAGGGCACGGGCAACAGCATCAAGGCATACGCACAGATGAGCTACAGCCTCGACGGCAAGAAATTCCAGCCCATTGGCGACACCTTCACCGTGAAGGAAGGCAAATGGATCGGAGCGAAACTCGGCTTCTACAACTCGCGCCCATCTGTCTGCAACGACGGAGCCTTCCTCGACATCGACTGGATAAAGTTCACGAAATAAGCCCGGACAACATTTTTCCCCGATTCTATCGCAGAAAAAAAGTATCACCCGCACCATAGCCTGACACTTTCCTGCACATCCCGGAACGATGCGAAAATCATCCGTGCGATGTGCAGGAAAGCCTTTTCAGGCATAAGATTGACAATATGGCATCCCCACTTTGACTATATTGCGCCGTCACTAAGTCAATCTTGGACGGCAAAACAGTCAATCTTGGCTGCCAAAACAGAGCTTCCCGGCCTGTAAGACATACTGTCTTGCATCCCGGGAAGCCTTTTTTTATGCCCGGAAACAGTCTCACGAGCATCACATACAATCGGTGTAAATCTATATTCGGCTGACAGTCAGGGATATAAGCCGTCGCCCTGAAAAACCGCGAAAATTCTGCCGTAGAACCAGCCCGGCATCCCTGTGCGAATTATTCGTTGATTCTTCATGTCAAGAAAGTATCATATCCACATCCTTTGTGCCGCCGCATGATACTTTCTTGTCCTTCTCCGTGCCAAGGCATGACAGAAAACTGTCGATTAAATCGGCAAAAAACAGCCGTCCTGATGCGGGCGGCAAGAGAAAGCGACGGCGTTTCACGCACGCTGCCGGTGCTTTGCCGGCAAGGCAGGCGGCAGGGCTTGTGTGCATAAAAATAAACGCGCGTACATTATTTTCTCGCAAAAATCTTGTGTGTTTCGGATAATTTGATTAATTTTGTCAGCAACTTTCTGATTCAGACGATTCTCTATTGATAAAAACAAATAAAACCTTTGCATCATGAAAATGAAAAACTCAGTGGCTGCAGTGGCTGGGATAGCGTTGCTTGCAGCAGGTTATGTAGGAGGAGCATACTTCGGCTGGCCGGGGCAGGATGACGAGCTCTTGGGCGGCAACATCGGTAAGGCGAACCTCTTCAACAGTCAGGAACCCGACCCGGAAATTCTGGCTTATCAGGAAGCGTTGCAGACAGATTCTGCCTTGCAGCAGAAAGCCGTAGTCTCTGCCATTCTTCTGAGCAGCCGTGTCGATCAGCTTGATTCTCTCGCCGACGCCTCGATAGCTGCCACAGAAGGCATCGCTGAGCTTGCCGACGCCAATGCCGAGCTGAAGGCGCTGAAGCGTAAGACGACGAATGCGAAGAAGAGCTACGACGCACTGATGCAGCAGACGGAGGTTGTGCTGAAAGGCGGGAAGTCAGAGACCTACGAACAGGCGTCGAACAACGCCCTCCTCGCCTTCACCATTCTCGACAATGAGATTCTCGAATGTCGCACGATGGTTGACAAAATGGCCGAATTTATCGAGGAAAACGAGAACGAGAACATCTCGAACGCCCTCGGCGGCTGGATTACCTACTGTGCCGAGGATGCCGCGCTGAACGCCAACACCGAACGTTTAGAGTTCTGGAACAACGCCATGGCAGCCGTTTCCGCCCTGCCCACAGTAAAGTTCATCTTCAACAAGGTGACGTTGGAGAGCGCTCTCGGCAACAGCTTCAGCCGCGGGTTGAAGAACAAGATGTCGTTCGTCACGCTCGAGGCACGCAACGTAGCCGCCCTGAACAATGTCTCGCAGGTGGCCGAACATGTCTCTGCCGTGCTGAACAACCAGGGGCGCGGACCTCTCCGCAACCGCACACAGGACATGGCGGTGCTCGGCAACCGTGCCGGAGCGAGCCTCTCGAAGCTGGCGCTGCTGAACTCTGCCGGCGCCTCGTACATGCTGGCGATACGCATAATGATGACTGGCGGCGGTCTGCAGAACCGTGCGATGTCGTCAGTACTCTCACGCACACAGGATGCCGCCACGCATAACCTCAACCGCACCAACGACGCCGCGGGTCAGATGCTCAACAACGCGGTGAACGATGCCGCTGCCGGACAGCTCAACCGTGTGAAGCGGCAGACGGATGTGGTGCGATAGAAGGATTCTCGTACGCAGCGTGTAGCACCCTGTGCCGCAGCCATATTAGCCGTGCGGCACTGACGCATGAAAGTTCCCGGACCGCCATATCCGCTGAAAAGGCATGAGAAAAATCATGAAAACGGCTCTCGCCGCGACGCTGTGCGCATTGTCGGTTGCAGTGCCGGCGCAGACGATATACAAATATGAACAGCGCGACTCCTCCATGAACAGAGGGGTCACGCTGACGTTCTTTTCCAAGACGCTGTCGCAGTACATACCGCATATCATACGGCAGTATGAGCATGGCAAGGCATTGCACGACACGGTGTGGGGGCGGCCCGACATACAGCCGCCCTTCATGATGCTGACCGACTGGGAGGACGACGGCAACGGAGGAGCGGCCCCGCTGCCCTCTAACGTCATCTCCATCGGCATGGCGCCCGTGAACATGTCGTACTATATCTCTCCGACAACCGAGCGCTACGCACATCTCTTCAAGCACGAATACACCCACACCGTGATGACCGACCGCCCCAATGCGCGCGATGCGTGGTGGCGCAGCCTCTTCGGTACAAAGGTGGTGGCGCAGACGCGCTATCCCCTCACCTCTGTGTGGAGCTATCTCACCGTGCCGCGGTGGTATGCCCCGCGCTGGTATCACGAAGGCATCGCCTGCTGCATGGAGACATGGCTCGGCGGAGGAGTGGGGCGCGCCTTGGGAGGATATGACGAGATGTATTTCAGAAACCTCGTCGCGGAGCGGTGCAGCCTCTCTACCGTCGTCGGTCTGGAATCGGAAGGCTCGACGAAAGACTTTCAGCTCGGCACCAACGCCTATCTCTACGGCACACGCTTCGTCAACTATCTCGCGATGCGCTACGGCTACGAGCGCGTCATACGCTTCTACAACCGCACGCCCGGGAGCAAGGCGTTCTTCGCCGCACAGTTCCGCGAGGTGTTCGGCAAACGCCTCACCGATGTCTGGGACGAATGGCAGGCGTATGAACACGAACACCAGATGCAGAACCTCGCCGCCGTTAATGCCTTTCCCGTCACACCGCTGCGCCGCCTGACCGCCGTGCCCTACGGCTCCGCCTCGCCACTCGTTGTCGATGCCGGAAGGATGAAGGGCTACACTGCCGTCAACTATCCGGGCGACTTCGCACATCTCGAAGAGATAGACCTGCGAAGTGGCAGCCGCCGCCGGCTGGCGGTGATCGACGGCCCGATGATGTACCAGACCGCCTATGTGGCTTTCGACCGCCGCCGCCGCCGCCTTTTCTGGACCGACCGCAACAACGGCATACGCGGCATCAGATGGATGACACTCTCCCCCGACAGACACCGCCGCGACACCGCGTCAGACACCACGGCGGCGGGATTGAAGGTGACCGGCAGTGGACATCTCACTTTCCAGCGCACCTCGAACATCGTCTATGACAACGCCCGCGACATGCTCTACGGACTGATGTCGCACGAGGGCGTGACACACCTCGTACGCTACGACGCCGCTCTCTCGCGGCAGGATGTGCTCTACACCTTCCCCTTCGGCGTCAGCGTTTCTGACCTCGATGTCTCGCACGATGGGCAGATGATCGCAATGACACTTGTGGGGTTGCGCGGGCAGAACAGCCTCGTTCTTTTCAGTGTCGATAATCTGGAGAATGCCGACTTCTCGTATCATACGCTGCGTACTCTGGGCGACACAAACCTCTCGCAGTTCCGCTTCTCGCACGACGACACGTCGCTTGTCGGCACATCCTACTACACCGGCGTGGCGAACATCTGGGAGATTCCCGTTGACCGCCGCGCCCTCTCAGCCGGCACCGTGGCGGCGCAAAACGACAGCCTCCAGGACAGCCTCCCTGCTTCCGGCACGTCGCCCCCCGACAATTCCGATTCGCCTCCCGCCAATCCCGAACCGCCGATGCGGCTGCTCAGCAACGTGCAGTCAGGGCTTTTCGCACCATATCTCGCGCCCAACGACAGCATCTATGCGATGGAGTTCACGCGCAACGGCCTGCTGCCCGTCGTCTTCCGCCATGCGGAGCTTCACGACTGCAATGCCGTCGTATATCTCGGGCAGAAGACCTACGACGCCAATCCCGCCGTCAGAGACCTCGCCACGCTGCGTGTCCGGCAGCCCGCCGTCAGTTTCGGCGAGGTGTATGATTCCATCAAGGTCTATCACCCCCTGCGCGAGTTGCGTTTCCAGGGAGCCTATCCCGACATCAGCGGCTTTACCGACGCCGACGCGTGGAACAGCGTCACTCCCGTCCTCGCCTGCCATGTCGCCTTCTCTGACCCTATCGGCGTCAACCGCCTGAACCTCTCCGCCGGCATCTCGCCTTGGAGCCATAACCCGTGGAAGAACCGCTTCCACGCCGAGGCGGAGTTTGAATCGTGGGGATGGAGAGTGACGGCGGCATGGAATCCCACGAACTTCTACGACCTCTTCGGCCCCACACGCCGCTCGCGCAAGGGCTACACCACATCCGTAGGCTACACGTACAGCAACACGCTCTGCGCGCCATTCTCCTGGAACTGGGGCGTGACGCTTGCCGCATACGGAGACATGGACGCCCTGCCGCTCTACCAGAACGTGGGCGTGGAGGACAACATACACTCTTTCCAGACTCTCGCGGCAAACATCGGGGCGGCGAAGGTGCGCACCAGTCTCGGCGGACTGGTGGCGGAACAGGGCTACCAGTGGAACGTCTCCGGCTACACCTATCTCGCGAAAGGCCGCCTCTATCCATCGCTGACTGCCACCTACGATACGGGCGTGCTGCTGCCTGTGATGCGCAACACGAGTGCATGGCTGAGGCTTGCGGCAGGACAGGCGTTCGGAGACAGCGATTCGGCGTTCGGAAACGAGTATTTCGGAGGTTTCGGAAACAACTATGTTGACTGCGGAAAGATTTTCCGCTACCGTGACGTCAACAGTATGCCGGGCACGGAGATAGACAACATCACGGCACACTCCTTCTGCAAGGCTATGGGCGAGGTAAACCTCCAGCCCCTACGCTTCCGCAACGTCGGGATGCTGTGCCTGTATCCCACCTACGCACAGATGTCGCTCTTCGCCACCGACCTCATGGCTAACGCATGGGGAGAAGGGCGGTTCAACAACTACATAAACGTCGGGGCGCAGCTGAACATCGAGGTGGTGCTGTTCAACTATATGAAGACAACATGGTCGGTAGGCTACGCACAGCTCTTCAGCCAGCGCTCGTCGGGACTGCGGCGCAGCGGAGGAGAGTTCCTCATCTCGCTGAAACTGCTGTAGGCGTATGCCTGACACACGACACGATTCCATACGCCACAACATATCAACCCCATGACGACCTATCTCATCTGTCTTGCGCCAATCCTGGCATACATACTGCTGCTGAGGCTGTTTGACAGTTTCCGCCTGATAAGATGGGGCGTGCTGTCGGCTTCCATACTCTCCGGCGTGGCGGCATGTGCGGCGGCTGTCGCGGCGGGATATGCCATTTTCCACATCTCGCCTGATGCGACGGAGAGCCCGTGGCTCTTTCCGCTGGTCGAAGAGATATTGAAGATGGTGGCGCCGCTAATCCTCATCCGGCGAAGGAAAATCGTCTTCTTTGTCGAGGCGATGGTATATGGCGCGGCGGCAGGCGGAGGCTTCGCCCTCGCAGAGAATATCATTTATGTCGTGTCAAACCCCGGCATGATGCTCGGCACAGCACTCTTCCGTGGCTTCTCCACCGCCATGCTGCACATCGGATGCACCGCCCTTGCTGCGTCCGTCATGCTTATATATAAGAATATGTATCATGGCGGCAGGCGGCCGGAACCGCGCCGGCATCTCGTATGCTGCGTCGCGGCGGCTCTCGTAGTGGCGATACACATCGTCTTCAACCTGCATCTCCTCCCCTCGCTGCTGCAGCTCGTTGTCACGGTGCTGCTCTTCCTATGCCTCTTCGTCGCCCTCGGCACATACAACGAGAGGTGCATCGGCCGGTGGCTCGACCATTCCATCACGTTCGACGTGCAGCTTCTTGCCGCCATAAGGCAGGGAAGGCTGGCGGAGACAAACACCGGCGAGTATCTGATCGGTGTCAGAAGCCAGTTCGAGGCAGAGGTGTTTTTCGACATCATCTGCTTCATGCAGGTCTATCTCGAACTCATCATCTCAGGCAAGAGCCGCATGATGCTGAAGCAGGCTGGGCTCGACACGCCCCTCACCGTGGAAGAGAGGCAGCGGCATGCCGACATGGTGGGAGAGCTCTGCGCTCTGCGCGGAAACATTGGTCTGATGGGCGAGATTGTACTACGACCCATACTGCGCATGAAAGACGAAGACATAAGGATAATGGGATTGTCATGAGACTGGCGTTCCAGTCGTTCCGGACGTTCCGGATGTTCTTATCGTTCTTACCCCCCCCGACAACAACTCAAAAGAAATATGAAAAAAACCATCTACACACTGTTCTGTCTGGCAGCCGTACTCTTCGGCAGCCAGCGCGCCACAGCCGACGAAGGCATGTGGACACTCTCCAATCTGCCGCAGGCTGTCTATGAGAAGATGCTGGAAGAAGGCTACCGCCTGCCCTACGGACAACTCTATGCCGACAGCAATGCCATCGTGAAAGCCGTTGTCAACTTCGGAGGCTACTGCTCCGGCGTCGTCGTCTCGCCCGACGGCCTCGTCTTCACCAACCACCATTGCGGCTTCGAGGCGATACGCTCACACTCTACCGTCGATCACGACTATATGCTGAACGGCTTTGTGGCGAAGAGCTTCGACGAAGAACTGCCGAACGAGAACCTCTTCGTCTCTTTCCTCGTCAGCCAGCGCGACTACACAGCAGAGGTGCTCGCCGCCGGAATACGTAATCTTTCGCCCGAGAAGCAGAGCATGCTGATTGATTCGCTCGAGGCTGAAGAGCAGAAAGCTGCCGTGGCTGAGGATTCTACACTGCGCGTAGAGCTCAAGCCTTTCTATGAAGGCAACAAATACTATCTCACCACCTACCGCGACTTCAACGACGTTCGTCTCGTCTTCGCCATCCCCAAGTCGATGGGAAAGTTCGGAGGAGAGACTGACAACTGGATGTGGCCGAGGCAGACGTGCGACTTCTCCGTCTTCCGCATCTACTGCGACCCGAAGACAGGCAAGCCCGCAGCCTACTCGAAAGACAACGTGCCATACCATCCCGAAGTCTATGCCCGCGTCAGCACCGAGGGATATAAGGAGGGCGACTTCTCCATGACGATGGGATATCCCGGCTCAACGGAGCGATACCTCTCCAGCTTCGGAATACAGCTCATGCGAGATGCCGTCAACGCACCGCGCTATCAGGTGCGCACCGTGCGACAGGATGCCATGATCAGACACATGCGCGCAGACGAGGCGGTCAGAATCAAGTATGACACGAAATACGCACAGTCTGCAAACTACTGGAAGAATGCACTCGGAATGAACAAATGCATCGATTCCATCGGCATCATAGGCATGAAACAGGACTACGAGCGCCTCATCAGCCAGTTCCAGGATTCTACTGGATACCTCAAGGGACAGCTCGACATACAACGTCTCGGACAGCTGTATGACGCAGTGAAAGAGAAATCACGCATCACGACAATATTCAACGAGACATTCCGCCGCACAAGCGAGATTGTCTCGCGCTCTATGCGATACGCAGGCGGTATGCCGCTCGAAGGCCCTGCCGGCAAGCCGAAGAAACAGTATGTGCAGTTTGAGGACAACAGCGACGCATGGGACTTGCAGACTGAGCGCGACATCCTCGCCGCTCTGCTGAAGAACTACCGCAGTATCGTGCCTGCAGCCTACCATCCCGAATTCTTCAAGACCATCGACAGCATGAGCGGAACGGAAGACGAACGCTATGCGGCATACGTAGAGGCTCTCTACAACTCACTGCTCATGTCTTCCGAACCTATCTTCATAAACAACAAGAAGACGGCGAAGGCTATAGCCAACGACCTCGCCGTGCAGATGGGACAGGACCTCATCGTAGTCAGACAGCTGCTCTCTCAAGGCACAGACACCATTCTCGCCGACATAGCCGACCAGGAACGGCTGCTATGCGACGCAAAGATACGAATGGAGATGGATATGCCGCACTACAGCGACGCCAACTTCACACTCCGTATGTCATACGGACAGGTGGGAGGCTACCTGCTCAACGGAAAACCGTCGGGCTACTACACCGACCCTGCGTCGCTCTACCGTAAGATGCAACTCGGCGTGGAGGCTACGGCCGGAAAGGACTACAACATCGAATATTACGCCGAACCCGTCATGCACCGCCTCTTCTCGGCAAAGGATTTCGGACAGTATAACGACCCGCTGACCGGCACGATGAACCTCTGCTTCCTCACCAACAACGACATCACGGGAGGCAACTCCGGCTCGCCCGTCTTCGACGGAAACAACCGTCTCATAGGCCTCGCATTCGACGGCAACTGGGATTCGCTCTCTGGAGACATCTTCTTCGACAACGCCCTCGCACGATGCATCTGTGTCGATATCAGATACGTCCTATTCATGATGGACAAATGGGGCAATGCCAAACGACTGATAGACGAAATAAAGAGATAAGCTGAAACGATACTGACGTTACGAACGTTACGAACGTTATGAACGTTACTGTCGTTCCTGACGTTCCTGTCGTTCCTAACGTTCTTAACATTCCAGTCGTTCCTGCCTCTCCTCCCCACAATCCCGTCAACAGCAATAATGCGATTACTGAAAAAACTCTTCGGCTTTGATTCGCGCACAATGTCGCTTCAGAAAGAAGTGACGGGCGGAGTGACCACATTCCTTACCATGTCGTATATTCTCGCCGTCAACCCCGCGGTGCTCAGCGAGACCGGAATGGATGCCAACGCCCTCTTCACGACAACGGTATTGGCATCTGTCGTCGCCACAGTGATGATGGCTGTCTATGCCAAGATGCCGTTCGCACTCGCACCGTCGATGGGCGTAAGCGCTTTCTTCGTCTATACGATAGTGATGGAGATGGGCTACACATGGCAGTTCGGCCTCACGGCGGTGTTCATCGAAGGCATAATATTTATCCTGCTCACGATGACCGGACTGAGGGAAAGGATAGTGGAAGCCATGCCGCACGAACTGCGCAAGGCCATCTCGCCCGGCATCGGGCTCTTCATTGCATTAATCGGGCTGCACAATGCCGGAATAATTGACGGCAGCGAGGAAACGATGGTGACACTGGGCAACCTGCACAACCCCTCCGTACTCCTCGCAGCTGCAGGCATTCTCTTCACTGTCATACTGCTCGTGCGCAATGTGCCGGGAGCCTTGCTGATAGGAATCCTCGCCACCGCGGCGGCTGGAATACCGCTCGGGCTGACACACTTTGAACGCCTCTTGAATGTGCCGCCGGGCATAGAGCCCATTTTCATGAAGATGCAGTGGGAGAACATCATGAGCATTGACATGGCGATGTGTGTCGCTACGCTTCTTTTCATGGATATCTTCGATACGATGGGAACGCTCATCGGTGTGGGACAACGTGTCGGCCTCGCCAACGAGAAAGGTGATATGCCGGGCATGAACAAGGCCTTCATGGCTGACTCCATAGGCACGACGGCGGGGGCCATGCTCGGAACTACTACGGTCTCGACATTCATAGAGAGTGCGGCGGGCGTGAACGCTGGTGGCAGAAGCGGGCTGACGGCTATGGTAACGGCGCTATGCTTCTTGCTCGCACTCTTCTTCGCACCGCTCTTCGTCGCCATACCGAAAGCCGCAACGGCACCCGCAATGTTCATCGTTGGCATGATGATGATGGGCGATGTGGTGAAACTCGACTTCCGGAACTACAGCGTTGCCATGCCGTGCTTCGTCTGCATTGTCTTCATGCCGTTTGCCTACAGCATCTCCGACGGCATTCTGCTCGGCGTCATAACATGGGTGGCTGTCTCCATCTTCTCCGGCAGGACAAAGGAACTGAAACGCACCACCGTGATGCTCGCCATGCTCTTTATATTGAAATACGTCTTCCTATAGAATACAACCGTTACAAACGATACAACCGTTACGCACGTTACAATCGTTCCCACCGCAAAACACTCGTCACCCCGCCCCTCAACAACACTTTATGACCAAACGAACTACATTCGGCAGCCGCATAGGCGCCATACTCGCCGCGGCAGGCAGTGCCGTCGGCCTGGGCAATATATGGCGATTCCCGAGCGAGACGGGACAGAACGGCGGCGCAGCATTCATCATCGTCTATGTCGCCTGCATCGTCCTCGTAGCCGTCCCTGTACTCATCGCAGAACTCTCGATGGGACGTGAGGCACGCGCCAATGTTTTCGACACGTTCCGCAAACTCTGTTACGCCTCGCCGGCAGGACGTGTCGGCATAATGGTGTGGAGCGTCGCCGGAGCGATGTGTGTCACGGCAGGCTTCCTCGTCTTCTCATACTACAGCGTCGTGGCAGGATGGACACTCGAATACACTTTCGAGGCGGGCATGGACAATATGTCGCGCGACGGCGCGGCACAGTTTGCGGCAGATTTCGCCGCCTTCATCGCCTCTCCCGTGCGTCCCACGGTGTGGCTCGTCGTCTTCGTGGCTGTCACGACACTCGTAGTCATTCTCGGCGTGCAGCGGGGCATAGAGCGCGGGTCGAAGCTGATGATGCCGCTGCTCTTCATCCTGCTCGCCGTACTGGCGGGATGCTCGCTCTCACTGCCCGGGTCGATGAAAGGGGTGGAGTTCCTTTTCAAGCCCGATTTCAGCAAGATTTCACCCACCGTATGTCTCGAAGCCATGGGCCAGGCGTTCTTCACTCTCTCCGTCGGCATAGGCACCCTGCTCACATACGCCACATATTTCTCCGACAAGGTGAACATTGTGAAAGACGCGTTCAGCGTCGCTGCGATAGACACCCTTGTCGCCCTGCTCGCCGGAGTCATCATCTTTCCTGCCGCCCTCTCCGTGGGTGTCAGTCCTGATGCCGGTCCCACGCTTGTCTTCATCACCCTGCCAAACGTCTTCCAGCAGGCGTTCGGCTCCACGCCGTGGCTGTGCTACAGCGTCACGCTGATGTTCTATCTCCTCCTTGTCATGGCAGCCCTGACATCCAGCATCTCGATGCTCGAGATCACGACAGCCTTCGTCAGCGAGAAGTTCAGTATGCCGCGCCGCCGCGCCGCCGTTCTGCTCGGTGTCTTCACCTGCTTTGCCGGCGCCGCCTGCTCGCTGTCGTTCGGAGCGTGGAGCGGCTTCACCGTCTTCGGCATGGGCATCTTCGACCTCTTCGATTTCTTCGTCGCAAAGCTCGCCATGCCGGTCGGCGCCATCTTCCTCTGCCTGCTGATGCAGAAGATGGGACGCCGGCGCGTCACGGACATGATAACAAACCGCGGCACGCTGCGCCTCGGCATCTTCCCGCACGTCTATTATATCATGGTGACAAAGATTGTCCCCCTCCTCATCGCCCTCATCTTCATCTCAGAACTGATGTAAGGGTTTTGCGGAACTGGCCATAATCGAAAAACGACGTGCGGCATCTGAGAGGATGTCGCACGTCATTGTTTATGCTTCGTTGCATGGGGCGTATTATGTTCTGTGTGCTGTCAGAGAAGTAGGCATCGGCGAGTATGTCTCTGCCATGCCTTATGGCCATCGCTCTTCTTCTTCGTCCCACAAGTCCCAGCCTGTCTGTTTGGAGTCAAGCTCAAGGTCCTCCTCGTCTTGCTCCTTGACTGTCCCGCCGCCTGTCTTGTTGCCGTTCTCGTCATAGACGCCCCATGACTGGACATTCTCCATGAAGCCGTAGCCTCCCGTCATGACTACAGTGACAGCAGGTGCTGTGTATGTCTTGTTGTTCATACTCACTTTATTTGTATCAGTCGTTGTTGCTATAATAAAGAATCACGTATTCCGTCCCCTATACAAATAAGCATAATTGCCAGTGTTTTACGTCCAAACGTACCAAATACCCTAATATTATCCGTAGACCAG
>SFIS01000123.1 GCA_004555245.1 Bacteroidales bacterium
AGTGCGGCGGAAGCCCTCGTAGTAGAGCTCGCGTGAGCGTTCGTCGAGAATCTGATTGAGAGAGTACTGTGGCTGTGTGGTAGTGTTTGCACGTCTGCGCAGCGCGTTGATATACTCTGCAGCGGCTGCTGATGTCTGTCCTCCGTTGATGCGTGCGTCAGCCTCGGCAGCGATGAGGTAAGCCTCAGCAGAGCGCATGAGGAAGTAGTCAGTATCAACGAACTGTGAGCTGTGACCTGCAGAGCCGTTAACGTATGAGTTGCGGAACTTGCCTACAGAGTAGCCTGAAGTGAATTCTGTCACCTTTGTGACAACGAGTTCGCGGTCCTTGCCATGAATGAGAGCGCGGTCGTCGCCTGCGAGGAGCACCATCTCGTTGATAGTGGCAGCGGGAGCGTCGCCGTTAGGGAAGAACTTTGCCACGAACTGTGAGCGGGCGCGGTTACCAGACCAGAACTCCGTTGTGTTGTAGTCGCTTTCCACGTCCATATCAGACTTCCATGTAGAGGCCATGAGGAAGAGAGTAGTACCCCAAGATGTAGTTGTCTTACCGTCCTGGATGAGCGGGAGTATAGCCTCTACAGAAGCGCCGTTCTCGCCGTTGTCGCCCATGAAGAGCATCTGGTAAGCCGACCACTTGCCTGAGCCCTGTGTCCAGAGCTTGTGCGGACCGTTGATGACTTTCTCTGCGTAGGTCTTTGCGTCAGCCCAGCGAGCCGTTCCAGTATAGACCTCTGCGTTGAGGTAGAGACGTGCGAGGAGGAGGTTAGCCGCATCCTGGTCAGCGCGTCCGTAACCGTCAGAAGAAGAAGTGCGTGCCTGTGCCGGCTGGAGAGCGTCGATGATGGCGTCGCCTTCGGCGCGGTTAACAATCTCTACAGACGGGTCTTTCACAGCATTTGCTGACATTGCCTTGCCGAGAAGCTCAGCCTCAATCCACTTGAAGAGGTCAGCACGTGAGATCTGCTGTGGTGAAGAAGCGGAGAGCTGGAGTGCGAAAGGCACATTTCCCCAGCAGTCGAGGAGGTAAGAATAATAGAGAGTACGGAGGAAGCGCACCTCTGCCGTACGTGTGGCGTCGATGCCTGCGCAGACATCAAGATAGTGGTTGCAGTAGTTGATGCCTGCATAGAGACGGTAGTAGAAACCCTTCAGCATCGGGTGTGATGCGTCCCATGTGTTGTAGTCGAAACCGAGGATACCGTCGTCGCCCCATCCGCAGATAGACTCGTCAGTAGTGAGCTCGTTAGCGTTGAAGAGCTGACGCACAAAACCTGTTGTACCGCCGTCGAGACCGTCGATGTCACAGTCGCCGTTGGCGCCGGTGTTACCGGCGAGCGCCATGTTGGCATAGCACTTTGTATAGAGGCCAACCTCATCTACAGTCATGATAGTGTTCGGGTCGATAGGAGTAACATCCAGGTCACCCGTACAAGAACTCAAGCCTGCTGTAAGTGCGAAGGCAGCCACCGGCAGTATATTCTTAATATATTTGAAGTTCATATTTTTATGCCTTTAATTGTTGAATGTGAATTAGAAGTTGAGGCTTACACCCATGAGCATTGTGAAAGGACGCGGGTACATATTGCTGTCGATACCACTTCCAACCTCCGGGTCGAGACCGTCGTATTTGGTTATTGTGAATACGTTTGTAGCGCTCACGTAAACACGTCCAGAGAGACCGTTGTAGCTGTTGCTCTTGAAGAGGTTGTCGAACGAGTAACCGAGGGCGATGTTGTCGCACTTGAGGAACGAAGCGTTCTGTACGAAGCGGTCAGAGAGCACGTGGTCGTATGTACACCAGTTGTCCTTGATAGCCTGTGCTGTCACGTTCTGGAGATAGTTGAATGAAGAATCGAAACGCTTGCTTACGTTTACGTAGCTTGCCTGACGGTCGTTGAATACGTAGTTGTCGAAGCTTGCACGGAGGTTGAAGCCGAGGTCCCAATTCTTGTAGAGGAACTTCATTGAGAGGCCAGCAGTGTAAGGAGCAGCCGGGCTCTTGTAGAAGTACTTGTCGCTCTCAGAGATTTGTCCGTCGCCGTTGCGGTCAACATAGACGCCCTCGAGAGGATTGCCAGCCTCGTCATAAACCTGCTGGTAAACGAAGAACGAGCCTGCGGGATAGCCTACCGAGTGATATTTCACTGTGTTGCCGGTACCGGCAGAGATGCCGCCGTCACCAGCCTTGACGCGTGACGATTCGCCTGTGAGCTCAGTGATTTCGTTCTTGTTGTATGTGAAGTTTCCTGTCACCTCCCATGTGAAGTCGTTTGTGACGATAGGACGCACGGTGAGCGAAGCCTCGATACCCTTGTTCTCGAGCGTACCGATGTTTGATGTCACCTGGTTGCGGAAGTTAGAGCCGGCAGAAACTGACGCTGTGTTGATAAGGTCAGTAGTCTTGCGGTAGTAGGCGTCAACGGCAGCAGAGACGCGGTTGCGGAAGAGTGACACGTCGAGACCGACGTTCCATGTTGTCGTTGTCTCCCATTTGAGGTCCTTGTTGTAAGCCTGCGGGCGGTAGAGGAGACCGTCGTTGTTCACACCGTTGATAGGATAGCGTCCGTCAGTGTTGTTTGAGTTGACGTCGTATGCGGCGAAATATGTGTAGTCGCCGATGCCGTCCTGCTGACCTGTCTTACCCCAACCGAGGCGGAGTTTCAACTCGTCGATTTCCTTGACGTCCTTGAGGAACGCCTCTTCGTTGATTTTCCATCCGAGAGCTACAGAGGGGAATGTAGCCCAGTGCTCTCTGAATCGAGAAGAACCGTCGCGGCGTACAGTAGCCGTGAGCATGTAGCGATCCCAGGCAGTGTAGGTGAGACGTCCGAAGAAGCTGACGAGATAGTTCTCTGTCTTCCAGATGCTCTTGCTGTATTTATATCCTGCTGTCTCTGGTGTAGAGGTGCGTGGGTCGTAGTAGAGAGAGTTGCCCCAGTTCTTGGCGTGCGACCATTCGTAGCCCGCCATGACATTGATGCTCTGTGTCTCGAGGAAGTCCTTCAGATACTGTGCGTATGCAGAGTATGTGAGGTTGTATTTGTTCTCCTTTGTGAAACCTGTGTTGCCATAGTAGAAGTTAGATGGTCCCCAGTCGGCATAGTCAGTGTTCTGCTTGCCGTTAGCCCAGTC
>SFIS01000124.1 GCA_004555245.1 Bacteroidales bacterium
TCCAAGTCGGCCTTGATGCTGTCGGCATACTCTACCTGAGGGAGAGAGGCGACATTGGTGGCCATGCGGAGGGTGTTCTTGACGGAGGTGGCATTTTTGGCGCCTTTCTTGTAACTATGATGCATCACGCTGTAGTACCAGTCAGGAGTCAGTGCTCCTGCGCCTAACTCCATGACCTGTATCTGTCCGCATTTGGAGGCATCATGATTGTAGGTCATGGTCTGTGCAAAGGTCTGTATGGCGCAGACAACAGCCATCAGCAACCCCAGTATTCGTTTCGTTGGTTTCATATTCTTTCCTTTATTTGTTAGTAATCCAGTATTCCTGCCGACTCCATCCATCGGCCAAAGGCATCGTTGGCGACCTCTCGTAGTGTCTTGGAGCGGTAGAGTTCACCTTTCCAGTAACTCGTCCTCGCCTTGATGAACTTCCATGTCTGGAAATAGGCACTGTTCACAATGGCCTTGATGCGGTCCAGTGAGCGGTTGATGTTCTCTATCATGATCATCATGCTCGCCGTGGTGCAGCACACCTTTCCAGTGGCGTAGGCGGCAAGCACGGTCACTGAGGTATAGAGGTTCTCGCATTCCTTGGCGATGTTGCTAACAGCTTTCATGTTGACGGAGAGCAGAAGTGTATCGGCGGTTTCGAAGCGGCCCCGCTTGACTATCTTGTCGTTGAAGTCTGACAAGAGGGATTTGTATTTCCCAATCTTGTCTGACACGGTATCGTAGGTGCGATAGACGTTGAAACCGGTGCTGACGGTGCTATAGACCAAGTCGATGATGTCGAAAGCACGGGTGTATCTGTCCAGTTCGATGTTGATGTCCCTGTATTCTCTGTGTGTGACCTTACTCGTCTTGTGGAGGAGTTTATTGCTCTCTTCCAAGGTGGAGCGTGCCAGCAATAGGCTGCGCTGCTTCTTATGGTCGTTGATATATGCCTCTATGGTGGGGATGTCACGAGGAATGAGCTGCGCCTGTACCCTTGTCGGGCACATCTGCATCAAGCAGAACAGGACAAGCATGGTCATCCACGCCCGTCGTCGCCTCGTATTCCTTGTATTATTCGTATTACTCATATTGCTCATCTTTCTTGCATTACTCGGTTATACGTTGTTACTCGTTTTCGTCATCTTCCCACTCGTAGAGCTTGCTGCCACTGTTGTGCATCCATCGGCGACGGCATCGCTCGGCGATGTCCAGTTTCCTGTCCTTGTCGGCATTGAGTCTCGGAAGCAGGTCCTGCGCCCAATCTCTCAGAGAGTGCTTGTAATGGAGGAACTTCTCCACCATCACCAGGTCGGTATAGATACGGGCAAGGCGTGCCTCGATGCTGCGGGCTATCTCCAGTCGGTCGCTTGCCCAGAGGAGATGCTTCACGCCATCGGTGTCATCAACATCCTGGCCGGGTGTCTTGAAATATTCCACGCTCACGTCACAGTTGGGATAGGTTCGGGCGAGCTCGCTGATTTTCTGGTTGACAATCATCGCATTCTCTTCATCGGTGTTGTCAGGGTTCAGTTCGAGGGTCTCCACCACAGAGGTGTCGCTCCAACTGCTGGTAAGTTGCCAGTCAATCTGCACGATGGCGCGGTGTATCTTGATGCCCAGAAAATATTTGGGCTTTCTGGCGATAGAAAGTGTGGCACTGAATGTCACCTCGCCCTTAACGCTACCTACCGTACCATGACGGATGAAGGTGTTGCCGCTCCATGAGCCATTGTCCGTCCATGTGATGCCATAAGCATCTTTCATGGCTTTCATCAGCTGCGGGATGCGGTTGTAGTCGTCGGTCTGCGCCTTTTCGCCTTCCTCGGCTTCTTCAATGGCCTGCTTGGTCTGAGCGATGGTGTTATTGACGTTGTCCAACTGGTTCTGAAGCTCCGCTATCTTACTTTTGTTGGCATTGTACTTTGACCGATAGCTGTTATACTCGTCCTGCGTAGAAGCATATGACATCTTTCTGAGCAGGTCGCTGTTTTCGCTGTTCAGAGCGTCTATCTGGCCTTGCAGATACTCCACTTCGTCCTGCAACTGGCTCAATTTGGTCTCCAACTCGTTGGTATCAACGGCTCCACTGCCGCCACTGGGAAGAGTGGTGAGCATGGAGCATTGCTTGGTATGGTTGCTGACACTGCCGCCGCAACTGCTGCACTTGTAGGTGGTGCTGCCTTTACCCAGCGTTCCTCCATCATGGCAGGTGATGCTGAATGTGGCCGACGACGAGCCGGCAATCTTCCTGGCATCGGTGGCGGTATAGTATCTCCGTGTGTCATATCCTATATAATAGGTGTAGTTCGACTCCTCGGGATGGGTGTCGATATAGTTCTGCAGGTCATCAGCATTGTTGATTTCTTGATGGTCACCATTGGCATTATATTGCGTCAGCCGGGCATTCATCAGCGCCATGAAGGTGTTCCAGTCCATGCTGTAGCTGTCAAAGACCTCTTCATAGACTTCTTCCTTGATGTCCCATGACTTGGTGACCTTGATGCTATAAGCATATGCCTTGGCATACTGACCGCTCGTTTTCTTGCTCAGGATATAGGATGAGCTGTAATAGGTCATGGCGTACTGATACGGCGGATCTTGCGCATTGAGCTGCGCTACCCGCTCTCGATTCCAACCAGCATGGCTCTCGGAGTTTTGGAGGGCGGCCTCGTATTGGGTTGAACTTGGACGGAAATCAGGGTCTGTAGTGTTGATGCGATACCAATGGTCGCCATATAGGATGGCATCATCATCGGTAGGCGGCACATAGTCACAGAGTACTTCCGAACCGGCATCTCTGCGATAGATATACACTCGTTGAGTGTAGTACTGGCCCTGGGTGGCCTTGGCATAGTCGTCAATCCATTTGGTGAGGTTGTAGTCGCTGATGTCGAACAGGTTATTGACCTTGTCCTCGCCGACGAGACGGGTGAGCACCTG
>SFIS01000125.1 GCA_004555245.1 Bacteroidales bacterium
AAGCGGTCCGCCACCTTCGTTTCCACTTTGTATGGAAGCGTGAAGACAGTCTCTCGCGTGTCGTAGAAAAGTTGAACACCTTCGAGGCCGTGAACATCGTCGAGGAGGATAAAAAGCTGGTGGTAAGATGAGACATACGCTATATACTCTGACGCTCATGGCCTGCATCCTCTGCATGCCACTTGACACCTTCGCCCAGCGTGTCACGCATACATATAATAATGTGTCGCTCAGCGAAGCCCTGCTCCAGTTGAACAACGAGCAGAAGGAATACATTGTCAACTTCCTCTACAACGAGCTGGAGGACTTCCGCATCACAGCCACCATCAAGAACAAGCGTCTGCCCGATGCCATCCAGCAGATGATAGGCTTCTATCCCGTCCGCATGACCGTGAAGCCCGACGACCGAGAAATCTATGTGGAGTGTACCCACAAGACCGACCGCCACCTGACGGGCACCATCATCGACGAACAAGGATTGCCGTTGGCATACGCTAATGTTGCCATTCTAAACCCTGCCGACAGCACCCTCATTGGCGGTGGCGTTTCGAATGAGAGTGGCTACTTCGCCATTCCATACGAACAAGATAAAGTTCTTGCCCGCATTTCATACGTTGGATACAAGACCGTCTATCGCCTTTTCGGCCAAGCAGAAGCGGGAACAATAAGGATGCAGCCCGACAACTATACGCTGAAGGGCGTTGTGATAAAGGGCGAGCGTCCTTTGGTGACGATGAAGAATGGCATTCTGACTGCGAATGTCGCCAATACGGAACTCTCATATCTGGGGGATGCCCGCGATGTATTGAGCCGTTTGCCATTACTGAATGTAACGAACGAGCAAATCGATGTATTTGGGAGAGGTGCGCCGCTCATTCTGATTGACAACAGGAAGGTACGAGACGCCTCAGAACTCCAGTTGCTGCAGAGCGACAATATCAAGAGCATACAAATTATCACAATGCCTGGGGCAGAATATGGCTCCACCATCCGTTCGGTCATCAAAATCCAAACCAAACAGAAATTTATCAAAGGTCTGAGCGGAACGCTTACAGGACGAGTGGAGGTTAAGCGCAAGTGGTCGGAACTGGCACAGACCAGCCTCAGTTACAGTTGGGGCGACTGGCAGCTATTCGGCAATGCATATATCTACGACGGTGGCACACGCAACTACCGCACGAACGGCTCTACTTTTGACTGGGCTGGCACGGCTGGTAACAGCATCCAGCACACGGCCACCGAGAACCAGACCTTCACATCGCCGAGCGCAAGAGGCGGTTTCAACTACAACAAGGATTGTCAGTCTTTCGGTGCCTATTATCACTACATCAACTCGCCCATCACGTTTGACAGCCAGGGCTCAGGGGAATACCACATTGCTGACGTAGAAGATCAGAACGTTGGCGACCATATCCACAACGAAATGAAAACCGAGCGGCACACCGTCGCCACCTACTACGACAACCAGCTGAGCGACGAACGCCTCATCCATTTCGACGGGAATTACGTCCACTCCTGGCACCACGCAGACAATCTTACCAGCAATGCCTATGCCGACCATACCGTCAATGTGCCGTCACAGACGGGTATGCGTTCCACACTATGGGCAGGCAAGCTCTATTATCAGTTCCCGCTCCTAACAGGCCAAGTGAACATCGGAACTGAGGACAGTTACACCTTCAACCATCAGCAATACACTATACTGAACACTGATATAAGCACCTACGTCCCCTCTACGATGAACGAGAGCAAGCAGTATGCATATGCCGCCTTTGCCACTTTCACACGAAACTTCGGCAAACTCACGCTTAACCTCGGCCTTCGGTGGGAGAGCATCAAGTTCGACTATTATCAGAACAAGGTGAAAGACCACGACGTGAGCCGCAACCAGTCCTCGCTATCTCCAGACATTTCACTGTCGTGGCAATTTAATCAGGAGACATCTATGGCACTCGATTACAAGCAGTACATAGTCCGCCCTGCCTATCAGCAACTTCGTTCTTCGCTGCTCTACGTCAGTCCATACGAGGTGGAGGGTGGCAACCCAACACTGGACGACTGCTACAACTATGAGGCATCGTATATGTTCGGGTGGAAGGGACTTATCTTCGAGGCTGGCTATACCTACAAGAAGGACGCTTTCGTCTATACCAAAGAACATTATAGTATGGACAGCCCGCAGCTGATATTCTCCACCCACAACGAGGATTACTCCCTGTTGACCGCCTACATCTCCTATTCCCGCACCGTCGGTATCTGGAAACCTACCCTCACTGTTGGCGTCAACAAACAGTGGCTCACGATGTATGGCGACAACTACAACCGTCCAATTTGGGAGTACGCTTTCAAGAATATGCTTATACCCAACAAGGATTGGCTGATTACTTGCGATATTACGGGGCTGACACGCGGCTACGAGATGGCTAATGACTTTCGAGGTCGCTGGGGTATTGACTTCTCTGTCCGCCGTTACTTCCTGAATAAGCGTCTGCAAATCAATCTTTCTGCCCACGACATCTTCCACACTCGTAACCAGGAATGGTCGATTCAGGCAAGAGATGTCATAGCCCACAAATACAGCAACCAGGATTCTCGGAAACTGATGCTCTGCATCACTTATTCCTTCAACCCCAAGAAGAGCAAATACAAGGGTAAGACAGCAGGCGAGGCTGAAACAAAACGACTCTGAAGCAATTCTCTCTCGTTTCGATGGGCAGCCGTCGGCCTTTGTGCCGACGCTGCCCCATCCATAACAGTAAATGTGTGTATATACGGATAGCAACCTATCATTAACAGAAGAAATGAAAAGACAGTTTTTTATTAGGGTGTACAGTTTGATGTACCCAAAATGGAACTGTTCCTGATTTACCCAGGGTGTCGCTACGCTTTACCCTGGGCTATGCGCTTTTGCGCTTTG
>SFIS01000126.1 GCA_004555245.1 Bacteroidales bacterium
CATCTATGCCGACCTGACGGCACAGAACGAGACGCTACTGAAATACCTCGTGCAGCTCAACACCCAAAGTCAGACCACCGCCCTCTTGGCAGCCACCAACGACCGTGTGGTGCAGAAAGGAAGCATCATCAGCGAAGCCAAGAGCCGTTGGCAGGAGAACATGAAGGGAGTGAGGAGCTCGACAGGCACTGACGGAGATGATACCAGCGGCGGTGACGGAGAAGAAAGCGTGGATAGATAAGGAGTTTCATCTTCCCAATGAAAGTAGAAAAAATACAAGCATCCACCATGAAGGAGGCAAAGCCATGTATTGAAACGAACTAAGGGAAGAAAAGAAGACAACAAATATAAAGACATAGATATGAATGACATTCAGATTTTTGAAAACACCCAGTTCGGTCAGCTTCGGGGCATCAGTATAGATGGCGACGCATGGCTGATGGGAACAGATGTAGCCCGAAGGTTGGGCTATACCAATCCACAGAAAGCCATACGTGACCATGTGGATGAGGAGGACAAGACGGTGAACGAAACGTTCAGCGTCAACGGAACAATGCCGATACTCATCAATGAGTCAGGACTTTATGCGCTCATCCTGTCATCCAAGATGCCACAGGCACGTGAGTTCAAGCATTGGGTGACATCCGAGGTGCTCCCCACTATCCGCAAGCATGGTGCCTATATGACGCAGCAGGCTATCGAGAAGGCATTGGCAGAGCCCGACTTCCTGATACAGTTAGCCGTTAATCTGAAGGAAGAACGCCAGAAACGGCTCCTTGCCGAACAGGAGTGCGAACACCAAAGGACACGCATCGTTGAGTTGGGTTCCAAGGTGGATGACCTGCAGCAGGAGGTGACGGAGATGAAGGACAAGGTGAGTTACCTTGACACCATCCTCGCCACGAAGAGCAGCGTGTTGGTCACACAGATAGCCCAGGACTACGGCGAGTCCTCCGTCCGCTTCAATCGACGGCTGAAAGACATGAACATCCAGTACCAGCGCGGCAAGCAGTGGATCCTGTATGCAGATTACAAGGACTGCGGCTATGTGACCAGCGAGACCTACCTCATCAAGCACAAGGACGGCACGGAGGATGTGCGCATGAACACCAAGTGGACACAGAAAGGTCGCCTATTCCTCTATGAGAAACTGAAGAGCGTGGGAGTCATTCCTGTGATTGAACGTACAACCCAAAACGCATAGAACAGATGGCAGACAACATACTCAGCGATTTCGGCATCAACATCCTCGAAGAGGAGATTGATGATGTGATATTCCAAACCAATGAGTTCCTGACCGATGCCACCTTCACAGGTTCACAGGGACCATTCTGGTGGATCCTCCAAATGTGTATGGCATTGGCGGCACTATTCTCCATCATCGTGGCGGCAAGCATGGCGTACAAGATGATGGTGAAGAACGAGCCGTTGGACGTGATGAAACTGTTCAAGCCACTGGTAGTGAGCATCATCCTCTGTTGGTGGTATCCACCTGCAGACACGGGCATGACCAACAGCGGCAGCAGCTGGTGCGTGTTGGACTTCCTATCCTATATCCCCAACTGCATCGGCAGTTACACCCACGACCTCTACGAGGCGGAGGCGACCCAAATCTCCGACAAGTTTGAGGAGGTGCAGCAGTTGGTCTATGTCAGGGACTCGATGTACACCGACCTGCAGGCACAGGCCGACGTGGCGCACAAAGGCACCTCAGACCCCAACCTGATAGAGGCGACGATGGAGCAGACGGGCGTGGACGAAGTGACCAACATGGAGAAGGATGCCAGCAAACTATGGTTCACCTCACTGACGGCAGGGGCTGTGGTAGGCATCGACAAGATCGTGATGCTGATTGCCCTGATCGTGTTCCGCATCGGATGGTGGGCGACGATATACTGCCAGCAGATATTGCTCGGCATGCTCACGATATTCGGTCCGATACAATGGGCATTCTCGTTGTTGCCCAAGTGGGAAGGCGCATGGGCGAAATGGCTGATACGTTATCTGACGGTGCATTTCTACGGAGCCATGCTCTATTTCGTTGGTTTCTACGTGCTGTTGCTATTCGACATCGTGCTGTGCATACAGGTGGAGAACCTGACAGCCATCACCGCCAGTGAGCAGACCATGGCAGCCTACCTGCAGAACTCGTTCTTCTCGGCAGGTTATCTGATGGCGGCGAGCATCGTGGCATTGAAATGTCTGAACCTCGTGCCCGACCTTGCGGCATGGATGATACCAGAGGGTGACACCGCCTTCTCAACGAGAAACTTCGGTGAGGGCGTGGCACAGCAGGCAAAGATGACGGCTACGGGAGCCATGGCGACAATGATGAGATAATAAGAAAGTGCGCGGTGAGACACCGCATCTCCTAAGGAAACAATTAAAGAATATATTATGGTAATCAAGAATTTAGAAAACAAAATCAAGTTGGTGGGCATCGTCTGTTCTGCCTTCCTCGTAGGCTGCATCATCATCTCGGTGTCGAGCATCTGGACAGCACGCTGCATGGTGACCGATGCGCAGCAGAAGGTGTATGTGCTGGACGGCAACGTCCCCATACTGGTGAACCGCACCACGATGGAGGAGACACTGGATGTGGAGGCAAAGAGCCATATCGAGATGTTCCACCATTACTTCTTCACGCTGGCTCCCGATGACAAGTACATCCGCTATTCGATGGAGAAGGCGATGTATCTGGTGGATGAGACAGGTTTGGCTCAGTACAACACGCTGAAAGAAAAGGGCTTCTACAACAACATCATGGGTACGAGTGCCGTGTTCAGCATCTTCTGCGACAGCATCAAGTTCAACAAGGAGAAGATGGAATTCACCTACTACGGTAGGCAACGCATCGAGCGAAGGAGCAACATCCTGATGCGTGAACTGGTGACGGCGGGACAGGTGAAGCGA
>SFIS01000005.1 GCA_004555245.1 Bacteroidales bacterium
CAAAACACATCATCAATCATGACAAAACAGGATATCAGCATTTTGAAAGGCGAGGACATTTTCTCGCTCATCGGAAAAGAGTGGATGCTTGTCACGGCAGGCACAGAGGGCAAGGTGAACACCATGACAGCCTCGTGGGGCGGCATGGGATGGCTGTGGAACAAGCCCGTGGCGTTTGTCTTCATACGTCCTGAACGCTATACACATGATTTTGTGGAACGCACAGATCGCATGACGCTCTCTTTCCTTGGCGAGGAGCACCGTAAGGCGTTGCAGCTCTGCGGCTCTGTCTCCGGCCGCGACCGTGACAAGATTGGCGAGGCAGGACTGACACCCGTGGCGCTGCAGACAGGAGCGACGGCATTCGCTGAGGCGCGGCTCGTGCTCGACTGCCGCAAGCTCTACAAGGCTGACATGTCGGCCGACGGTTTCATCGACAGCGAAGTGCTGGCACGATGGTATAACGACAAGCCGGGCGGAGGGCTGCATACGCTCTACATTGCGGAGATAGAAGGCGTGTATGCCTGAACCTAACGGCAAACAGACACCCTTGAAAACAATATCAACCTACTGACCCTTAACGACTATGAAACGACAACTGATGCTCGTGACGCTTCTGCTCGCGATGTTCGCTGCACCCGCCTGCAGCCAGAAGACATTCACCCATCCCTGGCAGGGGAAGAAGATAGCGTATTTCGGAGATTCCATCACCGACCCGCGCGTGAAGGCCGGGACAAAGAAGTGGTGGTCGCTGCTGAGCGAATGGCTCGACGCCACAAGCTATTGCTACGCAATAAGCGGACGGCAGTGGAACGACATACCGCGCCAGACGCAGGCCCTGCTCGACGAGCATGGGCAGGATGTCGATGCCATCATCATCTTCATGGGCACGAACGACTATAACCACGCCATCCCGCTCGGCGAATGGTATGACACCGACGAGCGTGAGGTGGCCTACACGCGCAACAAACAGCCTTACCGCCAGAAGCGCCCGCACCGCTCGCCGGCACTCAACGACACCACGGTGCGCGGAAGGATAAATATCGCGATGGGCCAGCTGAAGGAGCTGTACCCTACGAAGCAGATCGTGCTGCTCACTCCCATCCACCGTGCCTTCTTCACGTCGGGCGAGAAGAACGTTCAGCTTGACGAGCTCTATCCCAACAGCAACGGGGTATGGCTCGACAGTTATGTCGAGGCGGTGAAAGAGGCGGGCAATGTGTGGGCGGTGCCCGTGATTGACCTCAATGCGCTCTGCGGCCTCTATCCCCTTGCAGACAGCAACGCACAGTTCTTCTCCAGACCCGACACCGACCGCCTGCACCCCAACGATGCAGGCTACGAACGCATTGCAAAGACACTGTACTACCAGCTGCTGACACTACCCGTATTCTGATGCCAGACAGTGGCGATGCAGGGAAAATAGCGTGAATTATGATTTTTTTACGCAAAACATTATGCGGAACGGATTCTTTGACGTAACTTTGCAGGTGATAAACAAGAGAAAAGACAACATTTCAACAAACCCACAAAAAAACAATTACGATTATGAAAAAGTATGTTTGCGACGTTTGCGGATGGGAGTATGACCCGGAAGTAGGCGTACCTGAAGAAGGTATCGAACCAGGCACACCGTTTGAAGAACTGCCTGATGACTTTGTATGCCCGTTGTGTTCTGTCGGAAAAGACCAGTTCTCGGAAGCCTAAGATTCTGACGGAACCCATATAAAAAACAGCACTCCCGCTCCATCTCCGGTCAGCGAAAACCGCTTTCCGTATGGGGCGGGAGTGTTTTGTGTTATATGTTGTCTTGCGAAATCCTGCCGCCGGGCTTCTGCGAAGCCGCCGGCGGCGGTGCCGCTACTGTCTGACAAGGTTCCTGCCAGCGTCTATGCGGAGGAAGATGAAGAGGAGGATGGTGAATCCCCATAGCGACGAGCCGCCGTAGCTGAAGAAGGGCAGCGGAATGCCGATGACCGGCGTAAGGCCGAGCACCATGCCGACATTGATGAAGACATGGAAGAGAAAGATGCTTAGCACGCAATATCCGTAGATTCTGCCGAACTTGAACGGCTGCCGCTCGGCGAGATGTATGAGCCTCAGGATGAGGGCGAGGAAGAGCAGGAGCACACCTGCCGAGCCGAGGAAGCCCTCTTCTTCGCCCACCGTGCAGAAGATGAAGTCAGTGTCCTGCTCCGGGACATACTTCAGCTTTGTCTGTGTGCCGTTGAGAAAACCCTTGCCCTGAAGGCCGCCCGAGCCTATCGCTATCTCGCTCTGGTGTACGTTGTAGCCCGCTCCGGCAAGGTCCTCCTCAAGTCCGAGGAGCACGTTGATGCGCTCGCGCTGATGCTTCTGCATCACATTGTTGAGGACATAGCTCGACGAATAGAAGAATGTGACCGAACCCAACGCAAAGGCAAGGATGAAGAAATAGCCCGCAAGACGCTCGCGAAGCCAGTGATAGAGCAGCATGCCGAGGATATAGGCCGTCAGCGCAAGCTGGACGTAGCAGCAGTCGAACGGTATGACAAACTTCGAGAATGCCACGGCAAGCAGCGTCACGGCAGCGGTGACGGTGGCGAGATGGCGTGTCAGAGGCTTGTCCTTGCAGTAGATGCGAACCATGCAGATGGTGAAGAGATGCACCATCAGGAGAACGGCAAACTTGCCGAGAGAGGTGGGCATGGCGAGAAATTCCACATCCTCGTATCTTATGCCTATGACAAAATATGCCACCATCGCTACGCCGGTGAAGAGGATCGAGCCCGGCATGCCCTCTCTGTAGAACATGAGGAAGAGCGAGAGATAGACAAGGGCGGAGCCCGTCTCCTTCTGGGCGATGATGAGAAGCATGGGCAGGAGGACGACAGCGGCTGCCATGGCGAAGTCGCGCGTCTTGCCCAGCGAGAAACCGTAGGTGGACATCAGCTTCGCGGCGGCAAGAGCCGTTGCGAACTTGGCGAACTCAGCCGGCTGAAGACGCAGCGGGCCAAGCACAAGCCACGAGCGGGAACCCTTGATCTCGTGAGGGTTGAACACCGTGGCGAAGAGAAGGATGACGAGGGCGGCATAGATGAGGAAGGCGAAAGTGGAATAGAAGCGGTCGTCCATCATGAGAATGACGAAAGCGAGACACACCGACGTGCCTATCCATAATATCTGCATTCCTGAGCGTGTGGAGAGGCTGAAGATGTCAGTGTCGCCGAAAGAGTAGCTCGCACCGCAGACACTCACCCACCCGAAAGAGAGGAGGGCAAGGTAGATGCCTATCGTCCACCAGTCGAGCGAACGGAGTATGCCTTTGCTGTTATCTGTTCCTTGAGCCATAAGCTATTCGTCTGTGTTGGAAGTCGTCAGCGCGTTTCTCGCTGGCGGCAGAGAGTTTGCCGTTGATATACTTTTCCATCATCAGCGCACCGATGGGCACGCCGTAGTCTGCACCGAAGCCGCCGTTCTCCACATAGACCGCAATGGCGATGCGGGGATTGTCCATCGGGGCGAAACCCATGAAGACGGAGTGGTCCTGACCGCGGTTCTGGGCCGTTCCGGTCTTGCCGCAGACAAGATAGTCGGCACGGTTGGCGGCGCGGCAGGTGCCTTTCACGACTGACGACCTCATGCCTGCCACAACCCAGTCGTATGCGCTGCGGGAGGCTTTCGTGTAGTGGCGTTTAGTAAAGAGTGTGTCCAACGGCTCGCCTTTGACCGTCTTCACCACATGGGGCGTGATGTAGTAGCCGCGGTTGGCTATCGTGGCGCCGAGGTTGGCTATCTGGAGGGGCGTGAGATTCACCTCACCCTGGCCGATGGAGATGGAGATGACGGTCAGGCCGTTCCATGAACCCTTGTATGCGTTGTCGTAGTACTCGGCATTGGGGATGAGCCCGCGCTTCTCGCCCGGAAGGTCGATGCCAAGCTTGTAGCCGAAGCCCATGGAGACCATGTAGTCTCGCCAGGTGTTCATCGCATTCTGCGTCGTGCCGTATTTCCTCTTAGCCCCGATCATGTGATACAAGCCCCAGCAGAAATAGGCGTTGCACGATGTACTGAGAGCCTCTACGATGGGCAGCGGCGAACCGTGGCCGTGGCAGCCGACATGAAGGCCCTTGTATTGGAAGCCGTGATAGCAAGGATAAAGGGTGTGGGGCGTGATGATGCCTTCGGTCATGTAGGTCAGGGCCTGGGAGGTCTTGAATGTGGAGCCGGGAGGATACTGCCCCATTATCGAACGGTTGAGCAACGGACGCCAGGGGTCGCGAGACAGAAGGGCGTGATTCTTTCCGCGCTTGCGACCTACCATGCGCCGGGGGTCGTAAGTAGGGGAGGACACCATGCACAACACCTCGCCCGTAGAAGGCTCGATGGCCACGATGGACCCTATCTTGCCTTCGAGAAGACGCTCGCCGAGAGCCTGAAGCTCGATGTCGAGAGAGAGGGTGAGGTCTTTGCCGGCCACGGGCTTGTGGTCGTAGAGACCGTTCTTGTATTTTCCCTGAATACGTCCGCGAGCATCGCGCAGCAGAATCTGGACACCCTTCTCGCCGCGAAGCTGCTTCTCGTAGTAGCGCTCCACGCCAAGTTTCCCGATGTAGTCGCCTGCCTGGTAATAGTCGTCATCCTCGATGTCGTATTGAGACACCTCGGCAACATCTCCAAGAACATGGGCGGCATAAGGATATTGATATTGTCTGATGGAACGTTTCTGGACGTAAAAGCCGGGGAAACGGAAGAGTTTCTCCTGAAACATGGCGAACTCCTGCTCTGACAGCTGCGACATGAAGAGCTGTTGCGTGAACTTCGAATAGCCAGGGTTGCGGTTGTAATCCTTTATCTCAGACATACGTTTCTCATAATACTGAGGCGTGATGCCGAGAGCCTCGCAGAACTCGAGGGTGTCGATGTGTCCGCGCTGCTCGTTCATGATGACCATAAGGTCGTACGACGGCTCGTTATAGACAAGGAGCTTGCCGTTGCGGTCAGTGATGACACCGCGCGACGGATACTCTATCTTTTTGAAGAACGCGTTTGAATCCGCACTCTTCCGATAGTCGTCGCTCATTATCTGCAGGACAAAGAGACGTATGATATATATGACGACGATGGCTGTCGCCACCCCGCCTATGACGTATTTACGATTTTCTAATCCGTAGTCCACAGTGTGAGAAAAGAATGCTGAATTGGAGGTCGGTTATGCTGAAAAGATGCTGTCTGCACATTATATAATACATAACACCTTAATATTATATATGTATGCCTTGTCTGTAGCACACGAGACGCGGCATGAATTGTTGTCGTCAGCTGCGTATCTTCTCTATGGCGAGTATGATGACAAGCGTGATGAGCGTGCTGCCGCCAATACATTCTGCCCAAAGTATGGGATTGAAGAACGTGAATGTCTCGAGAGAGAAGAATGCGATGCAATAGACGAGGGTGATGATGAGGCTGTAGGTGAGATATTTCAGCCATCCCATACTCTTGAACGAGGGCGTGAGGCTCTCGCCGTCGTCATCGTTGACGAAGAGACGAAGTATGGCGGGCTGAATAAGTCCGATGAGTGTCATGGCTCCGGCTGCCACACCCGGAGTGTTGGCGAAGATGTCAATGACCAGGCCGGTGGTGAAACACCATACCAACGCGCTCCACCTTGACTTTCCTAACTCAAAATGCAGCGGCAGCATGAGATAGACCAGGGGGGTGGCGATGTTGAAGATGTGTATGCGGTTGAGAACCAGCACCTGTACAACCGCCAGTGTGAGCATCAGTGCGAGACGTTTGAAAAAATCTGTTGTCATGTGGTTAGGCGCCTTATATCTTGTCTTTCTTCATTCTGATGGAATCTTCTGCCGAACGCAGGATGTTGATGCGTTCGCGCAATGCCTTGTCGTCGATGACGCATACGTTGCGCAGATTGCCGAAATCTGTTGACAGTTCAACCATCAGGCGGTAGGAGAGACCGTCGGGAGAATTATATACATGCAGTATCTTGCCAACCATCACGCCTTTCGGGAAGACTGAACTGTAGCCCGAGGTGACGACTTTGTCGTAGAGCCGGAAATGTGCATGGCGGGGAATGTCGTCAACGTATGCGTGTCTTGACGAGCCGCCTTCCCAATGCAGATACCCGAAATATCCTCTGCCCTCGATGCAGCAGCTGATCTTGGAGTGTGAGGACAGGGCGGGAATCACTACGCTGTAGTTTGCCGTTGCCTGATAGACGATGCCCACGATGCCCGTCCCGCAGACAACACCCATGTCGGGGCGCACGCCGTCTGCCGTACCCTTGTCGAGCGTGATGAAGTTGTCCGCCTTGTCGATGCTGTTGCTTATCACGCGGGCTGGGATGATGCGGCTGCCGTGAAGAGCCGCCTCAAGGGTGCGTTCCGTGATGCCCGTGTCTTGTGTCGCGTCGAGAAGACGTTCGCTGAGCAGTGCAACTTGCTTCTCAAGATATACGTTGCGCTGTGTGAGACGCTCGTTCACCTTGGTCAGGGAGAAGAACTGGTTGACGGCAGAAGAGGCTTCGTAAACCTTCCCGGACACTATGTTGGCTGACGTGAACCATACGCTGCCCTGATATCCATTGAACTGGAAGAGCAGCACCATGGATATTGTCTCGAGCAGGATGAAGACAAACCAGTGATGATATTTCTGCAGGAAATCGGCTAAGTTGTGCATTTGGCTGTGATGGAGAGTGATGGCGGCACAGGAGTGCAGGCTACGGCACCGGGCCGTCTGCAAGCCTGTACGCAACCATAATCAGTAAAGGCAGGCATCGTCCCTGGTATGCCGGACGCTGCCTGCCTTGTCTGTTGTAATGTTATCTCATGAGGAAAGAGAAGCGGTCAACGTTCTTCAGTGCTATGCCAGCACCTTTTGCTACGGAATGGAGTGGGTCGTCGGCGATGTGGAAAGGAATGTTGATCTTGTTCTGGAGGCGCTTGTCCAGGCCGCGCAGCAGCGCACCGCCGCCAGAGAGATAGATTCCGTTCTTCACGATGTCGGCGTAAAGCTCCGGCGGCGTGTTCTCGAGAGCGTTGAGCACGGCGTTCTCGATCTTCACGATTGTCTTGTCGAGACAGTGGGCTATCTCCTGATAGCATACGGGCACCTCCATAGGCAGTGCCGTGATGCGGTTCGGACCGTGTATGACGTAGTCTTCCGGAGCCTCGTCGCCAAGGTCGGTGAGTGCAGAGCCGACATGAATCTTGATGCGTTCTGCCATGCGCTCTGAGACTTTCACGTTGTGTTGTCTTGACATATACTCCTGAATGTCTGCCGTGAGGTCGTCGCCCGCCGTTCTGATAGAGTTGTTCGAGACGATGCCGCCGAGCGAGATGACGGCTATCTCGGTTGATCCGCCGCCTATATCGACTATCATGTTTCCTTCCGGAGCTTCAACGTCGATGCCTATGCCGATGGCTGCCGCCATAGGCTCGAAGATGAGATAGACGTCACGTCCGTCTGCATGTTCTGCCGAATCGCGCACCGCACGCAGCTCCACTTCTGTCGAGCCAGACGGCACGCCGATTACCATGCGGAGCGAGGGAGAGAAGAGACGGCTTCCGGAGTGAACCATCTTTATCAGTCCGCGCATCATCTGCTCGCAGGCGGAGAAGTCGGCTATCACACCGTCGCGCAACGGACGTATCGTGCGGATGTTGTCGTGCGTCTTCTCGTACATCATTTTTGCTTTGGCACCCACTGCTATCATCTTGTCTGTGCGGCGGTCCAGAGCGACAACCGAAGGCTCGTCAACGACAATCTTGTCATCGCTGATGATGATGGTGTTGGCGGTCCCGAGGTCCATTGCTATTTCTTGTACAAATGAGAGAAATCCCATAATGTCTGTATGTTTTGTTTGTTATGTGTGGTGTTCTGTTGTTTCTGTGCGGTGTCTTATGCCTGCTGCTGCTCGAACCATGCGTTGATGGCGGTGTCGTAGTGGCTGCTGACGCCGAAAGCGCGTGTAGCGAACAGGCGTCTCTGGTCTTCGGTGGTCTTGGCGCCTTGCTTGCTCACGATGTCGAGCAGCATTCCGTATTCGGCTTTCGAAGGTATGATGACAACATCCTTATAGTTCTTTGCGCCGGCACGGATGAGCGAGATGCCGCCTATGTCGATTTTCTCTATGATGTCCGCCTGTGACGCTCCGCTTGCCACTGTCTGCTCGAAGGGGTAGAGGTCAACGATGACGAGGTCGATCTCCGGTATCTCGTATTGTGCCATCTGCTCTCTGTCGCCCTCGTTGTCACGGCGTGCGAGGATGCCTCCGAACACTTTCGGGTGCAGTGTCTTCACTCTGCCTCCGAGGATGGAAGGATATGTTGTCACGTCTTCCACTTTCTGACACTCGTATCCCAATGATTCGATGAATGTCTGGGTGCCGCCTGTTGAGAGGAATCTGACGCCTTCGCTGTTCAGCTTCTCGAGCAGTTGGTCGAGCCCGTCTTTGTGAAACACTGAAATCAGTGCTGTCTTGATTGTCTTTGTTTCTGCCATGTCTTTGTCTTTCTATGTTCAAATGCTATGTTTTGTTGTTTTCTCTTGTCATGCTGCCTATACTTGCGCGCCGCAGCCGGAAGCCTGTGCGGCAGCATCATTCGGTGTCTTTCCTGAGCTGGATGCCTACATCGTTTATCCCGGGCAGGATTTCGCGTTTCATGTTGTGCCTCACCCTGACGTGTATGCTGTCGCCATGCAGATAGAAGTGTTTGCGTAGCGGCAGGTCGAACTGGTAGAGGGCGACACCGTGTCCGAGCATGTTCCCGCGACGGTCGGTGACATGACAGGTGATGGTGTCGTTTATTGTCTGTCCCGAGGGGAATACCGTCTGGTCAACGACGATGTGCAGGTTGCGGAACGGATAGTTGTCGCTGATGCGCAACTTGAGGGTGAGTGCGTATGTGCCGCTCTCCTTCAGAGAGTCTATCCCGAACTCGAGAGCCTTGTTCTTCTCCCATCCTTCGGTGTCGGCATGACGGTATTTGTTGTATGTGATGCTGTCGTCACATGCCGTCAGGCACATCACCGTTAGCAGTGTTGTCAGTGCTATGGTTGCTCTTCTCATTTTTGCGCGTTTTCTTCTTCTTCTTTTTCTTTGCCTTGTCAAAGCGTGTGATGTCTTCGCTTTCGATGAGGTCTTTTGGCTTTGCCGCGCTGAGGTCGGTCTCCTCGTCGTTGAGTTCGGCGGGTTTCTCGCCCCTTTTGTTCATTTCGATAATCTCGTTTGCTCGTTCGGCTGATATTGTCTCGAGGTTTGCTGCGAGGCGTTTGTCTGTCGAGTATGTCACTGTCCCGGCGAGAATGTCCTGCTTGAAGAAGTAGTAGTCGCCGTCCTGCGTTGTGAGCACGGCATCTTTTGGCGGCAGTTTCTTGCCTGCCTCGAGATAAGTGTCAACCTCGTAGTTCAGGCAGCATTTGAGTTTTGCGCACATGCCTGCCAGTTTCTGGGGGTTGAGCGAGATGTCCTGGAAGCGTGCGGCGTTGGTTGAGACGCTTGAGAAGGACTTCATCCATGTGGCGCAACAGAGTTCCCTGCCGCACGGTCCTGTCCCTCCTATTCGTCCGGCTTCCTGTCGTGCGCCGATCTGTTTCATTTCTATCCTGACGCGGAAGACTTCTGCCAGCACCTTGATGAGCTGTCTGAAATCGACGCGTTCGTCAGCGATATAGTAGAAGATGGCTTTGTTGCCGTCGCCCTGATATTCCACGTCGCCGATTTTCATCTTTAGTCCGAGGTCCTTGGCTATCTGTCTGCTCTGTATCATCGTGGCGTGTTCGCGGCTTTTAGCCTCTTCCCATGTCGCGATGTCCTGTTCTTTTGCGATGCGGTAGATGCGTTTGATGTCGTCCATCGATTTCAGGTTTGCCTTCTTCACCTGCAGTTTCACGAGTTGTCCGGTGAGCGTGACGACGCCTATGTCGTGTCCCGGTGATGATTCTACAGCCACGAGGTCGCCTTTCTTCAAGTCGAGGTTGTTGACGTTGTGGTAGTATCCTTTTCTCGTGTTTTTGAACTGTACCTCGACAAGGTCGGTCTCCTCGTTGTTGTCGGGAAGGTCGGCAAGCCAGTCGTAGGTGTTCAGCTGGTGGTCCTGTCTGCCGCATCCTTTGTGGCAGAGGCCCCGCGAGCCGTCTCCGGCGACATATCTCAGGTTGTCGTATTTTGTGTTATCGTTTTCCATTTCTTTTCATTTTCTTAGTAAAAGCACTGTCAGTCTCAATGCCGTGTCGAAGAACACGACTTTCTGGTTGGTGTTTTGCGAGATGTCTCTGACAGCGAGTTCGAACAGGTCGTTTATCTCTATGACGTTCGTCTCGTTTATGAAGCGTCCGAATTTCTTCACGAACTGCTCCTCTTCACGTGTCATGTAGGACAGTTCCGGTGCGTTGAAGTTTGAGACGAAGGCTTCTCTTATCATTCTCATGAAATATGCGAGCAGGCGTTTCTGCTTCTCCCTTCCGAAGCCGCCTGTTGTCTCGCTCCATTTCTTCATGCCTCTGACATCTTTTGCATAGACTTGTCTCATGAGCATGATGAAGAGGTCGAGAAACATACGGCTCTCAGAATCGGGCATCAGCTGTTCGACGGCTGCGAGCCAGTTGCCGTCAGCGGCGCGTGCTATTGAGGCTGCGGTGTCGCTGTCTATGCCGCGTCTTGCGACGAGAGCTTCTGTTATGTCCTTGCCTTCAATCTTCGGCACGTCGATGCGCTGCACTCTGCTGCGTATCGTTTCGAGCAGGAGTTCCGGCCGTTCGACGACAAGTATGAAGACTGTCTTGTTCGTCGGCTCTTCGAGTGTCTTTAGAATCTTGTTCGCGCTGACATCGTTCATGCGTTCCGCAAGCCAGATTATTACGACTTTGTATCCTCCCTGACTTGACGTAAGGGATATTTTCTTTCCGATGTCGTCACTCTCGTTGGCTGTGATGATGGCTTGTTGGGTTGTTGCGCCTATCTGCTCCATCCATTGTTCAAACGAGAAGTACATTCCGTCTGTCGCTACCATCTCATACCAGTTCTGCATGAAATCGTTGCATACGGGCTTGTGTTCCGTCCCCATGGAGGGCAGTTTGACGATGGGGAAGGAGAAGTGCAGGTCGGGATGTTGCCAGTTTCTGAGCATGAGGCATTGCTTGCATTCTCCGCAAGCCTCTGTCTCTGCCTCCTTCTCGGCGGCATCCTGATGTATGCCGGTCGCAGTTACAGTCCCGTCATTCTCTCTGCCGGTGCCGGCTTCTTCTCCAAGGGTGCCGGCTTCTTCTCCAAAGAGGCCGGTTCCGCTTCCGAAGATGTCACCCTCTGCTCCGAAGAGTGATGCTCCTGTATCTTCTGCGGCGTTGTTTCTGGCGCATAGAAGTGCTGATGCGAAGGCACCCGCTAAGGCCAGTGTCCCGTAGCCTGTGTTCCCGGCGAGCATTATGGCGTGCGGCACACGGCCTTCGGCCAAGAGTTTTCTCAGCCGGTGTTTGGTCTGTTCCTGTCCTATGACCTCGTTCCATTTCATGCTGTCAGGTAGGTTTTTGTCGCTGTGCCAGATAATTAGATGTGGTGTTGTGACACTGCCGCACTTGCTGCAAAGTTACATATATTTTTTCAATTACCACTTATAATAATATAAAAAACATTATTTTTTAACCAAAGAAAATGACATAGAAAAAGAAATCGTGTCATCCTGACGCTTTTGTCTGCCCCGGGCCTGGGTTTTGTGTGGTGTCCCGTGTGCTGTATGTGGCTTTCTGTCTGCGTCTGTCTTTTGCATGTAAAACAAGAGGAACGATGCCCGTTACGGACACCGTTCCCCGATTGTTTCTTGTTGTCAAAACGACTGTTTGGACGTTGGGTTTATCCTAAGCTGATAGCCTCGTTAGGACAAACGTCAGCACATGTGCCGCACTCTGTGCAGAGTTCCGGGTTGATAGAGTAGATATCGCCCTCAGAGATTGCTTCTGACGGACACTCGCTGATACATGTACCACAAGCGATACAGTCGTTGCTGATTACGTAAGCCATTGTTCTTTAGATTTTGTTTATGGGTTAATAATGTTTTCGATAGTCTGCCGTGTCTTGATGTCTGTATGTATTGTCTGGCTAATGTTGCTTCCGCCATGCCTCACTTCTTGTCGGCATGCCTTGCTATAAGACATCATTCTTGTCGATGCAAAGTTAACAAGAATATTCGAAATACCTAAAAATGATTAGTGCTTTTTTCGGATTTTAACTATTGCATGGATTTGTTAAACGTTTCTTAACAGTTCGCAAATCTTCTTGTACTCTGTTGTGATGATGCCTTTCTCCGTGTTTTTTGCGGTGTCCTTTGTCCCGTGTTGTCAAATTCGTCTGGCATCAATGCAATATTCGCCGTAACCCTGCGTTATTTATTCAAGATTATCCGATATATTCCACGAAACCGTTCCGCGTTTCAAATGCGGAGACCATATAGCATGAAACATTATCTTTTCCTCTGTCAGAATATCCGTCTTGTCTCGTTGTTCAGACGTTTCTGCCGCCGCACAGGTGTCATGTCGGCAGGCGTGATGCTGATTGCGGTGTTACTTCTGCATTGCGTCGGCGCTTCTTGTCAGGAGCGTAAGGTGGAGAACCGTCCTTACACGGACCTCCGTGTCTTCCATTTTGGCGTTGTCGTCGGTGCCCATCTTCAGGATCTGGAGCTTGTCAATGTCGGTCCGGTGACGCTGACAGATGCCGATGGCAACACCTACGAATCGGTTGTTACGGTTGACCAGGACCGCTGGGATCCCGGTTTTCAGGTGGGTGTGCTGGGCGAGTTGCGCCTCTCGTCACATTTTGCGTTGCGTCTTGCCCCTACGATGTATTTCGGCACCCGTCATCTCACGTTCCACAACCATACGAACCTGACAGATGCCGGGGTGCCCACCGAGGTGCGCCAGAACTTGAAGTCTGTGTATGTCGGATGCGTGGCGGATGTGGTATTTGCAGCGAAACGCTTCAACAACCACCGTCCGTATGTCGTTGCCGGTGTCACTCCGGTGCTCAATCTCACCAGCCGTGACAACGACTATCTCCGTCTGAACAAGTCTGACATCTTCGCTTCTGTCGGCGTGGGATGTGATTTCTACCTGCCGTTCTTCAAGCTTCGTCCTGAGCTGAAGTTCATGTATGGGCTGACAAACAGTTTCGACAAAGGCCATGCCTCGCGCCTGAAGTCGCCCGAGATGCTGCCTTACGCATATTCTACCGACCGCACGCGTTCAAAGATGGTGTGCCTCTCGTTCTATTTCGAGTAGTGCAGGCTTTGCGTTGTCATTTCTTTTCGAGCAGCAGTGTAATCTTGCTGACGTTCACTCCGCCCTTGCCGTTCTGATCTACGGCTACCGGTTTGCCGTCCAGGTTCTCTACATATCTCAGCTCTTTGAATTTCGTGTGGGTGTGTCCTCCGAGCACGAGGTCGATGTGTCGTGTGTTTTTGATGAAGTCGATGTCCCCCTGCTCGCTCCATCCGAGATGTGAAATGCAGACAATGATGTCGCATTTCTTCTTTTCTTTCAGCATCTCAGCCGTCTTTCCAGCACTTTCTACCGGGTCGAGATACTGCACGTTCTGATAGTTTTTCTTATCTACAAGACCCTCAAGTTGTGTCGTCACGCCGATGACGCCTATTTTCACCCCGTTGCGTTTTATTATGATATAAGGTTTCACGAGTTTTTCGAGAGGCGTGTCTGTGAAGTCGCAATTGGTACACACAACGGGGAACGTGGCCTGCCTTATGTTTTTCGCCAGTTGCTCCATGCCGTAGTCCCATTCGTGGTTTCCGAGAGTGGCGGCCGTGATGCCCATCATGTTCATCAGTCCCACCTCCACTTCACCCTTGTACATGGTGTAGTAGGCGGAGCCTTGCGAGAAATCTCCCGAATCGAAATACATAATGTCGGGGTTCTTCTTTCTCTCTTCTTCCAGCATGGCGATGCGTCTGAGGAATCCCCCTCTCCCCGCCACGGCGGTGTCTGCAAGGTTTTCGTTCATGGGCATGATACATGAGTGTGTGTCGTTCGTGTGGAAGATGACGAGTTTCTTTTCCGTCTGTGCGTTTGCGGCGACGGCAATCAGGATTGTTGCTATATATGATATGATGTGTCTCATGTTGATGTTGTTGTCTTTGTCTGGTGTGTCGGGTATGCCGTTGAGAATTGTTTTGCGGAGCCGGATGTCATTCTTTGCACACCATGCGTCCCTCGATGTGTGCGTCCACTTCTTTTCCTTCCGCCATTTTCTCTTTGAAATATGCAGATATGATGAATCTTGTATTGTCCTTGTCGGCTTTGGGGATGTTCGTGTCATGGCCGTTGCGCAGTTCCTTGAAGCCGTCGTTGCCGTGTATGAGATAGTCTATCGTTGCGATGCGGTAGTCTCGTTTCGGGTCTATCTCCTCACCGTTCAGGCGCAGAGAAACGAGGTTTCCTTTCTCGTACACCGCTTCTACGCCGTGCGAGATACCAGCTCCGAAGGTTCTGCCTATCTGTCTGAAGAGCGTTGTCAGCTGTTCGCCGCTGAGCGAAAGGAAGCATATCTTGTTTTCAAAAGGGGCGATGTCGTTGATGTCTCCGAATGTCACCCTTCCTTTCGGCAGTGCCGCGCGTATGCCTCCCATGTTGTATAGCCCGATGTCCGGTTTCTCGTCATACATCTTTCCTCCCCACACCATGATGTCGGCGAGCAGGTTCGAGAGTTCGCTTTCGGGTGTGTGCGCCTTCATGTATCTTGCGCTGTAGCCCACAAGCGGTGCCATCACCGAATCTACAATGTTCTTGTATGGCCTCACGAAGTTCTCCGCCTCTTTCGTGCTGCCGTATCTGTTGTCAATAATAATATGTTCGCGCGAGGCGGATTTCATTACGTAGTTCTGTGCGCAGGCAGGCATGGCTCCTGCCATGAGCAGCGGCAGGGCCGCCGCCAGTATTTTTTCTTTCGTCATATCGCTCTTGTTTTTTTGTTTCGCATAGATGCCTTGGTGCATCAGAAAAGATGTCAGGACATAATGGCCTGACGGGGAAGCCTTTGCAAAGTTACGCTTTTTTTTCCTTCCTGCAAACTTTTTCCGTTTTTTTCGGTAACTTTTTTTATTACCTTTTTGCATATCTCACGAGAAATACTTACTTTTGTAACCGATATGACAGCAAAGAATCCCGTGCGTGCGAAACGCAACAAGACCCTCACCCTGACCGAGACGGAGCTCCCGTTTCTCGACAGTCAGATAGTCACTCCTGACAGTCTGCCCGCCTCGTTCCGTGACGATATCATCGTCAACGGAGATGTCATGGAGTGTCTGTCACTCATTCCCGACAGCCATTTCGACCTTGTCATTGCCGATCCGCCCTACAATCTCCAGCGCGAGTTTCACGGAATGCAGTTCCGTACGATGTCATCATCCGGCTACGAGGCATATCTGCGCAGCTGGTTCTATCCGCTTTGCGACAAGCTGACCCCCGGCGGCAGCCTCTATATGTGCGGCGACTGGCGTTGCTCGTCGTCGATGCAGCGTGTCATCGAAGAGCGTCTCACCATTCTCAACCGCATCACATGGCAGCGCGAGAAAGGGCGTGGCGCGCGTGCAAACTGGAAGAACTCGATGGAGGATATATGGTTTGCGGTGAAGAATCCCGCCGACTATTATTTCGACATTGATGCCGTGAAGCAGCGCCGTCGTGTCCTCGCCCCCTATCGCGAGAATGGCAAGCCGAAAGACTGGGAGGAAACGCCGGACGGCCATTTCCGTCTTACCTGTCCCTCCAACTTCTGGGACGACATCAGCATACCCTTCTGGTCGATGCCGGAGAATACCGACCACCCCACGCAGAAGCCCGAGAAGCTGTACGCAAAACTCATCCTTGCGTCTTCTGCCGAACATCAGCGCATCCTCGACCCCTTCCTCGGCAGCGGCACGGCAGCTGTCGTGGCACGCAAGCTGGGCAGGCATTTCTGCGGCATAGAAATCAACCGCGACTACTGCCGTTGGGCGGCGAAGCGTCTGCTCAATGCCAGTGAGGACACCTCCATACAGGGATATGCCGACGGTGTCTTCTGGGAACGCAATACATTCGGCGCGCAGCGGCACGCCAGAGACGGGCGTCACGACTGACAGACGCCCTTTTCTTGTGCTTTCAACCTGTCAGCCTGCCCCTGTCTTTTTGTTGACATCTGAAACCAAAGAGGCGTTCTGGGTTTTGATTTTCAATGTTTTGCGTATGGCGACAAAATCGTTGCACACATAACAATGTGTGTGTGCAGAAAAGTTTTTTATTTGTCCGCCGTAAGCAAAACAATGTTAATTTATTCTTTTTGTCAATTAGAAAAACCGTAACTTTGTATTGCATTTCAGCGCTGTCTGTAACGTTACGGGGCATAATACATTGCATCCGGCATAGTGCGCAATACAATCTCAAGACAGACAACCATACTTAAAAAAACGAACAACCGTCATGCCGCATCCTCCTTTTCTTGCCAGGATGACGTTTCAGGCATGTCTTCTCACACACCAATGTTAAGCAGATTTCTCAAAAAAACGGAGTATGAGTCATACGAAGACTTTCTCCAGCACTTCAAGGTTGATGTCCCTTCCGATTTCAATTTCGGCTATGATGTCATCGACCGTTATGCAGCCGAGACCCCGGACAAGGAAGCCATATTGTGGGCTAACGACCGCGGCGATGTGAAATACCTCACCTACGGCGAGTTCAAACGCGTCACCGACCAGTGTGCCGCATTCTTTCAGGAGATAGGCATCGAGCGTGGCGACCGTGTCATGCTCATTCTGAAGCGTCGTCTGGAGTGGTGGTATGCCATGGTGGCGTTGCACAAGATAGGCGCTGTCGCCATCCCCGCCACGCACATGCTGACATCAAAGGACATCATGTACCGCTGCCACATGGCGGGCATCAGCGGCATCATAGCCTGCGGCGACGACGATATCATAGCGCATGTCAACCGCGCCCACCGTTTCTCGCCTATGCTTCGCCACTGCATCTCTATCGGTCCGTCAGTCCCCAACGGCTGGTACGACTTCTGGCGCGGGCTGAACGAGGCGGGCGAGTTTGTCGCCCCGAAGCGCAACAAGATTACCGACAACTTCCTGCTCTATTTCACCAGCGGCACCACGGGCGAGCCAAAGATGGTGATGCACGACTATTCTTATCCTCTCGCCCATATCATCACGGCGAAATACTGGCACAACCTCCACGACAACTCTCTGCATCTCACACTTGCCGACACCGGCTGGGGCAAGGCTGTATGGGGCAAGTTCTACGGACAGATGCTGTGCGGCGCCACCGTCTTCATCTATGACTACGAAGGCAGTTTCAAGCCCGCCAAGCTGCTGGAGACCATCGCCAAGTTCCGCATCACGTCCTTCTGCGCTCCGCCGACAATATATCGCTTCCTCATCCGCGAGGACCTCTCGCGATACAACCTCTCCTCGCTCGAATACTGCACCACGGCGGGTGAGGCCCTGAACCCCAACGTCTTCGACGAGTGGAAGGAGAAGACGGGCATCACCATCTACGAATCTTACGGCCAGACAGAGACGACACTCGTTGTCGGGACATATCCGTGGGTGAAGCCGAAACCCGGTGCCATGGGTGTCAGAAACCCGCAGTATGACATCGATGTCGTTGACGAGAAGCAGCGGCGCGTGAAGCCTATGGAGCACGGCGAGCTTGTCATCCGCGTCGGCGAGCAGCGTCCGCTCGGACTGTTCAAGGGCTACTACCGCAACGACGAGATGACAGAGAAGCGCATCCAGAACGGTCTGTACTATACGGGCGACATTGTGTATTATGACGAAGACGGCTACCTGTGGTTCGTCTCGCGCTCGGACGATGTCATCAAGACCTCCGGCTACCGTGTCGGCCCGTTTGAGGTGGAATCCGCACTGATGACCCATCCCGCTGTAGTGGAATGTGCTATCACCGCCGTTCCGGACGATATACGCGGCCAGCTGGTCAAGGCCACCATCGTCCTTGCCGACGACTGGAAGGCAAAGGCAGGCGATGCCCTCGTCAAGGAGCTGCAGAACCACGTGAAGCATGAGACGGCACCGTACAAATATCCCCGTGTCATAGAGTTCGTTGATGTTCTGCCGAAGACCATCAGCGGCAAGATACGCCGCGTAGAGATACGCGAGAACGACAGGGAAAGCCGCAGCTGACCATCCCCACGGCGGCCTTACGCCCCGTTGCATAGCGCATCATCTCCTGCAACAGACTTCATACAACGAAACAAGCTGACAAGCCACGACAGAGACGACGACCCGTTGACGACAGGCTGTCAGCTTGTTTTTTATCCGTGCCGGCGGCATCTGCCGCCACGCCGCATACATTGTTCTTATAGAAACACATCTGACAATGAAAGACGAAAACAACATCACATACCGTCACCGTATGCCCGCCCAGCTCCGTTTCTCAGACGTTGATACCTTCGGACACGTCAACAACTCAGTCTATTTCTCACTCTTCGACATGGGCAAGACACAATATTTCATCGATGTCGTGGGAGAACACGTCTTCGACGACATAAGCATCGTCGTGGCACACATCACGGCAGATTTCCTCGCCCCTGTCTTCTATCCCGACGAGATAGCCATCGAGACCGCCGTCACGCGCCTCGGCACAAAGAGTTTCACACTTGTGCAGCGCGCCCTCAATGTGCGCACCAACGAGGTGAAGTGCGAGTGCCGGACCGTCATGGTGGCGTTTGATTCAAAGTCGCAACAGTCTGTCCCCATGCCCGAGACCTTCAAGCAGAAAATCAGAGACTACGAGCCGTCGCCCCTCTCCTGACTCCGCGACATCACGCCCGAAATACATGCCGGGACGAAAGTTTCAGGCTTTTCTGTTGCCGTATTGCGAAATTATGTGTAATTTTGCAGTCCTGCAAACAAAGAAGCAAACACACACCCTTAAACTTGTCAACCTATAAAAAACAAAACGATGAAAAAGAACCTTGAGACCATCTGCATCCATGGCGGATGGAAAGCGAAGAAAGGCGAGCCGCAGCAGCTGCCGATATATCAGAGCACCACGTTCAAGTATGAAACGAGCGAACAGATGGCGCGCCTCTTCGACCTGGAAGACGAGGGATATTTCTACACCCGTCTTGCCAATCCAACCAACGACGCCGTCGCAAAGAAGATAGCGGCGCTTGAAGGCGGCGTAGGTGCGGTGCTGACAAGCAGCGGACAGGCCGCCAACTTCTATGCCGTGTTCAACATCTGCGGCGCCGGCGACCATTTCGTCACGTCGAACACCATCTATGGCGGCACATACAACCTCTTCGGAGTGACGATGAAGAAGCTCGGCATAGAGTGTACCTTCGTCGATCCAGACTGGGACGACGAGCGCATAGAGGCCGCCTTCCGTCCAAACACCAAGTGCTTCTTCGGCGAGACAATATCAAACCCCGGCGGCAATGTGTTCGATATAGAACGCTTCGCGCGTATGGCTCATCGTCATGGTGTGCCCCTCATCGTGGACAATACCTTCGCCACGCCAATCAACTGCCGGCCCTTTGAGTGGGGATGCGACATCGTGACCCACTCCACAACGAAATATATGGACGGCCACGCAACGCAGGTAGGAGGCGCGGTGGTGGATTCCGGCAATTTCCCGTGGGACGACTACAAGGAGAAGTTCCCCGGACTGACGACACCCGACGAGTCGTATCACGGCCTCACCTACACCACCTCGTTCGGCAAGATGGCATATTGCACAAAGCTTGTCAGCCAGCTGATGCGCGACCTCGGCTCTATCCCTGCCCCGCAGAACTCCTTCCTGCTGAACCTCGGACTTGAAACGCTCGCCCTCCGTATGCGACAGCATTGCAGCAATGCACAGAAGGTGGCGGAATGGCTCGAACGGAACGAACGTGTCGGATGGGTGAACTATGCCGGCCTGCCCTCAAGCAAATATCATTCCCTGGCCCGGAAATACATGCCGGACGGCACCTGCGGCGTCATCGCCTTCGGTCTGAAAGGCAGCCGCGAAGATGCCATTGCCTTCATGGACCGCCTTGAGTTCATCTCCATCGTCACTCATGTGGCGGATGCCCGCACCTGCGTGCTCCACCCCGCAAGCCATACCCACCGCCAGATGTCGGACGAACAGCTGCGCGAGGCTGGCGTTGCACCCGACCTCGTACGCCTCTCCGTGGGCATAGAGAATGTCGATGACATCATCGCCGACCTCAGCCAGGCGCTGGATGCGATAGGATGATGCCCACCTGCCTGCCCGTTAGCAGGCAACGCCAATCCATATCAAGAAATTCAAGCGCGGCATGTCGTGATGATGCCACCCGCAAGTTGCCAACAGCGTTCTACATACTCATGTGCGCCGGCGCGGCTTTTGTACAGCGCGTCTCGGGCTTCGGCTTCGGCATCTTCATCATGACGGTGCTGCCTTTCCTCCTGCCCTCCTACGGCGAGGCCACCGCGCTGTCCGGCATGCTGGCTATGGTGACGTCGTGCATCATCGTCGTCCGCCATTGGCGTCATGTTATGTGGCGGCGCCTGCTGCCCATCCTTGCCACCTTCCTCCTCGTGTCGTTCGTTGCCGTCGGCTTCGTCTCTGCTGCGGGCGACGCCATGCTGAAACGGCTGCTGGGCGCCATGCTGATTGCGGCGAGCCTGTGGTTCCTCCTTTTCAACGAGAAGGTGCTGCTGCCCGCCTCGCTGCCCGTGCAGCTGTCGATGGGCACGCTGTCGGGTGTGATGGGCGGGCTGTTCGGCATGCAGGGGCCGCCGGCGGTGTTGTATTTCCTTGCCGTCAGCTCTGACAAGCGCAGCTATATGGCGATGGCACAGGCATATTTCCTGTTCGGCAACTTGACCATGACGCTGTTCCGCGCACACCACGGCTTTCTCACCGCCACCGTCTGCGAGATGTGGTTCTTCGGACTGGCTGCCGTGCTTGCCGGCACATGGATAGGCGGCATTGTCTTCAGACACATCTCCGCCCGTGTCTTGCGCCGCATAGTGTATCTCTATATGGCCGTGAGCGGCATCGCCGCGATAGTGTCGGCGTAGCACTGGGGCTTCCACACCCGCTTTCTGAACGCGGAACTATAAAAGAAAGAGCGACTGTCATGCCGTGTCGTAACGGTGACAGTCGCTCTTTTCGTGTCATGTCGTGTCTGTGTCCGATATTCCGTTTTGTGTGTCCGGGGACTTATTCTGCTGCGAGGCGTGCCCTGATGGCAGCCGTCTCGGCCTCGTAGCCCGGTTTCTCGAGCAGTGCGAACATATTCTTCTTGTATGCCTCTACGCCGGGCTGGTTGAATGCGTTGACGCCGAGCAGCTGTCCTGAGATGCCGCAACCGATCTCGAAGAAGTAGATGAGCTGTCCGAAGTTGTATGCGTCGAGACGTTCTATGGATATGAGGATGTTCGGCACACCGCCATCGACATGTGCGAGACGTGTTCCGAGTTCGGCGTTCTTGTTCACTTCGTCGATGCGCTTTCCGGCGAGGAAGTTCAGTCCGTCGAGGTTCTCTTCGTCAGCGGGGAAGAGCAGGTTGCGCTCCGGGTTCTCTACTGAGATGCAGGTCTCGAAGATGGTGCGTTCGCCGTCCTGAATCCACTGTCCCATAGAGTGTAGGTCTGTCGTGAAGTCGCATGAAGCGGGGAAGATGCCCTTTCCGTCTTTTCCTTCCGATTCGCCGTAGAGCTGTTTCCACCACTCTGCATAGAAGTGCAGTTTCGGCTGGTAGTTGATGAGGATTTCTATTTTCTTTCCGTTCCGGTAGAGGGCGTTGCGTGTTGCGGCGTAGATGGCAGCTGGGTTCTCCTCGAAAGGCACGTCGATGCCGCACTGGCGTTCCATGGCCTGTGCGCCTGCCACGAGCTGGTCAATGTCTATGCCGGCGCAGGCGATCGGAAGCAGTCCGACTGGTGTGAGCACAGAGAATCGTCCGCCTACGTTGTCAGGAATGATGAACGAGCGGTAGCCCTCTTTGTCGGCGCATGTGCGTGCTGCGCCTTTCTTTGCGTCTGTCACGGCAACGATGAGAGATTTTGCCGCTTCCTTGCCCACCTGTGCCTCGAGCTGTGTCTTGAGCAGGCGGAATGTGAGTGCTGTCTCTGTTGTCGTGCCGGACTTTGAGATGTTGATGATGGCGAAGGTCTTGCCTTTGAGATAGTCGGTGAGCTCAGAGAGATAGTCTTCGCCGATGTTGTTGCCTGCGAAGACGACAGCCGGAGCTGACGGTTCCTTTACGAGCCATGCGAAAGAGTTCTGCAAACCCTCTATCACCGCCTTTGCTCCGAGGTACGAACCTCCGATGCCTGCCACTACGATGACCTCTGCCTTTGCGCGCAGGTCGGCGGCTACAGCCTTCACTTCGGCAAGGAATTCGGGTGTGATGGACGACGGGAGGTGGAGCCATCCGAGGAAGTCGTTGCCGGGAACGGTGCCGTTCTCCAGACCCTTCTGTGCTTCAGCGACTTGCTCTTTCAGAGCCATTACTGCGCCGGCAGGAAGAAACTGCTGCGCCTTTGTGATGTCTAACGAAATGTTCTTCATTTTTGTAAGTTTTTATTTTTTTGTTGACAGTAGTCGGGTTGGTGTTTTTAGTTGACGGTAAACACGTTGGCGAGTTGGCCGGCCGAGACCATCAAAGTGAGTCCATCAGCTTCCGGTATCTGGGGCGTTTGATTTCGTCGGTTCCGAGGCGTTGTGCCTTGTTTATCTCGTAGTCAGAGTAGCTGCCTTCGAAGAAGAACACTTCTCCGTTGCCTTCAAATGCGAGAATGTGTGTGCAGATGCGGTCGAGGAACCATCTGTCGTGCGAGATGACGACGGCGCATCCTGCAAACGATTCGAGACCTTCTTCAAGTGCGCGCAGCGTGTTGACGTCGATGTCGTTCGTAGGTTCGTCAAGCAGCAGCACGTTGCCCTCCTGTTTCAGTGCGAGGGCGAGCTGCAGCCTGTTGCGCTCGCCTCCGGAGAGCACGCCGCAGAGCTTGCCCTGGTCGTTGCCGGCGAAGTTGAAGCGGCTGAGATAAGCCCGGCTGTTGACGTCGCGCCCTCCGAGGCGGAATGTCTCGCAGCCTTGCGAGACGACGTCATATACGGTTTTCTGCGGGTCGATGTCCTTGTGCTGCTGGTCAACGTATGCGAGTTTCACTGTCTCGCCCACCTCGAATGTGCCGTTGTCTGTCGTCTCCAGTCCCATGATGAGGCGGAAGAGTGTTGTCTTTCCGGCTCCGTTGGGGCCGATGACACCCACTATGCCGTTAGGCGGCAGCATGAAGTTGAGGTCTTTGAACAGCACTTTCTCTCCGAAAGCCTTTGCGACATGTTCGGCGTTGATGACCTTGTTGCCGAGGCGCGGGCCGTTGGGTATGAAGATCTCGAGTTTCTCCTCGCGTTCTTTCTGCTCCTGGTTGAGCATGGCGTCGTATGAGTTGAGGCGTGCCTTGCCTTTTGCCTGGCGTGCCTTGGGTGCCATCCTGATCCATTCGAGCTCTCTTTCGAGGGCTTTTCTGCGCTTTGATGCGGTTTTCTCTTCCTGTGCCATGCGTGTTGTCTTCTGGTCGAGCCACGACGAGTAGTTGCCTTTCCATGGTATTCCTTCGCCGCGGTCAAGTTCGAGAATCCATTCGCTCACGTCGTCGAGGAAGTATCTGTCGTGTGTGACGGCGATGACGGTGCCCTCGTATTGCTGCAGATGCTGTTCGAGCCAGTCGATTGATTCGGCGTCGAGGTGGTTGGTAGGCTCGTCGAGCAGCAGCACGTCGGGTTTCTGCAGCAGCAGCCGGCAGAGTGCCACGCGTCGGCGTTCGCCTCCCGAGAGTTTGTTTACGGGCCAGTCTCCCGGCGGGCATCGCAGTGCGTCCATGGCGCGTTCGAGGCGCGAATCCATGTTCCATGCGTCGGTAGAATCTATGATGTCCTGCACCTCGGCCTGTCTTGCCATGAGCTTGTCCATCTTGTCGGGGTCGGAGTAGTATTCTTCGAGGCCGAACTTGACGTTTATCTCGTCATATTCTTTCAGTGCGTCATATACGTGCTGCACGCCTTCCTGCACGTTCTCCTTCACGGTTTTCGTCTCGTCGAGCGGCGGGTCTTGCGGCAGGTATCCTACGCTGTAGCCCGGGCTCCACACCACTTCGCCCTGTGTAGGCTGTTCTATGCCGGCGATGATTTTCATGAGTGTGGACTTTCCGGCTCCGTTCAGGCCCACTATGCCAATCTTTGCTCCATAGAAGAAGGAGAGGTAGATGTTTTTCAGAATCTGCTTCTGGTTCTGTGGGATGATTTTGCTCACGCCCACCATGGAGAAGATGATTTTCTTGTCGTCTGTTGTTGCCATTGTATGTTAGTTGTTGTTTGTCGTGTTATGGTGTCATTTCCACTCTGATGTGGTAAGCATGCCCTCCATCGATTCCTCGATGTTGTCTGGCAGGTTGCAGAAGAAGTCGTAGCCCGTTCTTGCCTCCAGCTCGTTGATGCTTATCATGTAAGGGGCGAGGTCGGTGCTGTTGTCGCCTTTGTGTTCGGCCCAGAACGCCATGCCGGAGTACAGTCCGGACTGTGTGCGTTTCACTATCGCCATGAAGAAGTATTTCGGCACGGGCATTCTCAGGTTGGTGTTGCTTATGGTTCCCGCCATTGTCTTGCCGTTGATGTTGACGTCCTGCAGCGTTCCGCCCTTGCATACATACATCGTGCCGCCTTGTTCTGTGACGGCGTCGCGCCATTTTCTGACCCTGATTTCCATCTTCTCCCACACGCCGGTGTTGAAGGCGTTCACCTGCGGGTGCATATTAGATAGGTAGAAGGTCTGTCCGTTGACGTTCTTGCTGTATATCCTGTCTCCCGAGGCGCAGATGTGCCCGCGGTCGTAGCCCGAGCCGCGGTAGTCGGTCAGTTCGGTGCGGTATTCTGCCGGGATGTCGTCGTCAGCCTGGAAAGGGTCGCCGTTCCATGTGATGCCCATCCATGTCGCGCCGTCCCAGTTCTTGCGTTCCCATACTTTCTTGTTCTTGTCCTTGATGTTCGTCGCGTTCCATTCCCAGCATGTCCATCTCTGGGCGCGTTTCATGCAGTCCCATTCAATGATGTAGTTCACGCCAATCTCGTCGTCCTGTTTGACGAGCAGCAGATAGTTGTTGCCCCTCTGTGTGTGTGGCATCTCTATGCGCGTGGCGTGTATGCTCTTTTCTGTCGTGTTGGCGTTGGCGTTGGCGTTGTTGCTGCCGCCGCCGGTTCCGTTGTCGTCGCCGCATGATGCCAGCATCAGCGACATCAGGAGCAGGAGGGATGAGAAGTGAGTTTTCATTGTTGTTTCTTTCAGGGGCGTGTTGTCTTTTTGTTGTGGGAAATCAGATGTGGTTTACGTCTGCAAAAGTACACAATAATTTTGAAACCGCCAAATTATCTTTGTTTATTTTGCAGGAAAAGACATTCCTACCTTTGCACTGCCGAATAGACAGCCCGGGCTCTGCATGTCCAGCAAGTACGCTGTGTCAACAAAAACAGTATGCTTTTGCGGCATGTGTCTATTGATTCAGCATGCCTTTTATAAGGCTGACTACTGTTTCAGGTAATGAAAGAAAAAAGTGTATAGTAAAATCAGGAAAAGACACTGAAAGCAGCCAAATGAACTTTTGACTGCTACCATACGAACTTTTGACTGCTATCATACGAACTTTTGACTGCTATCATACGGTCACGACATACACTTTCCGGCATCACCACCAAGACTTTCCGGCATCGTCACTTTGACTTTCCGGCACCGCCATTTTGAGCCTTTGGCAAAGCCGGCGGCATTTCGCGGCTGGCGTGCGCAATGCAGGCTGCGGTGCCGTCCTGACGGTGCGAAACCGCAGGCATAGCCCTTTGGCAAGGCCGGACAGTGTATAAAAAAGTCAAAATTCTTGGTCATTTCAATAAAAATTCCTACCTTTGTGGTCTGAAAAGAAAACGATATGCCAAAAGAACCGAACCATACAGAACAGGAGTTCCGACATGCCATGTCGCTGTGCCGCGATGTGTTCGAGAAGAAACTCTACGATTACAAGCCCTCGTGGCGCATGCTGCGCCCGTCGTCGCTGACCGACCAGCTCTTCATCAAGGCCAAGCGCATACGCTCGCTGGAGATAAAGAGACAGTCGATGGTGGGCGAGGGCATCCTGCCGGAGTTCATGGCGCTGATCAACTACGGCATCGTGGGGCTGATACAGCTTGAGCACGGCTTCACCGACGAGATAGACATGACGAACGACGAGGCGATGAGCCTCTACGACACCTATGCCGGCGAGTGTCTGAAGCTGATGCTGAAGAAGAACCACGACTACGACGAGGCGTGGCGGGGGATGCGCGTAAGCAGCTACACCGACTTCATCCTGACAAAGATAGAACGCGTTAAGGAAATCGAAAACCACGGGGGCGAGACCCTCGTCTCGGAAGGCATCGCATCCAACTATATGGACATCATCAACTATGCCGTCTTCGGCGTCATAAAACTCGGCAATGGATGAGAGACTGAAGAAACTCGCGGTGTGGACGGCGCGAACCATCCTGGGGGCGACATTCATCTTCTCGGGCTTCGTGAAGGCCATCGACCCTCTCGGCACACAATACAAGATACAGGACTATGCCGCAGCCGTCGGCGCGGCAGAGTATCTCCCCGACTGGGCCACACTCCTGTCGTCGGTGCTGCTGAGCGCCTTTGAACTGTCCATCGGGACATTCATGCTCCTCGCCGTCGCAAGGCGTCTCGTCTCGCGTCTCGCACTGCTCTTCATGGCGGCGATGACAGCCGTGACGCTCTGGATATGGATTGACGACCCGGTGAAAGACTGCGGATGCTTCGGCGATGCCGTCTCGCTGACAAACGGCGAGACACTGTCGAAGAACATCATCCTGACAATCCTCGCCCTCGCCGCTGCACGATGGCCCCTGTCGGCAGGCAGACTGATGTCGAGAGCCGCGCAATGGACGGTGGTGCAGGCGGTGCCTGTGGCGTGTGTCATGCTGAGCCTCTGGTGTCTCTACGACCTGCCGCTCATTGACTTCCGCCCATATCATGTCGGGGCGGACATAAAGGCGGGGATGGAGATTCCGGACAATGCAGAGCAGCCGGTCATAGAGACGACATTCGTCATGGAGAAAGACGGGGTGCGGAAGGAGTTCTCGTTAGACAACTACCCCGATTCGACATGGACCTTCGTAGATAGCCGCTCGGTGACGGTGAAAGAGGGATACGTGCCTCCGATACAGGACTTCGCCGTCATAGACAATACGGGCGAGGACATCACAGACGAAATCTTGTCTGACAAAGACTATGTCTTCCTGCTCGTATCGCCAAGTCTTGAACATGCCGACGACCAGAACTTCGGCTCTATAGACCAGATATACGAGTACTGTCAGGACCACCGCTACACCTTCGTCTGCCTCACGGCAAGCGGCGACGAGGCAATAGCACGGTGGCGCGAGCTGACCGGTGCGGAATATCCCTTCTGCAATACGGACGCCACGACACTGAAAACCGTCATACGAAGCAATCCCGGACTCGTCGTCCTGAAACACGGCGTCGTCGTCGGGAAATGGAGCCACAACCGTCTGCCTGAGCCGGAGGACTTCGACAAGATTCTCGGAGGGGCGGCGGCAAAGAAGAAATGATACATCAGACAATCACAATACACATTTTCATCTAAACAAAAAAGTTACAAAGATTATGGCAAAGAAAATCGTTGCAGGCAACTGGAAAATGAACAAGAACCTGCAGGAGGGCATCGCTCTCGCCAAAGAACTCACTGAGGTTGTGAAGAATCCTAACTGCGAAGTGATCATCGGCACACCGTTCATACATCTCGCAAGCGTGGCTGAAGTCATCAAGGACAGCTGCATCAAACTCAGTGCAGAGAACTGTGCCAACCATGCTTCAGGAGCATACACGGGAGAGGTGTCTGCCGAAATGGTGAAGTCAACAGGTGCGGAATATGTCATTCTCGGACACTCGGAGCGCCGCGAATACTACAACGAGACACCGGAAATACTCAAGGAGAAAGTGGAACTCGCACTCGCCAACGGACTGAAGGTCATCTTCTGCATCGGCGAAAGCCTCGAACAGCGTGAGGCTAACGAGCAGGAAGCCGTATGCAAGGCAGAACTCGCCGGCTCTGTATTCCACCTCACACCAGAACAGTGGAAGAACATCGTGATTGCCTACGAGCCTATCTGGGCTATCGGAACGGGCAAGACTGCCACGGCTGAGCAGGCAGAGGAGATTCACGCATACATCCGCTCGTGTGTCGCTGAGGTTTATGGCGCAGAGGCTGCGGCAGAGACAACTATCCTCTACGGCGGCTCATGCAAGGCAAGCAACGCTCCGGAACTCTTCGCAAAACCGGACATCGACGGAGGCCTGATTGGCGGCGCGTCGCTAAAGGCTGCCGACTTCAAGGGCATCATCGACGCCTGGAACTAAGAAAACCTTTCTGCCCGCTGCTGCCGCCAATCTGCGGCGACAGCAGCGGATAAAGAAGACAGCACTGCCGGCATTCTCCCGCCGGACAAAAACAAGCCACATACCACTCTTCCATGACTTACAGAATGAGGAAAACATTATTCCTACTGACAGCCTTCTGTCTTGCCGTCGCGGCTGAAGCGCAGACCTTCACAGAGAAACTGCGCCGTGCAGAGAACGGAAAAGGCTCTGTTGTCCTGAACCAAAGCAGCGACATCGAACGCCTCGTGAACAACGTGACCTCTGTGCCTAAAGGCAACGGAAACGCCGCCGAGGCAGCGTCGGCCGCCAGACAGAACTCTACAAAAACACAGCAGCATGCTAACAGTCCGGCTTCTGAACAGAACAAGACAACGGCCGGAAAGACATCAACGGCAGAGAGAAAAGAGAATGCAAACGCAAGCCACGCTTCTGCGACTGACAACGGCAGAAGCGAGGACAATGACGCAAAACACAACGCAGAAACTGACAAACCCGACAACAACGCTGCTGAACGCACGGCAAACTCTCCGGCTGAAAACGACGCCGAGAACGTGAACATGAACAAGAAAATCATGCGCAACAGCTACAAGACTACGGGTTACAGAATACAGGTATATTCCGGAGGCAACAAACGAATAGACCGGGAGAAATGCAACCAGATAGCAGCACGGCTGAAAAACAGCTTCCCGACACTGCCCGTATATGTCCATTTCTACTCCCCAAGCTGGAAATGCCGCGCAGGAAACTTCACCGACTATGCCGAAGCACAGGAGATGCTAAAGCAGGTGAAGGCGATGGGATATACGCAGGCGTGTCTCGTCAAAGGCACAATAAGCGTGCAGTACTAACGGTAACGCAAGAATAGAATCATGATCGAAGAAGAAACATACATCCGCGAGGGCCTCGACGAACTCGCGGAACACTATAGACACATTCTCAAACTGCTCGGAGAAAACCCCGAACGTGAAGGGCTGCAACTGACACCCTTGCGTGTGGCGAAAGCCATGCAGTATCTCACAAAAGGCTACCTGCAGGACCCGAAGGCGATTCTTGAGAAAGCAATCTTCCACGAAGAGTACAACCACATGGTCATCGTGAAAGACATAACATTCCATTCGATGTGCGAACATCACATGCTGCCGTTCTTCGGAAAAGTCCACGTGGCTTACATTCCCGACGGAACAATCACCGGACTGTCGAAAATAGCACGCGTCGTGGAGGTCTTCGCAAGGCGTCTGCAGGTGCAGGAACGCATGACGCAGCAAATCATGGAGTGCATACAGGAAACACTGAAACCCATGGGCGTGATGGTCGTCATTGAGGCTGAGCATACATGTATGCAGATGAGAGGGGTCGAGAAAGTAAATTCTGTCACTACAACATCTGCCTTCTCCGGCGTTTTCAAAAAAGCCGAGACAAGACAAGAGTTTATGAACCTTATTAAATAAGGCACCAGCCCGTGTAAACGACTACTTGCCAACTTGCCAACACGTCATACTCAGAAACCGTTTAACCTTAAATACAAGCAACAATGAATGCAAAAGAACTGACACTACAGGCGGAACAGAACCGTAAACGTCTGGTAGAGATTGTCTATAACGGTGGGGCAGGGCACATCGGAGGAGACCTCTCCTGTCTCAACGTGATGACAGCACTGTATTTCGATGTGATGAAAACTGACCCGAAGAACCCTAAACTGCCGGAGCGAGACCGCTTCGTGCTCTCAAAAGGACACTGTGTAGAAGCCCTGTATGCCGTGCTTGAGGCAAAGGGATTCATCGGAAAAGAACTCACCGACACTTTGGGACAGTTCAACTCCGTTCTCTCCGGACATCCTACAATAGAAGTGCCGGGCATCGAAGTGAACTCAGGAGCTCTTGGACACGGACTGCCTATCGGCGTCGGAATGGCACTCGCAGCGAAGATGGACAAGGCACCATGGCACACTTTCGTGCTCATGGGAGACGGAGAACAGGGCGAAGGCTCTATCTACGAAGCTGCCATGGCCGGCTCTAACTACAAACTCGACAACCTCGTCGCAATTATCGACCGTAACCACCTGCAAATCTCAGGAGATACGGAAGACGTGATGAAGATTGAATCCATATACGACCGATGGACCGCCTTCGGATGGGACGTGAAGGAAATAAACGGAGACAATATGCAGGAGATTATCGACGCTTTCCACAACATCGACTACAACAACGGCAAGCCGCACCTCATCGTCTCGCACACCACAAAAGGCTACGGCATATCATATATGGAGAACATCGCCAAATGGCATCACGGAATGCCGAACGCAGAACAGTATGAGCAGGCAATAAAGGAAATCTCCGCCCGCATAGAAGAACTGCGTAAGTAACATCTTGTTTTACCTTAAACCTTAAACTGAAGATTATGATAGCATGCAGAAAGAGCTTCACCGACGAGCTTCTCGCTCTCGCGAAGCAGGACAAGGATATCATTGCAGTGACAAGTGACGCACGCGGCTCAGTCACGTTGGGCGACTTCGCCAACGAGTTGCCCGGACAGTTTGTAGAATGTGGCATCGCCGAACAGGATGCCGTAGGCATCTCGGCAGGCCTGGCACACTCGGGAAAGAAAGTGTTCGCCTGCGGACCCGCCTGTTTCTACGTAGCCCGTTCGCTCGAGCAGGTGAAGGTGGATATGGCATATTCACAGAATCCCGTCACCATTCTCGGCGTCAGCGGAGGCATAGCATACGGCGCTCTCGGCGCTACACACCATTCATTGCACGACATCGCAGTGCTGAGGACATTCCCCGGAATGACGATATTCATACCAGCCGACGGCCAGCAGACGAAGATGCTTGTCAGACAGCTTGTCGATTACAAGCTGCCGGCATACGTCCGCGTAGGCAGGGCTGCTGTCCCCGAAGTCTATCCCGAAACGAAGACAGACTTCGAGATAGGCAAGGCAATACAGCTGCACGACGGCGACGACCTCACAATCATTGCCTGCGGCGAACCTGTATGGCACGCACTCGAGGCGGCGAAACGCCTCGAGAATGACGGTATTCAAGCACGTGTCATAGACATGTCGCTCGCCATAAAGCCGTGCGACCGCGAGGCGGTAATCAATGCCGCAAGGGAGACGGGACGAATCATAACCGTGGAAGAGCACTCGAGATACGGAGGACTTGGCGGCATGGTGGCTGAGATCGTTGCCGAAGAGATGCCGGGAACGGAGATGACAATACTCGGAATACCTGACGAGAACGCAGTACACGGCACAGACAAAGAGATAAGACACTACTACGGACTTGACGCCGACGGCATATATGATGCCGCAAAAGAATAACGAAAACCTTTCATCTGCTATGATTATATCCATCGACCAGAGCACTTCTGCCACCAAGGCGCTGCTCTTCGACGACGAATGCCGTCTCGTGAAGCAGACGAGCATACCACACAGACAGTTCTACCCGCAGCCGGGATGGGTGGAACATGATGCGGAGGAGATTTTCCAAAACACGCTACAGGCAATCTCGAAGCTCTCACTCACACCCTCAGAAACTGATGTATCCATCGCCATCACCAACCAGCGCGAGACGGCGGTGGTGTGGAACAGGGCGACAGGCACACCGATTTGCAACGCTGTCGTGTGGCAGTGTCTGCGCGGAAAAGACATCTGCGACAACCTGAAAGCCGCCGGACACTCGCAGATGGTGAAAGAGAAGACCGGACTGCTGATTGACCCGTACTTCTCGGCGTCGGGAGTGAAATGGATTCTCGATAACGTAGAGGGCGCAAGACAGCAGGCGGAGAACGGCGAACTCTGTTTCGGCACCATCGACGCATGGCTCGTCTTCCGCCTGACAGGCGGCAAGGTACACGCCACAGACTATACAAACGCCTCGCGGACCATGCTGTTCAACATCCATACTCTCGACTGGGACGACGACCTGCTTGACATCTTTACCATCCCACGTTCTATGATGCCCGAGGCCAAGCCGTGCGACGCGGTCTTCGGCGAGGTTGACGCCAGGCTGTGCAAGGCTATGAACATGCCGGAGAGAGTGCCTGTTGCAGGTGTCCTGGGCGACAGCCATGGGGCACTGACAGGACAGATGTGCTTCGCTGAGGGATATGGCAAGGCGACGTACGGAACGGGTTCGAGCGTGATGGTGAATATCGGCGGACACTGTGCCGCGGCTCCTGACGGCCTCGTGACAAGCGTAGGATATGCCGCACTCGGCAAGACTTTCTATGCCTTCGAGGGCAATATACACTGCACGGGAGCCACTCTCAACTGGCTGCGCGACCAGCTGCAGCTCATCAACGGGCCGCAGGAGGTTGAGGAGATAGCCACTTCGGTTGACGACAACGGAGGGGTCTGCTTCGTCCCGGCATTCTCCGGACTGGGCGCACCGTGGTGGAATCCGTATGCAAAGGCTGCCATCACCGGCATGACACTCGCCACGACGAAGGCTCATGTCGTGAGGGCGGCGCTCGAAAGCATTGCGTTTCAGGTGACAGACCTCATCCGCGCCATGACCGAGAAGGCGGGCATTGCCTTGCGTGAGGTAAGGGCTGACGGCGGTCCGACGCGCAACGCATTCCTCATGCAGCTGCAGAGCGACCTGCTGGGTGTGCCGGTGGTGCGCTCTGAAGTGGAAGACGCGTCTGCCTTCGGGGCTTTGGTGATGAACCGCTTCGCATTGGGCGCATGGAAAGACTTTGCCGATGCGGAGAAGGTGTGGCAGTGTGCCGCGACGACAATGCCGCTGCCTGACACCGCCGGCGTGCAGAAGGCGTACGGCGGATGGACTGATGCCGTGAAGGCATTGTGTGCCGCGGCAAAGGAGTAGCCTCCGCTCTGGTGCGCTGCCGACATCGGCATGGCGCACCACGGCTCTCCGAAACACGGCTTGCAACAAGCGTCGGAGTGTCGGGACATGACACATACAGACATATAACGGACAAGACATCATGCTGGCAGATAGCCGGGGCATGATGTCTTGTCCGTTTTCGTTTTGTCTCCTTTTCTCTCTCCGCGCCGCCCAGAAATCCATATCTGGACATACAGGGGGCTACACCTTATTATATATGTGTGCTCGCCTTGATATATACACACGTCTCAGTTGTCTTTCAGGCGTGGCTTCTCATCTGAACGAATCTGTGAGGAGCTTGATTTCTATCTGCGGTGCGATACGTTCGTAGAGGATGTTATAGACGGCGTCGAGAATCGGCATGTTGACGTGCAGATGTCTGTTTATTTCTTTCATGCACTTTGTCCCGAAGAATCCTTCGGCAATCATTTCCATCTCTATCTGTGCCGATTTGACGGAATATCCCTTTCCTATCATTGATCCGAAGGTCCGGTTTCGGGAGAAGTTTGAATATCCTGTTACGAGCAGGTCGCCCATGTATGCCGAATCGATGATGGAGAGGTCGTGTCCTGACTGTCTTGACAGTGTGAGGCTGCTCTCTGCAAGCTGCTGCTCCTTGATGGTGGTGAGGAAGCGGTTCATCTCCTGCAGTGCGTTTGTCATGAGCACGGCCTGGAAATTGTCGCCGTATTTCAGTCCGGAGCAGATGCCTGCTGCGATGGCATAGACATTTTTCAGCACCGAGGCGTATTCTATCCCGAGGACGTCTTCTGAGAGTTTTGTCTTTATGAAGTCAGATGTGAGAACGTCGGCAAATGCCTGTGCCTTTTCCAGGTCGGCGCATCCCACGGTGAGGTATGACAGTCGTTCGAGTGCCACTTCTTCGGCGTGGCTGGGTCCGCCGATGCAGGCGAGGTTGCTGTACGGCACGTCGTACACCTGGTGGAAGTATTCCGAGCAGACGAGGTTCTCGTCCGGTACTATGCCTTTGATTGCGGTGACGATGAATTTCTCCGACAGTCGTGTGCGCAGTTTCTTCAGATGGTTCTTCAGGTATGGCGACGGCGTGACGAATACGAGCGTGTCGTATCGTTGCACGATGTCGTTGAGGTTTGACGAGAAGTATATCTCGTCGATGTTGAAATGCACGCTTGTGAGGTAGGCGGGGTTGTGCTGCAGGCGTCTGAAGTCCTCTATGCGGTCGTCTCGTCGCATATACCATCCTATGTGGTGAGTTTTCTTCACCACTATCTTTGCTATGGCGGTGGCCCAGCTTCCGCCTCCGATGATGGCTATTGAGTTACATTGGAACATTCGTGATGGTTCGGTTTCTGTGCCTTTGCCCGTGTCTTGTCTCCGCTGTGTGGCATTGCCGGGCATGGCTTTGTCTGTTTTTCAACGTGGCGTGGTGTTGTGCGGCGGTCTCTCCCGTGGCAGTGTGTGGCGGATGTGCCGCTTTTTTAAGGCGTTGGCGAAGAGGAAGTGTCGGTGTGGCGTGTTGCCGCTGTTGCTGCGCTCCCTCTTCGCCATGGTTCATGATGTGGCGTTATGCCTGTGCCTTGTCTATGTATGCCTGGAATTCGTCAACCTTCGGGTTGTCCATTCCGAGCTTGTATTTCTTGTTCACGCCGCAGACATCCATCTGCAGTTTTTGTGCCTTGACGTTCTTGATGTCGCTGACGAGATAGTATCCGGCTTTGTTGAAGAGCGGCACCCACTCTTCGCTCACTCCTACCGCCGCCCATTCGGCTGCTGACGATTTGGGCTGTTTCGGTTCGGGTTTCATCTGCGGGAAGAAGAGCACCTCCTGTATGAAAGCGTTTCCTGTCATGAGCATGACGAGGCGGTCGATGCCTATGCCTATGCCGGATGTCGGCGGCATGCCGTATTGCAGCGAGCGCAGGAAGTCGTGGTCGATAATCATCGCCTCGTCGTCGCCTTTGTCTGCGAGTCTCATTTGCTCTACGAAGCGTTCTTCCTGGTCGATGGGGTCGTTCAGCTCAGAGTATGCGTTTGCCAGTTCTTTACCGTTCACCATGAGTTCGAAGCGTTCCGTGAGTCCAGGTTTGCTGCGGTGCATCTTTGTCAGCGGCGACATCTCTACGGGATAGTCGGTGATGAACGTGGGCTGTATGAACGAGCCTTCGCAAGTCTCGCCGAATATCTCGTCGATGAGTTTTCCCTTTCCCATTGTCTCGTCAACCTCGATGCCGAGTTTCCTTGCCACCTCTCGCATCTCGTCTTCGCTCATTCCGTTGAGGTCGTAGCCAGTCTTCTCCTTGATGGCGTCGAGTATAGGCAGGCGGCGGAATGGGGCCTTGAACGATATTGTCTTGCCGTCGATCTCTGTCTCGGGCTTGCCGTTGACGGCGGTGCATATTGTCTCGAGCAGTTTCTCGGTGAAAGACATCATCCAGTTGTAGTCCTTGTACGAGACATACAGCTCCATGCAGGTGAACTCGGGGTTATGGTTTTTGTCCATGCCTTCGTTGCGGAAGTTCTTTCCTATCTCATACACGCCTTCAAATCCGCCCACGATGAGGCGTTTGAGATACAGTTCTGTTGCGATGCGCATATACATCGGTACGTTGAGGGCATTGAAGTGTGTGATGAAGGGTCTTGCCGATGCGCCTCCTGCAATAGACTGCAGAATAGGTGTCTCCACTTCTGTGTATCCAGCCTCGTCGAGCACCTTTCGCAGCGTGCGCACCACGGTGGCGCGTTTCAGGAACGTGTCTTTCACTCCGTCGTTGACAACGAGATCGACATATCTCTGTCTGTATCTCTGCTCGGGGTCTTCAAACTTGTCGTATGCCACGCCGTCCTTGTATTTCACAATAGGCAGCGGCTTGAGCGATTTAGAGAGCAGTGTGAGTTCTTGTGCGTGAACGGAGATTTCTCCTGTCTGCGTGCGGAAGACGAAGCCTTTCACGCCTACGAAGTCTCCGATGTCAAGCAGTTTCTTGAACACCTTGTTGTACATGTCCTTGTTCTCTCCCGGACAGAGGTCGTCGCGTGTGACATAGACCTGTACTCTGCCTTTTGAATCCTGCAGCTCGATGAAAGCCGCCTTGCCCATGATGCGCTGTGTCATCATGCGTCCGGCAATGGAGACCTGTCTCATGCTCTCGCGCACGGCGTTGCCTTCTGCGTCGTGCTCCGGCTCGGTGAAGTTGGCGATGATGTCATCGCTGTATGCGTCAACGGGATATTCTGCGGCGGGATATGGGTCGATGCCCATGTTGCGCAACTCTTCCAACGACTGTCTTCTGACAATCTCCTGTTCTGATAGTTCAAGTATATTCATTTTCTGGTAATATGGTTTCACTTTCTCCGCCTTCTTCTCCACCTCTGCCTGCGGCGGGCGATGAGGTGTGTGGGCGGCAATCATTATGCAAATGTACTATAAATATTCCGTATCTCATACATTTTCATACATTTTTTATTATAAATTAAGCAACACGCCGTTTCCGCCAGTTCTCCTGCACGCCTTTGTTTATGGGGCTCGGGCGTGCATATACCATAAATCTTATGTGTGATATACCAAACGTTTGGTATTGTGGGGGTGGGTGAAAGTTAGTAATTTTGCACCCGGAAACAATTCAGAAACCCTTTCGTCTGACAACAAAACATATAATTCAAATACATTACGACTATGGCAATAGCAAAAAAACTTACAGAGCTTATCGGCAACACGCCGCTTCTCGAACTCGGCACATTCTCTGCCGCACGTGGTCTTAAGACCCCCATCATCGCAAAAGTGGAATATTTCAACCCCGGCGGTTCAGTGAAAGACCGTATCGCCCTCGCCATGATAGAGGATGCCGAGGCGCGCGGAGTGCTGAAACCCGGTGCGACAATCATCGAGCCGACATCGGGCAACACGGGTGTCGGCCTGGCTCTTGTCAGCGCAGTGAAAGGCTATCGCCTCATCCTCACCATGCCCGAGACGATGTCCGTTGAGCGCCGCAACCTCGTGAAGGCCTATGGTGCCGAAGTGGTGCTCACTCCCGGAGCCGACGGCATGAAGGGTGCGATAGCGAAGGCAGAGGCATTGCGCGACGCCACGCCCGGCTCTGTCATTCTCCAGCAGTTTGAAAATCCTGCCAACCCCGCAAAGCATTACGCCACTACGGGACAGGAGATATGGCGCGACACTGACGGGAAAGTGGATATCTTCGTTGCCGGTGTGGGCACGGGCGGCACTGTGTCGGGCATCGGAAAGGCTCTGAAAGAGAAGAACCCCGACGTGAAGATCGTGGCTGTAGAGCCTCTTTCGTCGCCTGTGCTGAACGGCGGAAAGAGCGGGGCTCACAAGATTCAGGGCATCGGAGCAGGCTTTGTGCCGAAGACGTACGACGCCGACGTGGTTGACGAGGTGTTTGATGTTGACAACGACGATGCCATACGCACCGGACGCCAGCTGGCGCAAGAGCAGGGACTGCTCGTGGGCATATCGTCAGGAGCGGCTGCCTTCGCAGCGGCTGAGATTGCGAAACGTCCGGAGAATGCCGGCAAGCGCATCGTGGTGCTGCTCCCTGACACGGGCGAACGCTATCTCTCTACAATCCTGTATGCCTTTGAAGACTACCCTCTCTGACACTCTCCATCTTCGAGACAGAACTGACATGAAACAGAAATACAGCCGTGTGTCACAAGCGGCTGTATTTCTGTTTTCTTTTGTATGCTGCTTGCCCTGCCTTGCCTCCGCTTTACAAAGTGTCAGAATTAACAATGTTAAAAATGCGGATACAGACGCTGTACGTCTCCGACCCTCTCTCTGCCGTTCTCTGTGCGCTGTATTTTCATATTTCTGTAATTTGCTGTGATACAGTGTGTTATATGAACGACACTTCGTTTTCTGCCATGTCGGATGCCAAAACACTACATCTTGGGTTGCAAGGTTGACTATCTTGGGTTGCAAGGTTGACTATCTTGGGCTTCAAGATTGACTGTCTTGGGTTGCAAGGTTGACTATCTTGGGTAGCAAGAAAGACTGTTTTGCCCTTTCAAATACCATGTTTTGCCCCGAAAACCATACTTTTCTGCCTCTCCAACCTGTGTTTCGTGAGAGACTTTTACGTTTCAGCAAGAGCGGAAATGTTAAAACGCCTGCAAGACAGACAGTCGCCCTACGGGGCTTCCTCTTGACACTTTGCAGCGTTCCGTCCTCTTTCCGTGTCTTTTTGTCATTCACGCCTCTCTCCCTCGTCGCCGCCCCGGGCTGGCACGGCAGGGCATAAAAATACGGGGATGTGCTACACATCGCATGCGGCGCATCCCCGATTTGGGTTTCTTAGTGTAATATATCATTTACAATAACGGACGGGATTGGATTATTGTAACGTGACCTGTTATGTTTAGCATGAGCACCCGTCCGGTGTCTTTCGATGGTTGCAGGTTATCAGTATTTCGTGTTCTGCGGGTCGAAGTTTGTCCAGCCGCTCAGCCAGTTGTCTGTGGCGTTGAATGCTCCGACATAGCTCACGCGGTCGAGCCAGCCGCTTGTCTCGCCCTCGAACGATGCCATAGAGAGCAGCGGGCTGTCTGCCGACGGCATGAAGGGCGAGCCTACGTTGTATGCGTCGCGGAGCTTGAGGTCGTCTGCGCTTGTGTAAGACTTGTTCTTCAGGGCTTCCTGGAAGAAGAAGGTGTTTGACCATGACGGCTTTGAGGCGTCGATGACACTCTGGCCGACAGCATCGTACAGCACGTCGTCATACACCTTGTTGGCGTCAGAGCCTGTGACATCCATGTCGGCGAAGACATTGTTGTGCAGGCGGATGGTGCCGGCCTTTGCCTGTGCCGGCGTGTCGCCCTTCTCTCCATCGATTATCAGACCTATTGGCCAGCCTGCTGCTACAGAGTTGATGATGTTCAGGCGCGAGCTGCGGCGTATCTGCATGGCAGACTGGAACTTGCCGAGTGCGGAGCCGTTGTTGGGGTTCAAGCTGCCGCCGGTGATGAAGTCGGTGCTGTTCTTGAAATCCACGCCGCTCTGTGTCTTCGGGCCGAGGATGGTGATGTTGCTGAACGTGGCGTTAGTGTATGGCGCCACGTCAGAGCCGCCCGCGTTGTTGTCGCTCTCGAAGCCGTTGCTCTGCGACTTGTCGGCTATCTTCGCGTTGCGCACGATGAGGCCATACTGCACGGCACCTGAATAACCGTTGTCCGTGTCGAAATCGTCGTCCCAGCCGTGGAAAGCCACAAGATACTTGCAGTTCACCGTGCCGCCGAACCATTCGTACGAATCGTCGTTGGAGTATGACACCTGCACGTGGTCAATCTGTGTGCCGCTGCCCACCGAGCCGAGTGTGAGGCCGTTGATTTCCTGGTCGGTTTGGAAGGGATAGCCGGCAAACTCGATGCGGACATAGCTCAATACGCCCGAGTTGTCGCTGTCGTCGTTGCCGCCGTGCTTGGCGCGCGGGCCGCCCTCTATCTGCATCTCCGTCTGGTTGTTCTTCGCCTTTCCGCAGATGATGATGCCTCCCCAGTCGCCCGGCTTGCGGTTGCCCGGCTCTTCTTCAGAAGTGAAGACGATAGGCTCCGATGCCGTACCCTTGGCGATGAGCTTGCCGCCGCGCTCGGCGATGAGCGACGCCTTCGTCTGCTTGTCGCCCTTTATGACGGTTCCCGGCTCGATGGTGAGCTCCGCCCCGTCGGCTATATATACCCATCCCTTCAGCAGATAGGTGCCTTTCTTCAGTGTCTGCTTGCCGGTGAAGACGAACTCTGCGTCGCCGTTGCCAATCTGTGTGCCTGACGCATCTTCGCTGTTGTCGGTGGCGCTGAACAGAAGGTGGTCGCACGCCTTAAGGCCGCCGTCGGTGGTCCATACGTAGTTCTCGGCGGTTGAGGGAGGTACGGGGTCGTCGTCGCTGCTGCACGCTGTCATGCACATTGCAAGCGCCATGAGGCTTGCGCATCCTAAAAACTTTTCTCTTTTCATTGTCTTTCGGTTTTTGTTTTTGAAAATATGATGTTGGAGACAGTGTCTCCGGTTTAGCTTGTTTGTCATGCTGTCGAGACAGACTGGGCTTGCTCTTCGGAGAGCGAAGGCTTGTTTTTGAGACAAGCCGGGCTCAGAAGGTGTAAACGGCTGTTATGCCTATGTTGCGTCCGGGCTTGTACTGCTTGGTGACCTGCTCCACCTCCTTCTCCGTGCCGTCTTTCGTCTTTGTCTCGGCAAACTGCTTGTAGCTCACTTTCTGTGCCAGAAGGTCGCGTATGTTGGCTTTCAGCTCGAAGTGCTTGCCTATCTTCTGCGACACGGCGAGGTCAATCACGTCCCTCGGCATCTCGTAGCTGTCAGGCACACGGGCGTTCTCGTCGCTGCCTGTCGTGCCTTCGCTCCTGCCCACACCGATGATGCGCTTGCCTATGCGGTTGTAGAGCAGCGAGACGTTCAGACGGTTGCTGGGGTGGGTGTAGAACAGACCCGCATTGACGAGATAAGGCGACTGACCCTGCATCGGGCGATTCTCGTGAAGCGAGTTGTCGTCAAACTTCACACGCGAGTATATCAGTGTGCCGTTAAGCGAGAGCGAGAAGTCTGGCATGCCGATGAAGTCGAGCCGCTTGCGTATGTCAAGTTCCACACCGACATTGTCGGCACTCTTGGCGTTCTCGTAAGAATAGACCAGGCTTGTGCCGCCCGCCACGGTGTAAGTCCATTCTATCGGGTTGGAGAAATGCTTGTAGAAGGCGGCGAGACTGATCATCTCGCCCTTCGAGGGATATATCTCATAACGGAGGTCGATGTTCTGGACGTAGCACGACTTCAGGTCAACATTGCCCTGAACATGAGAGGCGAGGTCGAAATCGTAGTAAACCGAGGGCGACACCTCGCGGAACTCCGGACGGTTGACCGACTTGCCGTAGGCAAGGCGAAGCTGCTGCAGGCGGTTGATGTGGAACGTCGTGTTGAGCGAAGGGAAGATGTCGTTGCTGCGGTAGAAACGGCTCTGCCAGCTCTCGACATCGTCGCGCGAGTTCGTGATCAGCTCCATGCTGTTGTGCTCGTAGCGTACGCCGGCATTAACATCCCACCGCCCGAGAGGCACGACGGCTGAGACGTAGCCCGCACCGAGAAGGTTGTTGCCCTTGTAGTTGTTGCGCATGCACTTCTCTTCGATGAGATACAGCTTGTCGTCGCCGAAATACTGCTCGTCAGACAGCAGCTCCGTCATGTCCATCGTGCGGAAGTCGGCGGGCAGGTTGTTCTCTTCCATGTTCCAGCTGTAGATGAACTGGCGCGTCGTGTATTTGCGGCTGCGGTATTCGCCGTAGGCTCCCACCTTCAAGTCCATGAAACTGAAGGTGTGGCTGTCGCTGACATTAACCGATGCGATGTGCTCGCCGAGTTTCGTGAACTCACGGTTGATCTCGTTTCCGGCAGTGAGCATCATCGTGCCACGCTCAAGAGCGTCGTCGATGGTGTAGCGCCGGCGGTCGGGCATCAATCTGTTGGCAAACGAGTAGCTGCCGCTCCATTCTATCTGGTCGTTGTCGAAGGCGTGCTTGCCTGTCAGCTGCGTGTTGGTGGTCAGACGGCTGCGGTAGTAGTATTCTGCACCCGTCTCGTTGTCTGACTGGGCGTTTATGCCGCTTCGGTCTGTATATCGGCGGTTTGTCAGGTTGTTGACGATATTCTTCAGCTCATATTTGTGTCTGCCCGAAGGCGAGAGCAGGGCGAGGTTGAGCATGCCGCCGAGACGGCTGTTGCGGTTGTACTGGTTGTCGGTTGACTGCCGCAGATAGTTGCTGCGGTCGTTGGCGGCGTCATACACGCCATAGAGATTGTTCGTCATGTCGGTGTATGTGCGCGCCTCGTCGGTGTAGCTCACCGCTCCTACCATGCCGAACTTCATCTTCCCGAAGTTGCGGCGGAGGCTCCAGTCGCCCGACAGCTTCAGGTCGCCCCAGGGCGTCACGTCCTTCACGCGCCAGTCGTTGTTCAGCCCGCTGCCCGTCAGCGACACGTCGCCGGCAGGAGGGAACGTGCCGCTGTGATGCGCACGCTTCGCAGTCCTGAAAGATGTAGAGCTGTTCATGCTGAAGCCCGCAGAGGCGGAGAGGCTGTTTGCTGACGGGATGTCCTTTGTCCTGATCTGGATGAAACCGCCGCTGAAGTCGGCCGGATATTCCGCATTGGGCGATTTCACTATCACGAGATTGTCTATCTGGCTGCTCGGTATGATGTCGAAAGAGAAAGCGCGGGCGTCCGCCTCGGAACTCGGCACCGCACCGCCGTTCACCCATACATTGTTATATCGTTGCGACAAGCCGCGAACCATCACAAACTTGTCGTCGATGATGCTGATGCCCGGCACGCGGCGTATCACCTCTCCCGCATTGCTGTCCTGCGAACGCTTGATTTCCTGGGCAGAGATGTTGCTCACAACCATGTTGCTCAGCTTCGCCGCCTCTATCATCGCCGCGTCCGTGTTCTGCCGCGACATGCCCGTCACGGTCACTTCGCCCAGCGTCTGGCGGTCTTCTTCCATCTCCACGACAGTCTCAGCGGCATCCTCGGCATCCTTCGCCGCCACGTTGTCAACCAGCGTTGTCCTGTAGGCGAGATAGCTCACCTGCAACGTGTATCTGCCTTTCGCAAGTCCCGTGAAGCGGAAACGTCCCTCCGCGTCTGTCACTGCGCCTTCCTTGCCTAACATCACTGTAGCACCTATCAGAGCCTCGCCGCTCGCCTTGTCAACGACCTTGCCCTTGATATCGGCGGCAAGGGCGGCGGACGAAAGAAGCAGCAACACTGCCGATGCTGCCAGTCGGGTCATCCTGAAATGTCTTCTTTTGTCTTCTGTCATACTTTCTGTTCTAACATGCCTTTTTGATTACGGCTGCAAAATTACACCAATCGTGTTACATGAAAGTGACAACAGTGTTACCATACTGCTACAATGAATTTCCCCGTCTGCACCATACCCGCCTTCTGCCTGCATCCCTTCACTGAAACGATTCTGTCTCCCTACTGTTATAAAAAATATGAAAAGAGTTTGCGAAACGCCGTCTTTTACCGCCGAAAACATTACTTTTGCATACTGAACATCCTCCCTGCGCCCGCCCCGCATCGCAATCTGCGGCTCCGGACACATCGCACGGACGCCTGGCCGGCATTCTCCACCGGTGGGCGGCATAACAGTCAGACATCATGAAAATCATCTTCAACCGTTTCATTCCGTTGCGCGGCTACGACGCCGTCAATCTCTTCGGCGTCTGTTTCGTGCGCCGCGGATGCACGCCCGACAGCCTCATGCTCAACCACGAGGCCATACACACTGCGCAGATGAAAGAGATGGGCTATGTGTTTTTCTATCTTTGGTATGTCGCCGAGTGGATGGTGAGGCTCTGCATGAAAGGCAATGCCTACCGCAACATCTCTTTCGAGCGCGAAGCGTATGCCCACGAACGACACACCGGCTATCTCGCCTCGCGCCGGCACTACGCCTGGCTCCGATATATAAAGATGAGGTGAATGCATAACTGAAGAATGTCCTGCCTCATGCAAACGAATGCTTGGCTATACAATAAAGAATGTCCTGCCTGTCCCGGTGCAGCCTTTGGCAACACGTTTCGTGACATGTCGGGCATCCGCTCTCGTTCTCCTCTCCTTCAAAAATGTTTAAACAAAAAAAAGAGACAGAAGCATTTGCTCCTGTCTCTATGTGATCCGCTTGGGGCTCGAACCCAAGACCCCAACATTAAAAGTGTTGTGCTCTACCAACTGAGCTAGCGGATCTCCGATGTGCTTTATCTTAAAAGCGGGTGCAAAGGTACGCTTTTTTTGCGATATACGAAAGGAAACGGGCTTTTATTTAATACACGTTAACACTTCCTGCTACCTTCCGTAACTTCTTCGCCTATGCTGCCGTATTAATGCGAGACATCATTCTTCCGGTGTCTCTGAGCTTTTCTTGCGTATTGTGCGGCGCTTCTTGGGTTTGTCTTCTCCTGCGGCAGAGAGTTTCACGCCTGCCAGTTCCGGATCGACGAGAATGCGTCCGCAGTATTCGCAAACGATGATTTTCTTGTGCATCTTGATGTCGAGCTGTCTCTGTGGCGGTATTTTGTTGAAGCAGCCGCCGCAAGCGTCACGCTGCACATAGACTACGCCGAGGCCGTTGCGTGCGTTTTTGCGGATGCGTTTGAAGCTCTGCAGGAGGCGTGCCTCTATGCGCAGCTCGATGTCGTCGGCTTTCTCGCGAAGCTGTTCTTCTTCGGCGCGTGTCTCTTCCATTATCTCGTCGAGTTCGGCACGCTTGGATTCGAGGTCTTTCTTGCGCTCTTCCATTGCCTGCTGGGCCCTGCTGCGGTCCTGTGTGCGTTCGCTCACCTTCACCTGGGCTTCTTTTATCTTCTTCTCGCAGAGCTGTATCTCGAGGTTCTGGAATTCGATTTCCTTTGTCAGCGTGTCATATTCGCGGTTGTTGCGAACGGTGTCGAGCTGCTGCTTGTAGCGCTCGACGCTCTCTTTCGCCAGTTCTATGTCGTTGCGTTTCTGCGAGACGGCTTTCTGGAACTCCTCTATCTCGGCTGTGATTTTCTCGATACGGGTTGCAAGGCCTGCCACTTCGTCTTCGAGGTCTTCAACTTCGAGAGGCAGTTCGCCGCGCAGGGCTTTCTTCTCGTCGATTGCTGACAATGTTGTCTGGAGCTGATAGAGAGCCTTGAGCTTCTCCTCAACGGTCATGTCCTTTGTTTTCTTTGCCATAGTGTTGTATATGTTGTATTCTGTTTTGTCTTTTTTCCTGTTCTTGTTCTGGCTTTGTGCAGTCTCTGTTCTTGTTTTTCTCTTTGCTGTCCTACACCCAATACCGTATCGGGTTTGTTGTCCCGTGCTGGTGTATGGGGATTCCGGCGAAACGTCGTTCTATGATTTCCTGCATGAGTTGTGTCGTGAACTGCTCTGATTCGTAGTGTCCTATCACCATTATCTGTATCTCCTGTTCGGCTCCGAAATATTCGTGATAGTGCATCTCGCCCGTGATGAAGGCGTCGGCGTGTTGCCGTCTTGCCTCGTTCAGCAGGAAAGCTCCGGCTCCGCCGCATACTGCCACGGTCTGTATGTCTCTTTCGAGCAGTTCGTTTGTCATGCAGCAGTTGACGGAGAATGTCTTCTTGACGAGGCTGATGAAATCTTCTGCCTTCATTGGCTGCTCCAGTTTCCCGATTATGCCGCTGCCTCCTGTCAGTTGTCCGGCAGGTGTCAGTCCGCCGAACTTGTCGCTGACGGTGCGTGTGTCGGCGAGGAAGCGCACGTCGCACAGCCCGATCTTCTGCGCTATTTTGTGGTTGACGCCGTTGTTAGCGTTGTCGAGATTGGTGTGCATGGCTACGATGGCGATGTTGTGCTGTATCGCTTTCCACACTGTGCGCTGCACATAGTCGGCGTCACTGATTTGTTTCAGTCCTCTGAAGAGTAGGGGATGATGTGACACGACAAGGTTGCAGCCTTTGCGGATGGCATTCTCCACGACGTCTTCCGTCACGTCAAGACACAATAAAACCCCTGAGACGTCGGCCTCTGTCAGTCCTACCTGCAGACCAGCATTGTCGTAGCTTTCCTGCAAGGGCAGAGGCGCGAACTGTTCAAGGGCATCAAGAGCTTCCTTTATTTTCACGCTTTTGTAGAGTGTATGTATTGTTCTGATTCTTGTCTGTTGTGCAAATAACGCGGCAAAGTTACTACTTTTTGCTTACACCGGCAAACATCACGTTCACTTATTATGTTTTTTTAAATTATGTGTAAACATTCAACTGCCTGTCCAAATAGGCTTTTGGAAGTGGGAGAAGGGGTGCAAAAGAAGCCTTGCGGCAGATGTTTGTCTGTCGGAATGGAGATGTTGGGGTGTCTGAACAAGTGTTGAAATCCTTTTTTCGTGGCTTGCCTTTTGGGCGGTTGTGCGTATGTTGCTTTGTTGGCAGTATGATTCCGCAAAACGCATTTTGTGTTTCTGAAGTAAGAGCGTATCAAGAAAATCTACTCAGTGCGGTCAGTTGTTTTCGATTTTTCCGCGCGCAAAGTTAGCGAATAATTCAGAAACGGTGTATTATGTACGCTTTCTTTTTCAAAAAACTTGCCATTTCTTGATTATTGTCAATTGTTTTCCGGCGTTTTGCTCTTGTCCGGTGATTTCAGCCTCTTGCCTTCGCCATGAAGCGTTGGCGGTCGATGACGAATCTCTCGTGTGTCGCTTCGCCAATCTTTCCCTTCTCGTCTTCCGCCACGATGTTGAATGTCAGCTTTCTTCCTTCTGCTGCTGTGAGAGTTGCGGTGGCTTTCACGCGGCATCCTTCTGTTGTCGGTCGTATGTGTGTTGCGTTTATCATGCTGCCTACGGTGCTCTCGTTGTCTGCCAGTTGTTGTGCGGCAGCGTTCATTGCGGCGTTCTCCATGAGTGCTATCATGGCTGGCGTGGCGAGTACAGGCAGGTCGCCGCTGCCTGCGTTTTCTGCAAGGTGCTGCTGTCCGACGGTCATTTCGGATGTGTATGTCAGTCCTGTTTCCATGTTTCTTCTTGCTTTGGTATGGTTTTGTGTTAGTTTTCCGGCTCTGTCAGATGCTCGTCCATGTCGTCCGTGTTGTCGTTCCTGCGTTTCCCGAACTGCGGGTCGAACTTTAGGAAAGCCGTCACGAGGAATGTCACGGCGCAGCTTGCCATGACGATGATGAAGAACATTCGGTAGCCCACCGCGTCTTTTATGTATCCCGACACCATTCCGGGTAGCATCAGTCCCAAGTATGAGATGCCGGTACAGACGGCGTAGTGTGATGTCTTGTAGGCTCCCTGGCTGTAGTAGAGCATATAGAGGGTGAGAGCAGTGAATCCGAGTCCGTATCCGAACTGCTCAATGAAAAGGCATGTGCTGACGATGAAGATGTCGGAAGTCAGTGTGTAGCTGAGTATGATATACACCACATCGGGCAGCGTGATGGCGCAAACCATCGGCCACAGCCACCGTTTCATGCCGTCGCGGCTGACAAGGATGCCTCCCACTATGCCGCCGAGCAGCAGTCCGACAAGTCCTACCGTGCCGTTCGCCAGACCGTATTCCTGCGGCGACAGACCCAGTCCGCCGCTTGCGTTGGGGCGCATGAGAAAGGTCTTGGTCATGGTGTTGAGCAGTGCTTCGGGGAAACGGTAGAACAACAGGAACATCAGCACGGCGAGAGTCTCCTTCAGAGGGAACTTCGTGAAGTATGACACGAACATCTCGCGCAGCCCGCTTGCCACCTTGGCTATGCTGCCTTCGGCCTGTCTGTCGTCTTTCGGGCGTGGCATGTTGATGCCGTGATAGAGCCATAGCGCTATGAAAAGCCCTGCCAGTCCGTAAAAGATGAGGCTCCAGGTGAATGCTATGCGGTTGCGGAAAAGCACCTGCAGCACTCCGGCAAGCGAGACGAGTACGCCGTTGCCGAATATCACAGCCACTCTGTAGAACGTGTTTCGTATGCCCACGAACTTCGCCTGCTCGTGTTCGTTGAGTTCTATCATGTAGAATCCGTCAGCGGAGATGTCGTGTGTCGCACTTGCAAATGCCATCACGAAGAAGAAGAACATCGTGCTCTGGAACCAGAACGCCGTCGGAATGGTGAACGCAATGCCCGCCAGCGCCGCTCCGATGAGCAGCTGCATAGCCGTCACCCACCACCGCTTTGTCTTCAGCAGATCGACAAACGGGCTCCACAGCGGCTTCACCACCCACGGCAGGGCGAGCCATCCTGTATAGAGACCGAGTTCGGCATCCGTCAGCCCCATCTGCATATACATCACCGCTGCCAGTCCCGTGACGAGGACATTGGGCAGACCTTCTGCGAAATAGAGCGTCGGCACCCACGCCCAAGGGTTTGTCTTTTTCGTCATTGTTCTTCCTGTTCTTTGTTCCGGTTGTCTCCTTCGTGCGTTGAAATCAGGTGCAAAGTTACAAAAAAGGCTCTGGATTTTATGTGCAGAGCGGCAAAAAAAAGCCATTCTGCCACTTTTTTATATAAAGAGACGGGCATTTTCAGTATTTTTTTGTAACTTTGCATCCTAATTCACACTGCACAACATGATGAATCTGACCGAACTGATAGCACACCCGGAGCGCATGGACCGTGAGACATTGTACGATCTCCGGAGCCTCATAGCGTTGCATCCCTACTATCAGCCCGCCCGATTGCTGATGTTGCAGAATCTCTATCTCCTCCACGACCCGACGTTCGACGAGGAGTTGCGCCGCGCCGCCATATACATCAGCGACCGCCGCATCCTCTTCCAGCTCATCGAGGCAGCCCACTACAAGCTGCGTCCGGCATCCAAGCCAGCGTCTGAAGCCACTGCGGCACAGCCTTCCGGAGATAACGGCAGCCGCACGACGGAACTTATCGACAACTTCCTCTGCACCATCAAACCTGACGAAGAAGCCGGCGGTGAAGCCTCTCCGCGTCGTAAGCCGACCCCCGTCGATGCCACTGTCGATTATGTGGCGTATCTCCTTGAATGCAGCAAGGACGAGGAAGAGCCCGCCTGTCAGGACACTCCGCGGATGAAGGGGCAGAGCCTTATCGATACCTTCATATCGCAAGAGGGCGGAGGACGTATCGTCTTGCCTGAGCTGACAGACGAGCCGCAGAGCCGGGACGAGGTTACGGAACCCGTCTCTGACGACATCTGCACCGAGACGATGGCGCAAATCTATGTGCGGCAAGGCAGATATTCGCAGGCTTTAGAGATTATTAAGCGTTTAAATTTGGCTAATCCGGGAAAAAACGCTTATTTTGCAGACCAAATAAGGTTTCTTGAAAAAGTAGTCTATAATAACAGTAAAAAAAACAAATAAAACAAAACAAACAAGAAGATGTACACATTATTCGTAATCCTCATCGTCATTGCCGCTATCATGATGATAGCCATCGTTCTCATTCAGGAATCGAAAGGCGGCGGCCTCTCTACCGGTTTCGCAGGCGGCAATGCCGTGCTCGGTGTGCGTAAGACAACAGACTTCATCGAGAAAGCCACATGGACCCTCGCCGGCGCAATGGTAGTTCTCAGCGTCATCTGTGCATACGTGGCTCCGACAGCCCTCTCTGAGCAGAGCGTTATAGAGAAGGCTGCAACAGAACAGAGTGCCACCAACCCGACCAACCTGCCAGGTTTCGGTGCGAGCCAGACAAAGCAGGATGCCGCTCCTGCACCTGCTGCAGATCAGAAAGCTGCCCCTGCCGCTGACGGACAGGCTCCTGCAGAGAAGAAGTAAGCCGCAGGCGTATCTCCATACGCCATAGCCCGGGCTGCGTGCGATGTCTCCGTATGTTACGCCAGCCCGCAACAGAGAGACAAGAAGGCAAGGAGGTGAGAAGCCAGAACGCCACCGGCACACATCGTGCAGCGTCTGACTCCTTGACTTCTTTACGTTCTTGTCTCTTTTTTTTGTACGCAAAGGCAAGGCCCGTAAGTCTGGCAGACGTTACCTTATGCCACATCCAGCCCGCCGCGCCCGCGTCGCACATCCCACCACCTTGACCAACCCACAAAACATACATAATTATGATAGACGTAAAAACAACCCTCAACAATGCAGAGGAAGAGATGAGCATGGCCTGCATGTATCTCGAAGAACAACTCTCGCATATCCGTGCCGGCAGAGCCAACGTAGCCCTTGTTGACGGCATAAAGGTCGAATCGTACGGCACGACAGTGCCTATCAACCAGGTGGCGAATATCTCCACCCCCGACCCTCGCACCATCGCCATACGTCCGTGGGACAAGAAAGCGATACGTGACATAGAGAAGGCCATCATCAACTCAAGCCTCGGCATCACGCCCGACAACAACGGTGAGATCATACGTCTCTGCATCCCCGTGCCTACAGAAGAGCGCCGCCGCGAACTCGCCAAGCAGTGTAACGGCATCGGCGAGAAGGCTAAAGTCTCCGTACGCAAGACACGCGGCGAATACAAGGACACGCTGAAGAAAGCCGTCAAGGACGGTCTGGCTGAAGACGAGCAGAAGGATGCGGAAGAGAAGCTGCAGAAGCTGCACGACAGATACATCAAGAAGATTGACGAAATCCTTGCCGAGAAGAACAAGGAGATTATGACCGTATAACCCGTACCGCCTTTTTGCTTTCCTGCTTTAAGGCCACTGCGGGCGAAAGCCCCCTGTGCGGCGGCGGTCAGGACCAGCGTCCCGTCCGCCGCCCCGCTTTTGCCACATAGCCATGACACACTGCGCCAGCAGGCAGAAATCCATCAATCATCTCTACGCATGACAGGACTTGTAATACGAAACACAGGATATTGGTACACGGTGCTCACCGACGAGGGGAGCACCGTCGATTGTAAGATAAAAGGCAACTTCCGCCTGAAGGGCATCCGCAGCACCAATCCCGTTGCCGTGGGCGACCGTGTGACCATACAGCCCAACCGCGAAGGCACCGCCTTCATCACCGAGATAGCCGACCGCCGTAACTATATCATCCGTAAATCGCAGAATCTCTCGAAGCAGAGCCATATCATCGCCGCCAATGTAGATCAGGCGGTGCTTGTCGTGACGGTCAACTATCCCGAGACATCCACGACATTCATCGACCGTTTCCTTGCCTCCGCCGAGGCTTATTCCGTTCCTGTCATCCTTGCATTCAACAAGACGGACATCCTCTCTCCCGACGAGTTGCACATGCAGCAGCTCCTGATGCAGCTCTACGACACAGTGGGCTACACCTGCATCGCACTCTCCGCGACCGAGGGGACAGGCGTCGCCGAACTCACCGCCATGCTTCATGGCAAGGTGACACTGTTCAGCGGAAACAGCGGCGTGGGCAAGTCAACGCTCCTCAACGCCATCCTTCCGGGTGCCAACCTGCGCACGGCGGAGATTTCCGATGCTCACAACACTGGCATGCACACCACCACCTTCTCTGAGATGCTCCCTCTCCCGCACGCCGGACAGCACTCCGGCTGGGTGATAGACACCCCGGGCATCAAGGGCTTCGGCACATTCGATATGGAGCCGGAAGAGATTTGCTCGTATTTCAAGGAGATATTCCGCTTCTCGAAAGACTGCCGCTTCAACAACTGCACCCACACGCACGAACCCGGCTGCGCCGTTCTTGCCGCCGTCGAACAGCACTACATCTCCCTCTCGCGCTACAACTCATACCTCTCCATGCTCAACGACAAGGAGGAAGGGAAATACCGTTCGGCATACTGACCCATACCGTCCGGCACACCGCCCCATACCGTCCGGCTTGTCCCGCAGTCCGCATCATCTCCCTACACTCATCCATACGCATCATCATGTCAAGCATATCATCCACCCAGACACTTGCGCTCCTCCTCTCCGGAGGCGTTGATTCCGCCGTCGCCCTGCATCTTCTTTGCGAGCAGGGCATCCGTCCCGACTGCTTCTACATACGCATCGGTCCGGAAGACAAGTCTGACGAGCCGTGGGACTGCTCTTCAGAAGAAGACCTTGAGATGGCTACCGCCCTCTGCCGCCGCTACGGATGCCGTCTTGAGGTAGTGGACTGTCACCGTGAGTATTGGGACCGTGTGACGTACTACACGATGGAGAAGGTCCGCCACGGCTATACTCCCAACCCCGATGTTATGTGCAACCGCCTCATCAAGTTCGGCGCCTTCAACGACAAGCGCGGCTGCGACTACGACCTCATCGCCACCGGACACTATGCCACTACGGAGACTGACGGCGATGGCAGGAAATGGCTCTGCACCAGTCCCGACCCTGTCAAGGACCAGACCGACTTCCTTGCGCAGCTCTATCAGTGGCAGCTTCAGAAAGCCGTCTTCCCCATCGGGCATCTGCTGAAAGAGGAGGTGCGTCGCATCGCCTTGGAGAACCGCCTCGTCAATGCGCGCCGCAAGGATTCGCAGGGCATCTGTTTCCTCGGCAAGATCAACTACAACGACTATCTCCGTATGTATCTCGGCGAGCGCGAGGGCGACGCCATAGAGATAGAGACGGGCCGCCTTGTGGGCAGACACAAGGGCCATTGGTTTGCCACGATAGGCCAGCGTAAGGGTCTGGGCTTCGGCGGCGGACCGTGGTTTGTGGTGAAGAAAGACGTCCGCCGCAACATCATCTATCTCTCGCATGGCTACGACCCTGCCAGTGCCTACAGTTCTGAGTTCCTCATACACGACATCAACTGGCTCACTGTGCCCGTCATCGCCGACGCCCCAGATGCCGGCACCCTCGGCATAACGATAAAGATACGCCACACCGCCGACTACAGCCGCGCCACGCTGACCCCTCTTGGTGGCGGCATCTGCCGTATCGAAGCCGCCAAACCCATCCACGGTGTCGCCCCGGGACAGTTCTGCGTCCTGTACGACGAGGCTCACCATCGCTGCTACGGTTCTGGCGAGATCACCCTCCCGTAGTCTGCGGCGCAGTCATGCACAGCCGTCTGTGCCATATATATAATAAGGTGTAGTTCTGCTACACCTTTTTTTTGTAGGCAGGTGTAGAGTGGCTATAGAATGTACAGCTCCGTGCTTGAGTCCAGACATACCTATATTGACACGTGAGGGGAATAGCCTGCAAGGCTGTCCGAAGCTTGATACATACAACACAGACATTACAGAATTCTTTAGACTACAACACATCCTCGTACTTTTTTAAAAACGACAACACAGACAACAATGACAACGGGAAGAACGGGCGCAACTGGGGATGTCACGAAGTGACATACAACACAGACAACTGAGATTACTTCTGCAAAAACGTGAGGGGGGATAGCCTGCAAGGCTATACTAAGCGAAGCGGTCGTAGCCCGGGACACAGTCCCGGGTTACAATCAGCAGGGCGACTGTCTGTAAGACAGTACCTTGTTATGTAGGGTGTACAGTTTGATGTGCTTCCTATGAAATTTTCAAAATATATTTAGTTAATAAATTCAAATTCGTTGATTTATGCAGATGTTGTTAATCTCTG